>JAFWJE010000009.1 GCA_017511685.1 Candidatus Saccharimonadota bacterium | reverse complement strand
GCCTTACCACTTGGCGACGACCCAATAAGACTATTTTAGCACAAAAAGTTGGTTTTTACTAGAACCTAAAAGCTTTAATTGGTGCTATTCGGATGGTGTGACGGCGGAGCGGAGGAAACCTTGGAGGTCGATGATTTCGCCGTTGGTTTTTTGGGCTAGAGTAGTAATGTAGCCAGAGAAATCGCCATTTCCGTCAATGGCGTCGGTGCGATAAAATTTAACAATATCGGATAAGCCGCCCATCTTGCCGTAGCTTTCAAAGCGATTTTCCCGTAAGGCTTTAACGATAGGCATATATTCAACGGAGCCGTCTTGCATTAAGAATAGTAAGACGTCGCCGCCAACAGTCTGGCCACTTTCACCAAGAGTAATGTCGGCGATAGGCTGGTCAAATGCGATGTGAGCAAGCTGGCGATTAGTTTTTCCTCCAGTATCAACGCCGTAATAATTTCCGATGAATTCCCAGTAGATATAGAGTTCTACCCCGGAGTTTTCGGTATTGATATAAGCGCCAAAGACGCCGTTTCCGCTACTATTGGTGCGGTGGACGCCGAGGCGGTAGGTGACGCCATCGGCAGGATTTTTAATCTTTTTTGGGAAAAAGCCAAGAGTTTTTGCGGTGATTTCGGTAGATTCTGTGGTGGTTTCGGAAGTTTTAGTGGCGGCGATTTCCGGAGTGGTAGTTTTAGTTTTGTCAACGATAAGCCAGACGCAGACAGTAGCAAGAACAAGTGTTAAAACGCCAAGACCGACGATGATAAAAATAAGAGTGTTTTTAGGACTAGCGTTTGTGGCTAGTGGAGCGATTGGTGGCTGAGGCTGTTCAGGCTGAGGTAGAGACTGGGGCTGCGCAGATTGAGGCTGCTGCGTGGATGAAGATTGAGGGCCAAAACCGTCATTTGGCTTGATGTCATTAGAATTAAAATTAAAAACTTCGCTCATGGTTTTATTATAGCATAAAAAGTTTAAACTTTTAGACTGTAACGGCGCGATTTCTGATTTCGTCGTAAATGATTTCTTTTTCTAGGACGGCGTTTTCAGCTCTGGCGTCGGCGATGACGGTTTCGCTTTCGTAGATGATTTGTTCATCGGTAGGGGCAAGTGGGTAGAGGTCGGCCGGGTTATAGTTGGCTAGAAATTCGGCGTAGTCTAAGAGGTCTAGGACGGCTATGACTTGCTCTTTGCTCTTGCCGGAGTAGCGGGCGAGGATGCCCTCATAAGATTGATCTAGCGGGTTTTCGTCGTAGTATCGGGCGAGTAGGCTGGCGGTCGGTGAATCTTTGTCTTTGAAGAATCCGGCGCTATCGAGCCATTCTTGCATTTCGGAGAAGGACTGGTAGTACTTTTGCTCTTCCCAGAAGTTGGCATTGCCGCGAGTTGGGTCCTCAAAACGGAGATTGAAGTTATCGGTGACAGTGCCGACATTGACGCCGCCGGTGGTGTTACCGGAAGTGATGGTGAAGGCGGAGCCACTGATCCAGCGGGACATGGTCTTGCTATTAGCCACAGCTTGCTCCATGTTGTCCGGGTATTTTGGATTTGGCCCCCATTCCCAGTTATCAATGTAAGGTTGGCAGTATTTATCGTAGTCGGATGAGTCGCCTTCTTTGTTAAGATTAACAGTACAAGGGTGCAAGCGTCCTTGGGTAAAATCGGATTTGGCGAGCCACTTGACATTGGCGTCGTCGGCCGAGCCCCATTCGGAACTGCGTTGACCGCTGGCGATTTGGTAGAGGGCAAGGGCGCTATTATCGTTAATGACAGGGAGCTTTTGTTCGTCGATGTAAAAGTCCAACATACATTCGCCTGGGGCTTCGTCGTTTTCAGCGAGTTCTTGGCCGACGCTGCCATTCCTTAAAACATTTGGCCAACCGGATTCGTAGCCAGCGTATTCAAAGTTGGTAGGGCCGCGGGAATATTTCCACTCAATTGGCCAGTCAAAATTAATCCATTTTTCTTGTTTGGAGTAGTCGATTGTGCCGTTTGGTAATACTTTGTAACGAGTTTCGTGATACCAGTTACTTTCGCAGCCGTGTGGAGTGCCAACGGCGACAACATCCTCGCCGAGGCTTTCTAGTACTTGCTCTTTGACCTCTGGCCAATGATGCTCGTAATTAGCCTCCTCGGAATTGACCGGGCCGTCACGATACATTGGGTCGGAAGTACTACGCTTTGCGACATCGGCTTTGTTGTCAACAGCGTAGCCGGTAGGGCTAGCGGCGCCATTTTTGCTATCATCGTAAGCATAGCCGCCGATATAGGTACCTTCGGTGTCGTAGCGCATATTAGCGGCATTGTCGAAGGCTTGAACGGAATTGTTACCGAGGATGGATGGGTCGGAAACGTAGTAAGAATTGCAACCGTTGTTGGCAGTGCCGGTGGTGGAGTTGCCGATGACGCAGTTTTCTTGGTCGCCGATGATTTCGGCGTCGGAAAGAGCGCTGGAAGTTGGTAGGAGGCTAGTGACGGAGCCTGAAACGATGTTGCCAAGCTGGGTGGCGGTGGAAGTGAGATTGAGTGATGGCGTACTGACGGCGAGTGGAGTGAGGCTTTTAACAATACTGCCTAAGAAAGTGTATGGCGACGAGGTGTCAAACGGACTTTTGGTTTGTTGATCATACCAAGCGCGTTCGGCGACGACTTCGTCGTGGATATGTTTGAAGGCAAGAGTGGCTTCAGTATTACCAATGTTTTGACCGGCAGATTTGGAATGCTCGCCAAAGTAGCGTTCGGTGACAAAGCCGATACCATTGCCCTGGATTTCGCCGTCGATGTCGTCACCGTAGTATTTGTTGGCTTTCATTTTTTCGAATTGGGCGATTTGGGGGGCGAGGGCGGTGGCAACAGTTTCTGTGCTGTTTTTGGTTCCGAATGAGAGCCAATTTTTTATAGAGCTCCAGACTTTTTGAAATAATGAAGTAATAGTTGAAATAAAGCCAGCATTATCATAAACTGTAGTATTACCAACATAGGCGCAACTTCTGTAAGTATCCTCGTCGACGCCGGCGCTCCAGTCGACATCGGCGCCGCTAGCTTGGGCAACGACATCTTTGATAGTGGAGTCACCTTGTTCTAATTCTTTGCCACCGAAAAGTTGCTGCATATACTTTGAACTGGCGGCGCCGTTTTTCATGAACATAGTGGTGAAAGTAGCCATTGGCGATTCTGTACCATAACCGGCGGTAGTTTTATCAATGGACTCTAGATACATGGCAGAAATGAGGATTTGCTTGTAGGTTTGGTCAGCAGCGGTGATACCCTCTATATCATTAAAAGCGGAAATGGCACCACAGTTATCTTCTTCTGAGTTTTCGGCAATTTGGTTGACGCGTTCTTCTAAGGACTCGCTAGTGTCTTCACCCTCATTAGAACCGGTGCGGGCTTCGACGAGGTTATCAACGTATTCGCGGTCCTTATCGGCACTACCGGATTTTTCAAAATCGGAGAAAAAGTCTCTGGATACGCCAAGACGCTCTACCATGATGTCGGCGACGGGTGTAAACCAGCCGGATATATCACCGCGGTAGGCGCGGGTAGCAATCATGTATTTTTCTTTGACGGTGGAGTTATCTAGGGCTTCGGAAAAGCCAATGACTTCGCTGGTGTCTGGATTTAGACCAAGATTTGCGATAATTTCGGATTTTACGGCTTCGTAGTCAACGCCGTCATCTACGTCGGTGACTGATGAGCCGCCTATGGCTAGGCTTTCGCCGGTTTTGGTTTTGCCAACTCGGGTATCGCAGGTGATAACTTCAGTAGTGCCGTTGCCAAGCTCAAGCGACAAAGTCTTTTCGGATTCGGAGTATTTGAAACCAGCGTCCTCAAAATCTTGGATTTGTTCGGAAGTGAGATCCATGTTGTTGTAGGCTACGTCACCGTATCCGGAGCTTTCGCCGCCACAGAGTTGCGGGCCGTTGATCATGTTGTCGGTGATAACGGCGTTAGCGTCAGCAGTGGAGTTTCTATCGATCATTTGTAGAGCTTTGAAGTTTTTGGCGAAGGAGCTTTGGCCGAGGAATAGAAAGACCGCAAAGACAATGATTAGTGCTAGTACGATGATAATAATGGGGATGGCGGCTTTGGACATGCCGAGCATTTTGAGCTTGGAGCCAGCGCCACCGAGCTTTTTTGCCCCGCCTTTTTCGGCGAGTTTTGAGGCGCTGTCGGCTTTTTCTTGACTTTTTCCATCTTTTTTGACATTGTTTTCGCGATCTCTTGCACCTTCATAAAAGCCACTGGGTGCCGATGCGGCGGCGTCCTCGTTGTTTCGCAGGGTATTTTCGGCGGAGTTTTCGTCTTGGGCATTGCTGCTCAAAAAGTCTGGAGAAAAATCTGGGCTAACATCATATAAGCCCCCCGAGCTTTGCTCTGACCCTTCATCATCCATATTGCTTATTATTATATTATACATAAGCGGTGCTGTAAACTATTGATTTTTTCGGGAAAGTGTGGTATAATAGTAGGTATAGGTAGTATATTTCTCATTAAATTTTAAGGAGGGTAAAAATATGAATATGAGGAAATATCGTAACTTAATATCAAAGGTATTTATGGTAATATTCCTGGCCAGTATTTTTACTGGCTGTGGAGATGATAATGCCACATCTGATACTGTTGCCGCCCCAAAAGTAGAAGCTATTCCGGAAACGGTTGAAGTAGAAAACGAAGCAGCTCTTGAGATAGAGCAATCTGCTGAAACTGCAGAAGCAGACGTTGCGGAGCCGGGGGAATCGGAGGAGTCACTAACGTTAGACGAGAGTAAGTATCTCGTGGATGGGACGACTTTCTATCCGAGAGAGTATGCTAGGCAATTAGGATACACTCTTTACGAGAGCCCAAATGGCGTAGAAGAGATATTCTCTATATGTCACTATGGCATAGAATATTATGTCTATACCACATGGGATACCTGTACGGTGTCTTGGACCGATGGTAACAATTGCTACTGCGTGTTTATAAATGAGCGTTTAGCTCCAGATTTTACGCCAGAATGTAAGATTGTTACCGCAGGGGTAACTGAGGAGAATTCAAGCTATTTTCTTAATGCAGAAATGACGGCTATTGAGGAGGTAGCAACGGGTAAAAACTTAGATCCGATAAGTTGGGATATATCAGGTGTATCATTTGCTATGGATACGTTTGATTGTCAACCAGAGTATGATGATAATGGTTTTATCGACACTTATTCATTTAAGAATGTCGTAAATCATTTCAAGAGAAATTACAAGTAAGCACCTTAAACCGCCCCGAAAGGGGCGGTTTGTCATTTCTGGTATTTTTAGTATTTAAGTCCTTGTTTTTCTACACTTCTGTTATTCTACGCTTTCTATTTCCCCATTTTTTAGGTGTAAGAGGCGTTGGTTGCGGGAGCCGCGGAATTTTAGTGTCAAATCGCGTTCTTTTAAGATAAAAGGACCGTCAATCAAAGCGTCTAGAGATTTTAAGAAGGCGAGTTTGGCGCCGCCGGCTTTTTTAAGCTCCTCGTAGGTGTATCCAGAGAAACTCCAGATGTTCCAGCCCAGTTCTTTGCGGCAGAAATTGGCAATTTCAAGACAGGCTTCTGGCTGCTCAAATGGTTCTCCGCCGCAAAAAGTGATACCGGCCTGACCTTTTAAAGCGGCAAGGCGAGACTTAACTTCTTCTATGTCGACTTCAAAACCACCGTCAAAATCCCAAGTTTCAGGGTTTTGGCAGCCAGGGCAGTGGCGCCAGCAGCCTTGAGTCCAGAGTACGGCGCGGAGGCCGTAGCCGTTCACGATATTGTCATGCTCAATGGGGCCGGATAGACGAATGAGTGATGTATGACCATCTTTCTCTGGCTGCTTCGGGCCGCTCGGCCGAGTCTTAGACCCTTCGAAAGAGGTCATACTATCGCTCATTCTTATCTACTCCTTTCCTAATGCCGATTTAGCAGAGGCTTTTTTGGCTTCGCGCTCGGCCTTTTCTTTCTTAGAGTATACACCATTCTTGTGATTTTTGGCAATCTCTTGTTCGGATTTGATATCGTCGCAACTGACATTGTGTTTGACGCGGGCGGCTTCCTCGGCTTTTTTGCCGTCATTCCAACGCTCTAGAGAGCCGACGAGGTAGCCGGTGATGCGGCGGAGGCGTTCAAAGAGAACGTCGTCTTCGATGCGGCCACAGGATGGGCAGCGATTACCTTTGATGATGCCGGCAAAGCCGCAGACCGGGTCGCGATCAACTGGGTGATTGACGGAGCCGTAGCCGATGCCGCAGTCGTGCATTTTGCGGATGACGGCTTCAAAGGCTTCGATGTTGTCGGAAGGGTCGCCGTCTAGCTCGATGTAGCTAATGTGGCCAGCGTTGCAGAGAGCGTGGTATGGAGCTTCTTTTTCGATCTTATCAAAAGCGGAAATCGGGTAGTAAACCGGGACGTGGAAAGAGTTGGTATAGAAATCCCTGTCGGTGACGCCTTTGATTTTGCCGTATTCTTTGCGGTCAATCTTGGTAAAGCGGCCGGCGAGACCCTCGGCTGGGGTGGCAAGTAAGGAGAAATTGAGCTTGTATTTCTTGCTATATTCATCGCAGCGTTCACGCATGTGGGTGATGATGTCTAGACCAAGTTCCTGGGCCTCGTCAGATTCGCCGTGATGCTCACCAATCATGGCTTTGAGACATTCGGCAAGGCCGATGAAGCCGATAGAGAGGGTGCCGTGCTTGATGACATCGCGGAGCTTGTCGTTCCAACCGAGTTTTTCGGAGCCGAACCAGTTGCCTTGACCCATCAAGAATGGGAAGTTTCTGACGTGTTGGTTAGCCTGAAATTCGTAGCGCTCCAAGAGCTGATCTTTTACAAGATCCATCATTTCGTCGAGGTTTTTGTAGAAACCAGACCAGTCAGCTTCTTTGCGCTCTTTCAAGCAGATGCCATGCTTGATACCAAGACGGACAAGGTTGATGGTAGTGAAAGAACAGTTGCCGCGACCGGTAACGATACCGTCGGACTCTGGGAAAATGGAGCCAAAGACGCGAGTGCGGCAGCCCATGGTGGCGATTTCGGTGCGGTAATCACCTGGTTTGTAATACTGGAGATTAAATGGCGCATCGATAAAGCAGAAATTTGGGAAGAGGCGCTTGGCGGAGACTTCCATACTGCGTTTGAATAAATCGTAGTTTGGATCTTCTGGATTGTAGTTGATTCCCTCTTTAACCTTGAAAATGCTGATTGGGAAAATTGGAGTTTCGCCTTTGCCAAGCCCGTTCATAGTGGCTTCTAGGAGATATTTAGAAACTAGGCGGCCGGATGGAGAGGTGTCAGTACCGAAGTTGATAGAGGTAAATGGTACCTGAGCGCCGGCACGAGAATGCATGGTGTTGAGATTGTGGATAAAACCTTCCATAGCTTGGAAAGTTTGTTTTTCAACATCTTCGTTAGAAGTCTCGATAACAACTTCTGGGATTTTGAGCTTCTTTAAGGTTTTTTCGTCACCGTATTTGATGCTGTCTGGAATTTTAATATCTAGTTTCTTGCCGGAGTATTTATTGTACTTTTCGAGGTTGCTCTTTAGGGCCTTTTTGAAAGATTTATCAACGCCCGGAGCCATAGCGTAGTCGAAATTTGGGATAGACTGGCCGCCGTGTTGTTCGTTCTGGTTGGCTTGAAGAATAATGGCGGCAAGTGCAGCGTAGGAACCGATAGAGTTAGGGGTGCGAAGATGGCCGTGACCAGTATTAAAGCCGCCGTTGGCGAATAATTTAAGTGGGTCGGTCTGGCAGCAAGTAAGAGTACCGGTGGCGTAGAAATCTAAATCATGGATGTGGATGTCACCGTTATCATGTGCGTAGCCAAATTCAGGTTTCATGAGGAGGGTTTTAGCAAAGACTTTGGAACCTTCGGCGCCGAATTGAAGCATTTTGCCCATGGCAGAGTTGCCGTCAACGTTAGCGTTGGAGCGTTTAACATCGGAATCTTCGGAAGCGTCGGCGATGGAAATAGTCTTGTAGATATTCATGAGGTTAGACTTGGCTTCACGGGTGCGGTTGCGCTCTTGGCGATAAGTGATGTAAGCCTTAGCGGTGCGCTTGAAGCTAGATTCCATCAAAACTTGCTCTACTAAGTCCTGGATTTGTTCAACGGACGGAGTGCGCTCTTTGATCTCAGTTTCGGCTTTCTTTAAGACTTTGTCAGAAAGCTGCTTGGCACGATCATATTTAAATTCCTCTGTAGCTGCACCGGCTGCGGCGATGGCGTCGGTGATTTTTTCTGGGTTAAAGTTGACGATTTTACCGTCACGCTTCTTGATTTTCTTGAACATAAAAACTATTACCTCCTTAAATGTATGGTTTTTATTATTTTGGTGTTTAATTTGGCTGGACGCTATATTTAGTGTCTGGTTACCATTGTAAAACACTAAATGTGGGGTGTCAATACTAAATATGGTTATTTTGCATGTAATTTTTACAACATTTTTCCACAAGTAGAAGTTTTTGGGGTATAATAATTGATATGTCTAGAAAATTGAACCAAAATACACAATATGAGCCAAAAAGATGCTGGGTGGGCGAGGCCCACAAAGTTTGTTATGACACTAAGGAGGAGGCGGAAGTAGCCGCTAAAGTGGCGGAGCATGATCACGGCGCCCCAGAGTTATCGGTGTATAAGTGTGAATATGGCGATCATTGGCATTTGTCGTCGAGGTAGTGTTTTTAGCGTTTACCACTGTTTGGAGCGAGCGGAACGGCTGGTGAGGCGACATCATTACTAGTGGTGGTGTTAGTTATAGTGCTTTTATCGCCGCTTGAAGTGGTGGTGCCACCTAGGCCGAGGTTTTTAACGTTGCCATTTGTAGTAATATTAAGCGGTGTGCCGTAGGTGCCATCGTATGATATCGGTACAAGAGAGATGGTGGTATCTTCAATAATATCGCTAATATAGAGCTGGGTTTCAGAGGTGATACCTATCCCGGCGTCGCCGATTTGAACAAGGACGGCGGCGGTGTTTTCGCCGAGGCTATAGCTGATAGAAAGCTCACCGGGGGCGCTATTGGTATGGATATTGAATAAAGTTGGCTCTACGGCTAAGCTACTAGAGACGGTTAATTTGGCAGAGCCGGTGCTAACATTACCGTTCACGTCAGTAACTTTAAGCTGGATAAAGCCACTAGCTTCAGATGTAAAAGTCTTGGAGATTTCTGGACCGGCTGAAATGGTTTCAAAAATACCGTCAAAGTTTAAGTCCCAGGCATAACTGGCGATTTCGCCGGTAACGGTGGCGGAGAAGGTAAATTCGTCGCCAGGGACACCTTGATATTCGTCTAGTGGAAAAACGACACTAGGGCGAGTAAGCAGCATGTCGGTGCTTGGAGCTAAATCGCTTGAGATATTATAAAACCCACCATTAGTACCAGAGATCAGCTCGGTATATTGGAGCTCGTTATTACGATCGCCAACTACGTAGATATTAACTGGGTCGATTTCCAGAGAATGTTCAATGACTTTTTTGGTAGTATTACCGTAGCGGTCCGGATCATGATAGCCGGCGTCAGTGATGATTACGATAGTTTTAGTGGCGCCGGCTCGCCAGCTAACAGTGTCCATGGCATAAAGCGCAGCGTAGAGCGTGTCCTCTGGAGCATCACCGCCGCCATAGGTCTCTATGTCGTTAATGGCTGCAACAAATTCGTCGTAGGACGAGCCAAAGTCGGTTAGTTTGGTTGGTCGATCATAGAGTAAATCGTTGTAAGTGAAGAGTGCCACGCGACCGCCGGCATCAATAGTCTGTTTGGCAAGCCGCTTGGCTTCGGATTTGTATGAGTTGATGTGCGAGTCCATAGAATTGGAGACGTCTATTAAAATAATCGTGTCACGGTTTGTGGATGCGACGGTATTTTTAACGGGGACTTGGCTCTTGAAGGATTTTTCGAGTTTTTTAACGATAGTCTCGGCGATGTCTTTAACTTGACCCTCTTTTACATAAGAGACGTGAGATGCTATAGCGTTACCAATGATACCCTCGGAAGCACTAGTAGAGGAATTTTTAGTGATTTTTACGCCGGCGCCACAGATAATATCTTTATCGCGACACCAGAGGCCGATTTTGCCAGCCCAACCAGATTCTTGATACGGTTTTTTGGCGCCAAGCGAGCCGGCGGAAGTATGGCAGTTTGGCGCATATTCTCGGTAAGGTGAGAGATTTTTGCCTTTACAGGCGTCAGGGATGAGTCCTTTGCCTTCTGGCAAATAGAGTTTAGGGTCGCCAAAATTAGCGACGTAGGTGATTTTATTGGGGTCTAGGCTGGGAATGGTGTTGGTAATCACCATGGCGCCTTGCGAATAGCCGCTAAGGACAAATTTGGTATTTTTGCAGTTGGAGCTAACTGAGCCGATGTAGTTCTGTAGTTCGATCATTCCCTGTTCCACGCTTTTTCCAAAGGAAAAAGCGGTGCCAGCGGAGATTTTGGCGCCAAGTACGACTAGCGTGTTTAATTCTACGGCTGGATATTTTGCTCCGCCGTAACTTTTAGAACCTAGCTCATAGAAACTGTATTTTAGGGTGGATTTTCGTTTGGCTAGTTCAGTTTCTATGTTAGTTTTGAATTCCGAGTACTCCGCGGCATTTAAATTTTGGCCTGAACCGCGGGCAAAAATAAATTGTACGTCATCGCAACTTAGGGCGGATGACGGCGTAGCTAAGGGGAGACAGACGGCAGTGAAGGCTACAGCACTGACGGCTCCGATTGAAAAGGTAATCTTTTCATATACCTCCTTTTTAATGTATTTTTCCAGTATAGCGTACTCATAATTAAAAATGCAAGCATAAGCGAGGGACTTTTTTCAAAAAAGTTGGTCTTGTGGTAAAATAAGAAAAATGGAGGTTTTATGACTGAGCGTAAACAACTGACGTGGGATGAGTATTTTATGGGGATTTCTGAGGAAGTCGCTAAGCGGAGTAAAGATCCGTCGTCACAAAATGGGTGCGTGATTGTGGATGCCAAACATCGTCCGGTGTCATTTGGCTATAACGGGTTACTTCAGGGGGCAGACGAGAGTAAAATGACTTTAACTGAGCGGCCGATGAAGTATTATTTTGCGATTCATTCAGAGATGAATGCGTTGATTTTTGCGCATCGGGATGTAGCGGGCTGTACTTTGTATAATAAAATGGCGACTTGTGAAAATTGTCTAAAGTATTGTTTACAAGCGGGGATTACGCGGTTTGTGTATAAGGAGCTGAGAGTCAATTCGCATAAAAATGGTTCCGCAAAATCAATGACTAATATAGATACGGACGAGGCGATTATCCGGATGTTGGCTTCTATGCCGCAAGTGGAGACTTTGAATCTGACCAATGGCAAGACTTATATTGAGGATATCTTAGATTCCTATGAGGATGGGTCAGAGGAGAAAAAACGGCTCTTAAAGTGGGTTTAGCCAATCCTCATTTAGATAACTTAAGAAATTGTATTTTTTGGTTTCTTTGACGATTTTGGTAGTTTTGCTTAAAATGTAGAGTTTCTCTTTAGGGCGAGTTAAAGCGACATAGAATAAACGTGCTTCATCCGAGAATAAAGTTTGCTCAGTTTCACCGAAAATGTGATATAGTCCGCCGGTTTTATCTTTTCCTGGGAATTTTTCGGCATCAATTTCAAGTAAAATGACGACGTCGGCCTCTAGCCCTTTGGAGCGGTGGATAGTAGATTCGGAGATGAGGGCAGAAGCAGCATTTTCGGTCAAAATATGCTCTCTTACGACTTGCTCCCTGACTAAATTGACGAATTTTTCTAGCGACCAGTTTCTAAAACTTAGAACATTGTTCCGATGGAGGATTTTAACGGTTTTGCCGGTGTTTTCTTTGATGATCTGAATGATGGTTTCTAGGTAATTTTTGAGGAGGAGCGGTGTTTTATTGGTTTTTTCGGTGGTGTTTTGGTGGTAGGCAATGTTTTTGAGATAGATTGCGGCTTTATTTTTATTTCCGGATTTGCACCCATTATAATCTTTTAGGGCTTGGCCCATAAAAAAGTTGGCGTTTTTTACGATTTGTTTACCAGAGCGGTAGTTGGTGGGGATAAATAATTTGGCACAGTCCTCTGTGAAATAGTTTTCAAAGTGTAAAAAGTATTCAACATCGGAGCCGGCAAAACGATTGATGGCCTGCCAGTCGTCACCGACGGCTAAGAGATGGGAATCTGGGCAGATTTGGCGGAGAGATTGGATGAGATTGAGAAAAAGTAGCGAAAAATCTTGATATTCATCGACGAAAATATAGGAAAAGTTAAGATTTTTAGTGACAGTAGGCGTTGTTTTATCGGTGGTGGCGTCTCTCGCTAAGATTTCGAGATAAGACGAGGCTTTCTCCATCATTTGATTGAAATTGATAAGATTTTTAGCCGTTAGTTCCCTTTGATAATCTTTAAAAATGCGGTTTAGAGTTTGTAATTCGGTATTTTTTTCGATTTCGATTTTTTGATCTAACTCGGCATAATTTTTGAAAAATTTTTGTTCAGTTTTGATAATAAATTGCTTGGCAATTTGAGACTGATGAGCTAAAGTGGCAAAATCGGTTTTGGCCAGTAGGTATTTTTTAGTGATATTCCTTAAAATAGTATTTTCCTGTGACTCGGTGATAATTTTGCCATCTAGGATTTTTTTGCCGCCTAGAATTTGGTAGGCAAAAGCGTGGAAAGTGGTGGCAAGATGGGGTGGCTTCTTAAAAAGCGGGCGGTTATTATAGGTAATTTTAGTAAGACGCTCGTTGATTTCAGTTTTGGCTTTGCGATTAAAGGCAAAAACGATGATTTTTTCAGGCTCAATATGTTCGTGTGCCAATAAAAAGACGATTTTAGCGACAATAGTCCTGGTTTTGCCGGAGCCGGCACGAGCGGTGACGAGAGTATTTTTGTGGCTATCGGCAATAATGGCGGCCTGGTGTTTGTCAAGGGAATACGGATGGCCGTCATCTTTGACGTGGTTTGTAAACCACGTTTTGATCTCCTTTTCTAAGGAGCCCATAGCAAGAATTGTAACGAGAATTTTGGTTTTTGCAAGCATAAGCAGGTGCTTTTTTAAAAACATTTTTATAGAAAATTGTTTTATAATGAGTGTATGGATGAAAGTTGGAAGGCTTTTTTAAAGGCGGAATTTGATAAGCCGTATTTTGTTGAACTTTCTAATTTTTTACATCAAGAATATGAGACTAAGCAAATTTTCCCACCTAAAATACAGGTGTTTAGGGCGTTTTCAACCGATCTTAATAAGGTAACAGTGGTGATTTTGGGGCAAGATCCGTATCATACTCCAGGTGCGGCGCACGGACTAGCGTTTTCAGTGCCAAATAGCCAGCCGGTGCCGCCGTCGCTTGTAAATATTTATAAAGAAATCGATAATGACATCGGTCGGCATGTGAATAAAACTGGTAATTTGACACCGTGGCAAAGTCAAGGAGTGCTACTTTTGAATAATGTACTCACCGTGGAGGCGCATCGGGCTGGTTCGCATCGGGGGCGAGGTTGGGAGATTTTTACAGAGGCAGTAATTAAATATCTAAATGAAACGCGGCCACATCTGGTGTTTTTGCTTTGGGGGCGGGACGCTAGGTCTAAAGCCGGCCTGATTGATAAGTCTAAGCACTTAGTACTAGAAGCGCCGCATCCGTCGCCGCTATCGGCCTATAATGGATTTTTTGGATGCAAGCATTTTTCTAAGTGCAACCAATTTTTGAAAGAGCATGGCTTGCCAGAAATTGAGTGGTAATCTATAATTTAAGTATGGCAAAACTTTACTTTAGATATGGGGCAATGGGGTGTGGCAAAACAGCGCAGCTTTTGGTGGTAGCTTTTAACTATGAGGAACGTGGACAGAAGGTTTGCGTAATAAAGCCAGCAATTGATACGAAAAATGATAAAAAATTGCTATCCAGGATTGGCTTGTCTAGAGATACTGACTTTGTATTTTCTCGGGATGATAATTTATTCTCTAAGATTAAAGAACATTATGCAAAAGTGAACTGTGTGCTAGTAGATGAGGCGCAGTTTTTGACTCCAAAACAGGCTGATGAACTTAGCGAAGTAGCATCGTTGCTTAATATTCCGGTGATTTGCTATGGTTTAAGATTGAATTTTAAGCAGAATGATAGTGGATTTGAAGGAGCAACGAGACTGTTGCAGTTGGCACATGAAATAGAAGAATTAAAAACGATTTGCGATTGCGGCAAAAAGGCTACGCGGAATCTGCGCTTTCTCAATGGGGTGTTAATGACTGAGGGAGAAGCGGTAGTGATTGATGATGGCAAGACAGAGGTGAAGTACAAGGCGTTTTGTCCGGATTGCTACTATAAAATGATAGGAAGGAGCAAATAGATGTATATTGTGATTGAAGGGCAAGATGGGACTGGGAAATCTACGCAGGCACGGCTTTTAGCATCACATTTTGAGAAACTAGGAAAGGAAGTACTAGTGATGGATGAGCCAGATGGTGATTTATCAGAGGCTCATGAGTTGCATGATGTAATTTTGACACGCGGATTTGACTTTTTACCAATGTCCAATGTGCTACTTTTTACGGCAGCACGATTAGAATTGTGGAAAAAATTAGCAGAGCCGGTGCTAAGTCGTGGCGGAGTGGTGATTTCGGCTAGAAACTGGTGGAGTACATTAGCTTATCAGGGGTACGGGCAAGGAGTTTCGCGGTCTAAAATCATCAGGATTACTAAAGAATTATTGCCAGATAATTATGTTTCACCGGATTGTGCGGCGATTTTGACGGTTTCTGATAAAGTGCGGGTGGAGCGCCAAAAAGGACGTGGTAAAAAGCAGGAGACTTTTGAGGCTAAGCCATCAGAATTCCAACAAAAAGTAAACAACGCCTATCCAAAAATTGCAAAAGAGTTCAATATTCCAGTAGTAGATGCTAGCGGTACTATTGAAGATATATTTGCGGAACTTTCAAAGCTATTTCAGCTATAATTTAGGCTAAATATTGCCAAATTGGGCCGTCTTTAGTATCTAGAACAGTGATATTTGCGGCGGCGAGGTCATCACGGCATTTGTCAGCAGTGGCGTAATCTTTGGATTTTCTGGCGGTTTCGCGAAGATTGATTTTTTCTAGAATTTGAGTGGAGACTTGAGGGGTGGTTTCAGATAGATTGAGGCCTAAAAGTTGGTCAACAAAGTGCCAATCGTCAAGATTTAAGGTAGAATTGTCGATATAAGCCAAAACTTCAGAAGAATTGAGGTCATTTGAGACAAGCTCTAAGGCATATTCTTGGCTAAAAGTAGATTCTGGGTTAATTTGGTAGCAGAAAGCGAGGCGGTTTCGCCAGTTTAGGCGTCGAGTTTTGGCGGCTTCTAAATCATTGAAGCTGAAATTTCTTTCACCGCGGTAATGTCCTTGCAAAACCCAGAGTTTGAAGTCTAAAGGAGAAAAGCCTTGCTCTTTCAAGTCGGCTAAAGTATAGGTATTGCCAAGAGATTTGGAGATTTTTTCACCGTTTACAGTTAAGAAATTGGCATGCAGCCAGAAGTTAGCTAGAGTTTTTTCAAAAGCGGCTTCGGATTGAGCGATTTCATTGGTGTGGTGAACTGGGATATGATCAATGCCACCAGTGTGGATATCAATAGGTTCACCGAGTAGAGTATGGATAATGGTGGAACACTCTAAATGCCAGCCAGGGTAGCCAGGGCGGCCAAGATAATCCCAGCGCATAGCGTGGTTCTCACCTTCTTTAATAAATTTCCAGACGGCGAAGTCGGAAACATTGTGTTTTTCGCTACTAAATTCGACACGAGCGCCAGCACGCATCTTGTCTAAATCTAATTTGGCAAAATCTGGGTATTTTTTGAATTTTTTAGTATCGAAATAAATGCCGTCGGTGGTTTCGTAAGTGTAGCCTTTTTCAGTGAGGGTATCAACTAGTGCGATATCTTGCTCAATATAATCGGTGGCGCGGGCAATTTTGGTAGGCTCGGTAAGATTCAAGGCTCTATAATCTTTGAAAAAGGCTTCGATGTATTTGTCGGCAATTTCCCAGACGGTTTTACCTTCTCTTTTGGCGCCTTTTTCTAGCTTGTCTTCGCCATCGTCGGCGTCGGACGAGAGATGACCAACATCGGTAAGGTTAAGTACGCGGTTAACTTTGTAGCCGTTTGCAGTGAGGGTGCGGACTAGTAAATCCCAGTAAATATAAGAGGCGAAATTACCAATGTGAGCATAGCTGTAAACGGTAGGACCGCAGGTGTAGATTTTGACGTTATTTTTGTCTTGTGGCTTAAAATCTTCTAACTGCTTTTTTTGACGGTTGTAGAGTTTCATTTAGTTTCCTCCTTTTCTATACTTGAAATGGCGGTAATAAGTTCATGGACGGTATCTTCGTAAGATAAATCGTAAGTGCGAAAACCAGCAGCATAAGGGTGGCCACCACCGCCAAAATATTCAGCGATTTTGTCGGCATGAGGAAACTCACTGTCTGTACGGATTTTGCCAGTAACTTTGCCATCGGGGTAGGTTTTGATAGCGACGGCTATTTTAACGCCTTCAACCATGCGGAGTTCTTCTAAGATGAGGACATTAGGATTGTATTCATCGGAATAATTTTGGATATCTTCCCAGGTAATATGGACGGTAGCGAGCTTGCCGTCTAAGAAATATTCAAGGCGTTTGATAAGATCGGCTTTGTAATCAAGGATGCGAGGGGTCTTCTTGCTAAATTCGCGACGATGCTCATCTAGTTTGGCGACGTCAAGGTCACGAGAAACAAGATCGGCAATGGTAGTAAAAGTATCAGCGGTGGTAGAACTAGAGACTAAGCCAAGAGTGTCAGACAAAATGCCGTAGTAAATGTATTCGCAGGCTCGTTTTTCGCGGGCTTTTTCAGTGTCGTCTAATTTTTCAAAATCTGTAGATAAGAAGCCTTGTTCCTTAGCGATTTTATAGATTAAATCAGCGCAAGCTGGTAAGGTCTGAATTAGGCCCTGATGAGCAAAGGTGAGGTTATCTTCGGTTTCGTGGTGGTCTAGTACAAAAACCGGACTAGCGTAGAGCTTATTTTTAATAGCAGGATCATCTAAGAGCTTAGACAGGAGGATTTCGGCGGCGGTATCAACAATAATGTATCCACCAGCGTTAAAATCAAATTCTAATGATACTCTGGACCAATCGTCAAAATAACGGAGATATTTAGGGATTTCTACTGGGCAATAAAGGGAGATTTCATGGTCTTTTAAAAGGTAGTCTAGGGCAAGGGCGGAACCTAAAGAATCGCCGTCAGGGTTTTCGGCTTGGATGATACAAAGAGAATGTTTGTCTTTTAAAAAATCAGAAAAAGTGTTGTACATATCTGTATTATACCATAAGAAATCTAAAAAACACTCACATAAGTTTTTGTCCTCGACTTGAACTTCAAAAATGTCATACACTGGCTCGCTTCGCTCGCGTCAGGAATATACATTTTTGAAGTTCAAATCTAATTGTCAGACGGACAAAAACTTACGTTTCGTGTTTTTTAGGTTTCTATGTTATAATACGGTTATGGAAGTTGTTATGATTATTTTGGGGGCGGTGAATTTAGTGTTACTTTTAGTGCTTTTGGTTAAAAAGCCAAAGGCGGGGGGTGAAAATTTGGAAAAGTTGGCAGAAAACATCGCAGAAAATACTAAAAAGTTAGATGAGAGGATGATTCGGATTGAGTCGGAAGTGGATAAGTTGACGCCAAAGATTAGTTCGGAGTTTCGGGATAACCGCAAGGAAATTTCGGACAATCTGCAGACAATCCAAAGGACAGTAGATAATAGGGTAAAGAATCTTCAAGAGGAAAATACTAAAAAGTTGGAGGAGATGCGCGAAACTGTGGACGAAAAGTTGAAGGCTAGCGTAGAAAAACGGTTTAACGAGAGCTTTAAGACGATTTCCGGGCAATTAACGCAAGTTTATCAGGGGTTAGGTGAAATGAAAAACTTAGCTACTGGTGTAGGTGACCTTAAGAAAGTGATGGAAGGCGTAAAAACGCGGGGGATTTATGGCGAAGTACAGCTTTCAAGCATCATTGAGGATATTTTAAATGCTTCGCAGTATGATGAGAACGTGATTACTAAGAAAAATAGTACAGATAGAGTGGAATTTGCGATAAAAATGCCGGGAAAAGATGATGAGAGTACGGTATATCTACCAATTGATAGTAAGTTTCCGGTAGAAAATTATTCGAGACTGATTGCGGCTTATGATAGTGGCAGTAAAGAGGATATAGAACGATTCTCTAAGGCTTTGGCTGCCGATGTAAAAGAGCAGGCTAAGAAAATTAGCACGAAATACTTAGACCCGCCGGCTACTACGGATTTTGGGATGATGTTTGTTCCAACAGAGTCGCTATATGCGGAGATTTTACGCATTTCGGGGCTTTCCGATGAGATACGACAGAAGTATCACGTTTCTATTACAAGTCCTTCTACCTTGCCGGTAGCACTAAATGGGCTCTTGATGGGCTTTAAATCGGTAGCAATCGAAAAACGCTCATCGGAGGTCTGGCAAGTGTTGGGTGCGGTGAAATCGCAATTTGGTAAGTTTGGCGATTTACTAGATGCTACACATAAGAAACTGATTGAGTCTGCCAACAAGATTGAATCAGCGGCAACAACTTCGCGTGTGATTGAGCGAAAATTAAAAGACGTAGAGGCATTACCGGAAAAGGCATCTAAAAAACTAATCGGAAAAATTGACGTAGAGTAGTTATAAGTCGGTGCGATTTTCTAGAGCGGCTGAGAGGGTGATTTGGTCGGCATAAGAGAGGTCGACGCCTAGAGGCAGGCCGCGGGCTAAGCGGGTAATTTTGAGATTTTTGCCAAATTTTTCGGAGAGAAGTTTGGAAATCAAAAGAGCGGTTGATTCCCCTTCGACTGATGGATTAGTGGCGATAATTACTTCTTTGACGCCGTCTTGCTCGACCCGGAGGAGTAGTTCTTTGATATGAAGCTCGTCAGCAGTGATACCGTCAATCGGCGAGATGGCACCGCCTAAGACGTGGTAAGTGCCCTTGTAGCCGTGGGTGGATTCAATGGCGTAAATGTCTAGCGGCTCCTCAACAACTAAAATGGTAGTTTTGTCACGCGTAGGGTCGGTATAAAGTGGAGATTTGTCCTCTTTGGCGTCAATTAATGCAAAAGTGACAGGGCAAGATTTAACCCCGGAATGGAGGTCTGACAAGGCTGAGGATAGAGCCTGAGATAAAGCTGGATTGGCGCGAAAAAGGTAGTAGGCGTAGCGTTCAGCGGTGCGTGGGCCAACGCCAGGGAGAGCCGATAGAGCATCAATGGCAGCTTGGAGAGATTTGGGAAGCATTACATCCCTAAGTTGCCTAGAGCTCCCATTAGGGGCTTCATTTTATCAGTAGCAATTTCTTGAGCTTTGGCATAGCCATCGCGGAAGCAGTTTTCAATCCAGCGTTCTAGTTCATGAATATCATCTAAGTCTACTTTTTCTGGGTCAATAGTAACCTTCTTAACTTTGAGTTCACCATTGATTTGGACAACAACAGCGCCGTCGCCGGCTTCGACTTCTACGATTTCGTTTTTAAGCTCTTTTTGGGCTTTTCTGAGCTGATTTAGCATCTTCATTTGATCCATAGTTTGACCCATTTTGATTCTCCTAATTATTCATATAAGTATATTCTATCAGAATCTGTCGATTTTGGCGAGGTGATAATGCGATGCAGGTCATATGGCAATTTGGCTGGCCATTTGCCAAGAGTGGCAAGGTGTTTGATAGTTTCTTTGTCGTTAGTGGACGGAGTGTTGGAAGTAACTTTATAGAGACCCTTATCGTCTAAAATTTTGTAAAAATCGTAAGTATAGGTACCGGCAGGAATAAGAATAGTACTACCTTTTTCGACGTTATCATAGATGAGGGCTAAATCATTTTGGAATTCCCTGGCGACGGTCGGATTATAAAGATAGCCGTAAACATAGTGCGTTAAGCTAGTAATGATCATGATACCGAGGATAGTAGAAACTGGAATGAGGCCAAAAATGCGAGCATAAGGGTTCTCTGGGAATAATCCATACCATTTTTCTAGGATGTAACGGATGCCGTGAGCGGTCAAGATGGCAAAAGGTAAGATAATTAGCACGGAACAATCGGCGCGGAAGCCGGAAATAATGATAGTAAAGACGATAAAAATGGAGGCGATGGAATTCCTAGAAGCAAAGAAGCCATGGGCGGTGGAAATGAGACCGCAAACGGCAAGTGCAAGCGAGGCAAGACCAATCATTGGTGACAAGAAGGTGGATTCTGTAGTGCCGTTCCAAGAAAATAGTGGCAAAAAGCCGTTTTTAATGTTAGTGAAATAGGCGTCCCAAGAAAAATCTTTCATGAAGAAAATTTCACGAACGGCTTCTGGGTATTTTACGATTTCGAAAATTAAGGCACCAAGGCAGGCGATGCCGAGAATGGCAGTGAAGATGAAAGGTACTTTAGGCAGTGATTTGACCATAAAACGGAGATGCGGGTGAGAAATGGCGTAGATGACGATAAAAACTGCAAAATAGATAAGATAGGGCGTAAATAGCGAGAGTAAGAGACAGCCGGCAAAGATGAAGGCGTAAAAAGCTTTTTTTAGGGCTTTGCCGTTAATCTTGGAACCTAGCCAGAGCAGGAGCGTTGGCCAGAATACGAGCATAATCAGAGGCGTGCCGGTGCCGGAAAGATATAAGAAAGGTGCAGAGAGGACGGTCAAGATGGAAGCGATAATAGCTACATTGTTTTTGAACCAGCGGTTTAATAGTAGAACTAGAATGACGCCGAGGAGTAAGCCGATGATGATACTAGGTAATTTGATAGAGTAGGCACTAAGTCCGAATAAGCTGAGAGAAAGTTTCTGGAGGGCGTGGTAAGGTAAATCTACGACGCCGCCTTTCATAGCACTTTCGAAAGAAAGCGCGTGTGAGCTGGTGGCGGATTCCATTTCGGCTTTAGAGAGGCCATCGGGACTGAGCATCGGTATCAGAAAAATCAAGGCGGAAAATGCCAGGAATAATAAAGTGTAGCCTATCACGTACCGATGGCGGTACAGAAAAAGCCTTGAGATAATAATCTTTCTCACATAACCAGTATAACATTTATTCGTGGGTTTTGTCTAGTGACATAAAGCGCAAAAGTTCTGGATGGAAGTAGAGATCAATTTTACCGATGCTGCCATGGCGGTGTTTTTGGATGAGAAGTTCTGTGATATGAGTTTCCTCGTAGCCCTCCTCGTTTTGGTGGTAATAATCTGGGCGGTGGAGCATCATAACGAGATCGGCGTCTTGCTCAATGGAGCCGGATTCACGGAGATCGGATAGGACTGGACGAGGATCGTCGCGATTGGTGACGCCACGGTTGAGCTGGGCAAGGGCGATGACCGGGATGTCTAGCTCACGGGCAAGCTGTTTCAAGCCTCTGGAAATTTCAGTGATTTCTTGGACGCGTTGGCCAGCATAGCGATCTGAACCAGAGATGAGCTGCAAATAGTCAATAATAACTAGCCCAATGTCGTGATCATGGGCGGCGCGACGGGCTTTATTCCTGAGCTCTAGGACCGTCATGGCAGAAGTGTCATCGATATAGATGGGGACTTCATCCATTTCGCCGAAGGCGTCACCGATTTTAGCAAAATCCTCATCAGAGACGTTGCCGGTGCGGATTTTCCAGTTATCAATGCCGGAGACGTCAGAGACCATGCGGTCAACGATTTCATTCGAGGACATCTCCATAGAGAAGAATAGCACGCCGCGGTTATTAATGGTGGCAATATTGTAGGCTAGATTTTGAGCCAAGGTGGTTTTACCCATGGCTGGGCGAGCACCGATGACAATAAAATCACCTTTTTGGAAGCCAGCAGTCTTTTTGTCTAAGTCCTTAAAACCGGTTTTGAGGCCACGGAGCGCGCCCTTATTTTTGTGTAAATCTTCGATGCGGTCGTAGGCGTCAGCTAAGAGGTCGGAAAGGCAGGAATAGTCAGATTTTACAGTGTTATCAGATACGGCGAAGAGGTCCTTTTCAGCGGAACCGACGAGGTCTGTAATGCTGCTTTTTCCATCGTAGGCTTTCTGAACGATATTGGTGCCGGCGGTGATTAAGCGGCGACGGATAGCACATTCAGCAATAATATCGGCGTAGGCTGAAGCGTGGGCGGCGGTGGGGACGAAGTTAGTAAGAGCGGTAAGGTAAGTAGCGCCACCGACCTGTTTAAGATTTTTTGCTGCGCGAAGCTCAGAGGTGAGAGTAAGAAGATCTATGGGGCGATGGGAATTATAGAGCGTGGTCATTGCGGCGTAGATTTTGCGGTGTTTATCATCGTAAAAATCATTTTCACTAACGCGCTCTAGGATATCTGGAAAAATATTATCAGATAATAAAATGGCGCCAAGCAAAGATTTCTCAGCATTTTCATCTTGTGGTGTAATCCTAGCATTTCCGGCTAGTTCATCACTAGAATGGGACTCCATTATTATTTACCTCCTGTACTGCTCCCATTATATCAGAAATTTGGTCGATTTTGTCGTCTTTTTGAGGCTTTTTGGCACTGTTCTCAATGATAACTGAGATTCCAGGTGGTAGGAATTTATTTAGAAGTTCGAGGTTATTTTTTGATTTTAGGATACTGATGTGGATTTTGCGCTCAGGGTACAGGTGGAGTTCGTTGCCGATTTGTTCGTATCCAGATTTTTCGAGGATGTTACCGACGATGAGATTGCTTTTTTTGGCGTTTTCGATGTAGGCTGACCAATCAAGGGCTATAGGTGCTCCGGTAGCTTTAGAATTAAGGCTAGAAGTGCTATCTGTTGATTCTATTGGTATTGTCGAAGTTGCTTTGGTAGCTGGTGTCACTGGAGTGACTAGAGTAGTTGAGGCGGTTGAAGCCGTTGAAGTTGTTGAGGCGGTGACGGCATTGTGGCCGAGGGAGCTATTGAAGTGAAAATTAGGGATTTTTTTAGCGGGTTCAAGGAAAGCAAGGAGGATTTTGGCCTCCTCGAATGGGCTGCTGACTTTTGGTAGTTCTTCTAACAGCGGTAAAAGTTCCGGCTCGGGATTTTCAATGATGGCAGAAATGAGATTCTCAGCTAAAATCTCTGGTTTTGTGCCACTATTTAAGACAGTTTTTAGTTTTTGTGTGATTTTGGCGACATCGCCAGTTTTGTAGGCTAAGAGGAGATCTTTTATAGTGTCATCATTTGGTAAACCCAAAATTGAGATAACATCAGCTTTTTTGATTTCATTGGATGTTATAGTGGAAATTTGATCTAAAAGTGAGATGGTGTCGCGGAAGCTGCCACCACCTTTTTTAACGATAACCTCGAGTGCGGGCTTTTCTATGGCGATTTTTTCTTGCTTTGCGATATTTTCAAGATGTTTTAGCATTATATCAGGGGTGGCGAGATTAAAGGCGTAATTTTGGGCGCGCGAAGTAATAGTGACGGGGACTTTGTAAGCGTCGGTGGTAGCCATAATGAAAACAACACTCTTTGGCGGCTCCTCTAAGGTTTTTAAGAGGGCGTTGAAAGCAGATTTTGAGAGCATATGGACTTCGTCGATGATATAGACCTTATATTTGCCTTTAGTAGGGGCTACGCAGGCTTTCTCTCTTAATTCCCTGATGTTATCTACTCCTGTATTAGAGGCGGCGTCGATTTCAATAATGTCAGTATATTCATCTTCTATTTGATAGTCAAAATGGTTAATTTCATGAGCAAAAATGCGTGCGACAGAGGTCTTGCCGCAGCCGCGTGGGCCAGTAAAAAGATAGGCATGGGAAATTTTACCGGATTTTAAGCTGGCGGTGAGAGGTTTTACGACCTGATCTTGGCCAATGACATCCGACAATTTAGTAGGACGATATTTACGATATAATGCCTTCATTTAGTACTATTGTAGCATGTTTTATGGGATAAAAATCCAAAAAACCACTCGCAGAAACCCACGCTTTTTGGATTTTGATTTATAAAGCAGCTTCAACGGCGGCCCAAGTGGCGTTTTCGTTGTTAGCTGGGATGATAACGGCGACCTGGGAGCCTTCTTTTAAGTGGAAATAGGTAACGGAAGCATAGAGGACCTCATATTCTTTGCCAGAGACCTCAACGTAATATTTATCGTCGTGATGAGTAAGGGTGCCGATGACGGTCTTTCTTTCAACTGGACCGATTTGCTTATAGAGGAATTTGCCTTCGGGAGTAATAGTGAGCTTCATGATGTCACCTTCAACGAGCTTGGACTTGGAGGCGTAGTTGGCAGGAACAGGGTAATTTTTACCTTCTTGGTCAATCATGATTTGGCCATCGAAAACGCCTTCGATAATTTTGCCTTCAGGGGTGTCTAAAACAACGTCGCGAGGAGCAGTAATAGCTTCACCGTCGCCTAAGACGGAAATTAGAAGCTCTTTGGCGGCAGCCAAATTAGTCTCAGCCTCTTGGATAAGACTCCTAAGTCTTTTTATTTGTTTTTCTGGTAATTCAGACATCCTCGCAATCCTGTCTGTTAAATATAGTATTAATATTATAGTATATCAACGCTATTTTTTTGTCAAGGTGATTTTTGGAAAAGTTTTCCACGATTTTTACAGATATGGAGCTAAAAATGTTGTAAAGCTGACTTTGACAAATTGCGCTTATGGTTTTATTGTTAGACGTGATGATATTTTCCACCTCTGTTGATTTCTTGGGCGCGATAGATTTGCTCGGTAAGCATAATGCGCATGAGCTCATGTGGGAATACTAAATTAGAAAAACTCCATATAAAATCAGATTTTTCTCTAATTTCTGGGCTGACACCGAAGGCATCGCCGATAATGAAAACCACTTTTTTACTAGAATTGAAGGCATTCTCAAGGCGTGAAGCGAGCTCCGGCGAGGAGATATTTTGACCCCGCTCATCTAGTAGGATAACATATTCATCGGCCTTAAATGGCCAATTAGAGGCAAATGCGGCGATTTTAGCATCTTCGTAGTAGTCAAAATGGACGTCGTAAGGTTTTTTAAGACGTTTTTCATATTCTGCTTGGCCTTCTTTAATCCAATCTTTGGATTTTTTGCCGCCGGCGATGATTTTGATCATAATAATATTATATCAAAAAAAATAAATGGGGCCTGTCTCACATGTGTTTTGCGCGACCGCTCAAGGCCGCGTCGCGCTTCGCGCTCGCCGCGTCCCAAGGGGCGGGATGGCCAAGCTTATGTCGCGCAAAACACACGTTTCGACACCCATTTATTTTTTTTAATTTGCTAGGTTATGACAATTCGGCCAATCGGGTGGGGAGATTTAACTTAAGCGAGTTCGACGGTAGCGCCAGCTTCTTCAAGAGATTTCTTGAGAGCTTCGGCTTCGTCTTTGGCAACTTTCTCTTTGACGGTAGCAGGAGCACCATCAACGATAGCTTTGGCTTCACCAAGACCAAGGCCGGTGGCCTCTTTAACAGCCTTGATGACAGCGATTTTCTGAGCGCCAGCATCTTTTAATACGACGTCGTACTCAGATTTTTCGTCGGCGGCAGCAGCACCACCATCGGCGGCGGCAGGGCCGGCAACTGCAACGGCGGCAGCAGCTGGCTCGATGCCATATTCATCTTTAAGGACGTTCTTGAGTTCGTTAACTTCGAGAACGGTTAGTTTAGTAAGCTCTTCAGCGAGTTTTTTAATGTCAGCAGCCATAATTTTTCTCCTTCGGAGTGGAGAGGAGACACATTCTCCTCTCCAACTCTCCTTTTGATTATGGAGCCAAAGCCACGCACATGTCGCGGCTTTGGCTCTGATTAATTAATAAAAAGTTACTGGTTAACTGTTGGGTTAAGCAGCGTGGGCTTCTAGGCCAGAGATAATACCGGAAAGACCGCCGGAAAGACCGGAGATAGAATCGGTGACTGGCGAGAGAAGTTGAGCCACGACCTGAGCGATGAGCTCGTTCTTGGATGGGAGAGCGGCAAGAGCCTTAATCTCATCTTCAGAAAGATTGCTACCGGTATCGTTAAATGCACCGGCAATCTGCAGAGCCTCGTGCTCTTTGGCAAAGTTAGCTAGAACCTTGGCTGGGGCAACTTCGTCGCTATCAGAGATAGCGTAGAGAAGCTGGCCAGTGAGGCCGGTGGTATCGGTGTCTTTGTAGACGGCGATTTCACCCATAGCGACTTTGACTAGACGGTTTTTGACGACTTTGATTTTGACGCCGTTTTCACGGGCGGCGCGGCGGAGTTCTTGGAGCTCAGCTACGGTGAGGCCTTGATAGCGGGCAAAAACAGTCATCCTAGAGCTGTCTAAGAGTTCAGTTAAATCAGCAACTAAAGTCTGTTTCTTATCTTTTGAAATAGCCATAAGTTTCCTTTAGTTAGATTGATAAAGATTGGTCGAATTGTTAAACATCGTTACCAATCTATGTAAGATGCTCAAGACGCATTGCTTAAGCTGCCTCGGCGACATGATTAAGGATAACTCCCGTCGCTGTCTTTGGTAACTGTTATTTATTATAACAAAAAACTCTTGAAAATACAAGAGTTTTTTGTTGGATCTGCTAAATTAGTTGTAGAGATTTTCTACGGCGATGGATGGGCCCATCGTAGTAGTGATAAATACTGACTTAACGTATTGGCCTTTTAACGAGGCTGGTTTCTGGCTCTTTAGAGAGTCAAAGAAAGCATTGGCGTTTTGTAAGAGTTTATCTGAGCCGAAAGAAAGCTTGCCGAGACCGATGTGGACAATAGATTGCTTATCGACGCGATATTCAACTTTACCAGCTTTGGCTTCTTTGACGGCTTTTTCGACGTCAGTGGTAACGGTACCAGCTTTAGGGTTTGGCATGAGACCCTTTGGACCAAGGGTACGAGCGTATTTACCGAGTTTTGGCATGTACTGAGGGGTAGAAATCAGTACATCAAAGGCGATTTCGCCCTTTTCAAGACGCTTCAAGAACTCCTCGTCTTCAGCGATGTCGGCGCCGGCGGCTTTGGCTTTTTTAACCTCGTCTAGCGGAGCAAAAACGGCGACGCGAACAGTCTTACCGTTGCCGTTTGGCAAAACGATAGTAGTGCGGATGTTTTGATCGGCCTGACGTGGGTCAACACCAAGACGAACGTGAGCTTCCAAACTAGCGTCGAATTTGACAGGGCTAGTCTTAGCGGCTAGTTCGATAGCATCTTTTAGGGTATAGACTTTGGATTTATCGACTAGTTTATGGGCCTCTTGGTATTTTTTGCCGCGGCGCTCTAGGAGTGGGCGGACCTTAGGGGCTTCACCTTTTGGTTTATTAGCAGCTTCCGCATCGGCGGCGGCTTTCTCAGCTTTTCTCTCTTGGCGAGCTTCCTCGGCCTTGACTTCCTCAATGTGTTTTTTGGATTTTTTGCCAGATTTGGCAAATTTTTCCTCATCCATGTAATTCCTTTCTGTGGTGATAACGAGCGGACGCTCTCCCAACAAATTAATTTTGTTGTCATTATTATACCGCATCTTGTGCTTTTTGGCAATATGTGATAAAATAAAATAGTTACGCACGATTTTGTTGCTAAGCTTCTTTTTAAGCAACGCTAATCGAAAGGAATATAATATGGCAGAAGCCAAAAAATGTATCGGAAATCTAAAATTACGTATCCCCGGCGGTAAGGCTACGGCTGGTCCTCCGGTAGGTTCTACCCTTGGTCAGTGGGGTCTTAATATGATGGATTTCATCAATCCGTTTAATGAGGCTACTAAAGATTTTATGGGTAAAAATGTGATTGTTCACATTAAAGTTTATGAGGATAGGACTTTTGATTGGGTCTGTTTAGGACAGCCAGTTGATGATTTGATTCGCGAGGCTATCAATCTGAAAAAAGGCTCCGGTAAGCCAAATCTAGAAAAAGTTGGTAAGATTTCTCGGGCGCAGCTTGAGGAGATTGCTAAGAAGAAAATGGAACAGCTTAATGCTATTGATTTGGATGGCGCCGTGAAGGTAGTGGCCGGTACTGCACGCTCAATGGGTGTGGAAGTCGAAGGTTAAGCATCTAAAATAAGTGACAACTTAAAAAACCGCTAGAATCCTAGCGGTTTTTGCTTGATTTTTAAGTTTTTTTATGTATAATAGATGGGGTGAGTTTTACATTAACATAAGAGGGAGGTGTGATTATGTTAAAAGAAGATTTACAAGACGTCTTCATTGGCGCTATGTATCAATCTTCCTTGGCCTATATGCGGGCCTCATCGGAAGATTTGGACGAAGCAGAATGCATAGAAGAAGCCGCCAACACTATGCGTGATTTGGAAGAAGAGTTAGTATGCGATTTTAGACAAATTGCGCGGGAAAAATTGGAAAGATGCGAAGGTGAAATTGAAGGGCTGAGCGATTTTATCAGTTCTGGTAGAGCCAAGGAATATTGGAGAGAAACGTTCTCTAATTCTGCCGAATTGGAGCTTAGCGCAGATACGCCAACCACAATACTTTGTCTGTTGATGACAGTATTAGGTACGGCGTTAGCCATAATTGTAAAAGTACCGAGTCTTAAAGTAATTTTTACGATAGTGGCAATTTTATCGTTGGTTTTAATCTTTTCAATGGCGGTTTTGGCCGCTTTCGAACGCAAAAAAAATGCGAAAGAGCGTGACCGGCGAATTAATAATTTGGTGAACGAGCATTTGAAGCACGATAATAAACGATTGTCTGACTATCGTTTTCAAGCTGCAGTTCTTACCAAGTACCTTGAAATTGAAGCTTCTGAGTAACTCACAAAAAAGCCGCTTTCGTAAGCGGCTTTTTCATGTTAAGATGTTAAATCTTTTTAACTTGAAGAGCATCAAGTTCAACGGGAGTTTCGCGACCAAACATAGAAACCATAACTTTGAGTTTGCCCTTGACTGAGTCGATTTCAGAGATGGTGCCGTCAAAGCCCTTGAATGGGCCATCGGTGATAGAAACGACTTCATTAACGGAATAATTAACCTGGAATTTAGGATCTTCGACGCCCATGCGTTTTTTAATTTTGGTGATTTCCTTTTCGGAAACAGGTGTAGGTTGAGTGCCGGTGCCGATAAAACCGGTAACGCCAGGAGTGTTTCTGATGATATACCAAGTTTCATCTGAGAGTTTCATCTCGACGAGAACATATCCTTGGAAGATTTTTTTATCTACTACTTTACGTTTGCCATTTTTAATCTCTATTTGCTTTTCTTTAGGGACAAGAGCGCTGAAAATTTTGCCCTTCATCTCGGCGCCGCCGACGCGTTGGTTGATGCTGTCTGCGACTTTGTCTTCGTAGCCAGAGTAGGTAGAGATTGCGTACCAAGCTCTGGTGTCGTCATAACGGTTTACTGCCATATTTTCCTTTCTTTTAACCTATAACGATATTAAATAACCATGTGAATAATGCATCGAGAAGCATAATAATTGCGATAAAGAGAGCGGTGTAGATGAAAATTGCAAGAACTAGCTTCCAGGTGGCTTTCCTGGTCGGCCAGCGGACGAGGCGTAGCTCTTTCCAGGAATCTCTGATGTAACGGCCAAGATAAACTAGCGGACGAATCAGGATAAACGGCTTTTTTTCGGCTGATTTTGCAGAATCTGTGGATTTTGCAGGTTTTTCGGCCTTTTTAGCGGTTTTTAGCGGTTTTTCCGTCGCAGGGCTGTCTTTTTTGACCTTTTTGACGGTTTTTGGCGCTTTTTCGGAGCTTTCCGGGGATTTCCCAGGGTCGCTTGCCTTAATTCTAGTGATTTTTGCCATCTACACTCCTTTAACCTATAAAAATAAGTCTATTTCTAGACTTGTCAAGTCAAGTATAGCGCAAGGGCTTATAAAAGTCAAGGGTTTTATTTTGACTTTTTGTGATACAATAGAGGTAGTTGTAATTGTGGGCGTTACTTAAGTACATTAGGAGGTGAGATTATGGACGTCTACCAAAAAATCTGTCGGGCATGGGTTTTTGAAGCGAAAGACCCCAGCTATGCCCTAAGGGGTGGGTTTCGGACTTGCAAAAGTCGCGATGGCGATGAAATGGGTAGTTTTGACTATGAAAGATGCCAGAGCGTAGCAGAACATTGCGCTGGGGTGCGGGCGCTTGTCGATTCGGTGTTGTTGGAACCTGTAGCGCTTTCTAGCATACATTCTTTGCCACAGCAGATGCGGAATGACTATCGTGAGCATTTTATCATGTCGAAGGTTGCGAGTTTACACGATGCTCCAGAAGCGCAGTTAGATGGAGATATACCGGATGACGGTACTAGAGATGGGATAACTGAAGATTTGAGAGAACGCGAGGTGTTCCAGGAGCGGATTCTAATGTATCCGGCGGAGCTCCAAGCTGGGCTTTTAAAGTGCTTTATTGAGTTCCAGGATAAGAGCACGGCACGCGGTTGGCTCTTGCATTGCGCTGATAAGACAGATGCGCTTTTGACCGGCCTAAGTTATGCCGCTAATGGCTCAGCTGGCAACGTATTCTATAAGCGGTATTGCACTGGAAAAGACCTGGAGAATAGCGCAATCGCTTCTCCGGCGCCGCATGATGCCTGGTTGGTAGCCTTTTTGGACGACATTTATCGGAATGCTCAATTTTTGGATATCTCTGAAGTATTCTTGAAAATCTATTCAGTTTATAGGCAGCGAACCTCGTTGGTTAATCCTAGCGTTTCATCCGAAATATCTTGGCTTTCAAATTATGCTGAGAAACGAGAACTCAATTTGGAGCCGCTTCAGCAACTGTTCGTTATTGAAAAATACGCTAGTTTGGTTTAAGCTGTGATGCCCGAAGCTTTCAAGCTAGCGTCTAAACTCACCCGAAATTGCCTCTTTACAAGGGGCAATTTTTCTTGGTATAATGGAGATACATTAGGAGGTAATATGTCGAAGTTTGATGAGCAATATATTGATCTTTGTAAGCGAATTTTGGAACAGGGACAGAAAATTCAGAATTATACTGGGAAGTCACATGGTAATGCGGCGGTACCAGAGCACGTGGCGCAGGCCGGGGTGAAGACTATTCGGTTGCCGCATCAGATGCTGCAGTTTGATTTGTCGGAAGAGTTTCCGATTTTGTGCTCCAAGAAAGTAGCGTTTAAGACAGCAGTACTTGAGATGCTGTGGATTTATCAGGTACAGAGCAATGATGTTAGGTGGCTACATGAGCGTGGAATTAAGATTTGGGATGAATGGGAAATTCCGGAATCTGGAGATTATATGGGGCGGCATTGGGACCCGGCTGAGTTTGCGCATACTATTGGCACTGCTTATGGTTGGATTGTGAAACGGTATGCCTTGACACAGAATTTGATTGATACACTGAAAAATGATCCGGGCAATCGGCGGATGGTATTATCTCTATGGCAGAATGAGTTTCTAGAGACGGCGGCGTTGCCTTCTTGTGTATGGAACTCACAGTGGAATATTACCGATGGACGTTTAAATCTGTTGGTTAATTCGCGTTCATCTGATGTGCCTTTGGGGTTGCCGTTCAATATTGTTCAATATGCGGTATTTTGTTATTTAATAGCACATTGTTTGGGTTTGAAACCAGGACAATTTACCTTCATGACCAATGATGCGCATATTTACGAAAATCAAGTAGATGGCATCCGTGAACAGATTGCGCGCTATGAAAAGGCGGTGAAAGAAGGTACGTTGCCAGAGCCTCCGAAGCTGTGGATTAATCCTGAAGTGCGTGACTTCTTTAAGTTTGATAATTCTAAGGCACTATCTGATATTCGGTTGGAGGGATATAAAAATCTAGGCAAGATTGAGATGCCGATGTCGGTGTAGGTTGGAGGGTTTTTATGTCTTTTTCCTTAATTGCGGCGATTGGTAAAAACAGAGAGCTGGGTCGGGATGGCGGGTTGGTGTTTCGGCTGCCGTCGGACCTGAAGTTTTTCAAAGAGGTGACAATGGGACATCCGATTTTGATGGGGAGAAAGACCTTTGAAAGTCTGCCTAAGATGCTGCCAGGGAGGAAGCATTATGTGGTCACGCGTAATGCTAAACGGCTGTCCATCCCGTTGCGGGCACCGGTCGCACCGCCCGCCGTCGCGGGGGTGCTCCCTATCCTTGCGGCCCGTCGCCGCAAAGATCCCGCAACTGGGATGGAGCAGCCGCTTTGCATTGTCGACAACCTGGATGCTTTTGTGCGGGAGCATGCTGAGGGGGAGGAGGAAGTGTTTGTGATTGGCGGGGCGTCAATTTATGAAAAGATGCTGCCATATTGTGATAAATTGTATTTGACAGAGGTAGATGCGGTGGATGAAACCGCGGATGTGTTTTTTCCAGAGGTAGATTTTGCTAAGTACACACGCAAAGTGTTAAAGAAAGGAAAGGAAAATGGTTTAGATTTTGCCCACGTGCTTTACACTAAGAAAAAATAAGGAGGTATTATGAAAAATACAGCGAAAAAAGGTGGGCAAAGTGACCCAGTGTTTGAGTTGATCGCGGCGGAGAAAATGCGCCAAAAAGAGGGACTAGAACTAATTCCGAGCGAAAATTATGTTTCGGAGGCGGTACTTCTAGCGATGGGGTCGGTTTTGACAAATAAGTATTCCGAGGGATATCCTTCGTTTAAGGGGATTTCTAGCCTTTCTGAGGCGGTTTCTGGCGGAGATGGCTTTGTGGCGCCGGTAGATAGCGGTGCTGTTACTGAGGGGCTGGAGGCTTCTGAAAAGGCCATCTCTGAGGAAATTCTGCCGAATTACCGCTATTATGGCGGGCAGGCTAACGTTGACAGAATCGAACGGTTAGCGATTTCTAGAGCGATGCGGCTGTTTCACGCAGATCATGCTAATGTGCAGCCACATTCTGGAGCTAATGCTAATGAGGCGGTGTATTTTGCTTGGTGTGAGCCGGGCGACAAGATTTTGGCGATGAATTTAGCGCATGGTGGACATTTGACCCATGGTTCACCGGTGACACGGTCAGCCAAGATTTATAATTTCGTAGCTTATGGGGTGGCCGAAGATGGTGATATTGACTACGATGAGTTGGAACGCGTGGCACTTGAGGAACTGCCGAAGTTGATTTTGGTAGGGTATTCGGCGTTTATGAAGATTCCAGATTTTGACCGCGTGGCGGCGATTCGCGATAAAGTCGCCAAAAAAGCTGGATTTGAGGTGCTTTTGATGGCTGATATGGCGCACGTAGCGGGGTTGATTGCTGGTGGCGTCCACCCTAACCCTCTAGATCATGGTTTTGACGTGATGACGACTACTACGCATAAAACTCTGCGCGGGCCGAGGGGTGGCTTGATTTTGTCGCGCGGGGTAGTGAGTTCGCCGCTGAAAAAATGCGAGAAAAAGCTCGCCAATATTCCAACTTTGATTGATAAAGCTGTGTTTCCGGGAACGCAGGGCGGGCCGCTGGAACACGTGATTGCGGCGAAGGCGGTGGCGTTTCGTGAAGCGCTTTTACCTTCGTTTAGAGAATATGCGGCGAAGATTGTCGAAAATGCCAAGGCGCTAGCCGCTGGTCTTAGCCAACACGGATTTATTTTGCAGGGGGGAGGAACAGAAAACCATTTAGTACTGGTGCGAGTTCAAGATTCTTTCGGGGTTAACGGGAAGTTTTATGAGAAGGCACTGGATTTAGTAGGGCTGACTCTAAACGCTAATTCCCTGCCGGGCGATAAGGGGGCGGCGTTTAAGCCTGGTGGTGTGCGGCTGGGTACGCCAGCGATTACCACACGGGGGATGGGAATTCCTGAGATGCAGCAGATTGCGGACTGGATGTATGCGGTGGTGCAGATTTGCGTGAAGGCTGCCGACGAGAAAGGGTTGGCGAAGTTTGACGACGAGCTTAAGGTGATTCGCGAGGAAGTGCGCGAGATGGCACTGAAGTTTCCAGTTCCGGCTATTTCTTAATTTAGTATAAGCATGAAAATGGGCGCAACATGAGTTGCGCCCTTACGAGGTGGGTTAATGATGTCCCCAACGACTGTCGTCGGGGGTGAAAATTCTTGAGTTTGTGGCGTCGACATAGCAGTCGACGTTTTCAGTATCGGAAGTATAAACTTCCATGAGGCAGTCGATGCCAAGTCCTTTCGGTATCAAGACTGTCTCAATTTTGCCGTTAATGGCAAAGCCCATTTCAGTACCGTTGCGCTTGTGCGCGATGATGTACTTGAGCTCTGCCTCAGTCTCGTCGGGTTTTGCCATGAGTTCAGCGATGTCCTCAACAGACAGGTTGCTCCTACCGGCATCCTTGATAGCCAGAATGAACTCTTTGAAATTGGAGTTTATCTTGGAGCCTTCGGGCCGGATGAGTCTAAATCTGATTGTTTGCAGGTCTGCATTGCCTGCTATTTTTTCAACCGGAGTTCTCTCGTCTTTATGGACGATAAATACCTTTTGTTGGTTTGACGGACTAGTTCTAAAAAAATTTGTCATAATTTTTCCCTCCCCTCTTTTTATGACAATGTTAAAAAACTTGTGCCTTTTAAGACACACATACCTCGTATTTTTCTATTATACCACACGTTGCTAAAAAAGTCAATATCTGATATAATGAGGTTGCTTGGGGCAGTAGCTCAGTTGATAGAGCGTACGATTCGCATTCGTAAGGTCGTGGGTTTGATTCCCATCTGCTCCACCAGTTTGAATTAAGCATAAAAATAGCCGGAATAATCCGACTATTTCTTTTTGTAGTTGGTGCAGCGGTCTAAAATTATCTCAAAGAACTCAACATTTTCGGCTAGTTTTCCGCCGTTTGCTATCGTTCTTTCGATAACTTCATCCTCTGCTATCTTTAAGATTGAGCAACCATTCCTGCGTGCGCAATCGGCACAAATCATGTTGCTCCGCAGGTTTTGACGGATGGCCTCTTCCTCTTTTTTGCTCAGTACGGGCTTTTCCGTGGGGGCAGGTTTTTCCTTGGCGACTTCTGCGACAGCGACGGGAATGGTCTTAGCTCTTATAGGATCTGTAGTAAACACGTACGTACATAAGACCCCAGAGATGAAGAACATTCCGGCGGAGAAGCTAGCAATGAAGGTTCTACCTTCCAACCTACCTTCCGAATAGAGGAATACCAATACAAGACAGGCTATCAATGAGATGCCAATGATAACCAGCTTGCAAATACTTTTTTTCCTCTTCTTTACAACTACCATATTTTCCCCTCCTTTAAAGGTACTAGATAAAAACCTCAGTGTCTATATTATAGCACATTTTTGCCAAAACGTCTATGGTTTTTGGTATTTTATTGACTTTTCTTAGTTGATATGCTATAATATTCCGAGGTACTTTAACAGGCGTCATATAGGAGGTGAAATATGGAAGCTAAACACAAGGGCAGGTGCGCTGCGTTGTTTTTGTATTGGTGCATGATTGGAGTTTTAATCATGAATACCTATGGAAGCACTAGCGCACTTGCAGCCGAGGAGATTGAGTCTGTCGCTGCTGATACTGTTACTCTTGAGGAAACATCCGATGATAATCTATCTGATTCAAGAGATAACGTTTGCGTAGAAGAAGATGAAGCTCTAAAGCCAGATACCTGGGAAGTTACAGAGGTCAGTGATAATGCGGATTTGTCAGAAGAAATAGTAATTGATGATGAGGTACTTGCTAAGCAAAACTCAGAGATGATTATAGATTACTATTCGGAGGATGATGCATTGCTGCTGGCTCAAGTAATCACAAGAGAAGGGCGAAGCCTTTCCTATGAGGAGAAACGTGCAATAGCTGATACGGTGCTTGCGCGCGTAAATTCGGAAATGTGGCCCAACGACTTGCGTTCGGTAATTGCGCAACCTGGTCAATATGGTGGATCGCTCAAGAAATTGCCGAAGAATCCTTCCCAGGAAGCTCTCGATGTAGCATTCGAAGCCCTGGAATATTGGAATTTATCCAAGAATGGCTTCACCCCTGAGGAGGACTGGACTTTACCAGATGAGTTTATGAGCTTTTTTGGCGATGGTAAGCATAATTATTTTTATTATTACGATGAAGATGGTGCAGTAGTCTTTTGCGACTGTGTGCCGAACGCACCACTGCCGGAAAACATTGATAAACTTTATCGGAGATATGTATTGGGACCAACTGCAAACGACGCATAAAAAGTACCAAAAAGGCCCGAGATTTTCTCGGGCCGATTTTCTTGTCTTCTCTGTAAGCGGTTTAACGCTTGCTGAACTGCTCTTTCTTGCGGGCAGAGCGGAGACCATATTTTTTGCGTTCTTTTTCGCGCGGGTCACGCTTGATGAATCCGGCCTTCTTCAAGACTGGGCGAAGGTCTGGCGCATCAGTAGTGAGAGCCTTAGAGATAGCTAATTTAATAGCATCGACTTGGCCAGCTAGACCACCACCAGAAACTTTAATAGAGATATCGAAATCTTTTTGCTTCTGAGTAGCAGCTAGTGGATCAGTAATCTCAGCGAGTTTTGATTTATCGCCAGAGAGGTACTCTAGGGCAGGTTTGCCGTTAATGGTAATTTCACCTTTGCCTTTATAAAGGCGGGCGCGAGCCGTGGCGGCCTTGCGGCGGCCGAGGCCGTAATTGTATTTATCCTTAGTAGCCATTATTTAATCTCCTTTGGATTTTGTGCAGCGTGAGTGTGCTCTGTGCCTTCAAAGATGCGAAGGCGAGTAAGACGGTCGGCTGCTAGTTTGTTCTTAGGGAGCATACCTTTGACGGCTTCTTTGATGGCGTAGCTTGGGTCTTTTTCAAGAACTTCTTCGAGTTTCAGAGATTTCAACCCGCCTGGGAAACCGCTGTGATGATGATACATCTTATCGGTCATTTTATTGCCAGTAACCTTGAGATTCTTAGCGTTAATGACGATGACATAATCACCATTATCGATATGTGGCGTGTAGGTAACTTTGCTTTTGCCCATAAGTTTATCGGCAATTACGACAGCCAATTTACCAAGTGGTAAAGTGGAAGCGTCGATGAGATACCATTCACGCTGAATGTCAGAGGCTTTTTGAGAATAAGTTTTCATTATTTGTCCTCCTTTAGCTCGATACTATCAACAAACGAGATAGTTCCAAGCTCGGTGTTATCACCTTTTCTGAAACCGGCGTGCTCGATTTTAAGGTAGCCAGAATCGCGTTTAATTTGTGGGGCGATCTGGTCCATTAAGAGGTCTGCAATCTCAATACTGCCAAGACGAGCGATCAAGATGCGACGATTGGCTAAACCGCCCTTTTTGGCGATAGTGATTAACTTCTCGGCTTCGCGGCGAATTTCTTTTGCGCGAGCAAGAGTGGTAGTGATAGATTGATGTTCAATAAGGGAGCAGATGAGCCCACGAATCAACGCTTTCCTTTCTCCTGTTTCGCGGCCGAATTTGCGGCCTTTATATCCGTGACGATGCATATTAGATATTTAACTCCGTTATCTTTTCTTTAACTTCGTCCAGAGCTTTAGCACCGAAGCCTTTTAGATTCTTAAGATCGGAATCTGAAAGCATAACGAGGTCGCGGACAGTCTTAATGTCGTTGTTGGTGAGCGCATTAGCTGTGCGAGCAGAAAGGCCAAGTTCCTCGATTGGGAGCATGAGGCCAGTATCTTCCTCTTCGGTATTGATGCCTGGAGCTGGAGCACTTTCGACCATAGTGTTCCCCGCAAGAGCGGTATATTGATTGACTAGAATAGCAGCAGCTTCTTCAAAGGCTTCACGTGGAGTGATGGTGCCGTCGGTGTCGATGGTGAGAGTGAGCTGTTGCAAGTTGGTGTCTTGACCAACGCGAGTATTTTCTACCTTATAGCGGACGCGGAGAACTGGGGAGAATACGGCGTCAAGAGCGATCATGTCGCTGTGGACGCGTTCAGCGCCAGATTTCTCAATAGAGAGATAACCGCGGCCGGTATCAACGATTAAGTGCATTTTTAAGACGAACTTTGGATCATCGATGTGGCAGATGATTTGGTTAGGGTTGGCGATTTCTACTTCGGCTGGGAGTTTAATATCACCAGCGACGACGCGTTTGTCGCCATCCTTTTCTGAAGATTGGTCGGACCCCTTAATCTCTAGGTAGAGCTCGACTGGAGTATCAGAGTGAGATTTAATGCGGACGTTCTTCAAGTTTAGCATAATATCGACGACGTCTTCGCGGATGCCTGGAATGGCGGCAAATTCATGGGTGGAGCCTTCAATGCTAAAAGCAGTGATAGCAGCACCTTTGATAGAGGAAAGAAGGACGCGGCGGAGCGAGTTTCCGAGAGTGTTGCCGTAGCCGTAATAAAGCGGCCGGACAACAAATTCTGCGCTGTTTTTGCCGAGGTCGTTCACCTCTTCGAGGTTAGCTTCGTGAATAGCTTTAGTTGTCATTTATTTCCTCCTTAGCGTGAGTAGTACTCAACGATTAATTGTTCGTTAATGCCCGCCTCTGCTTCTTCCCGCTTTGGCAAACCGGTAATTTCAATTTTCATCTTTTTACCATCGCCCTTTAACCAAGAGACACTCTGGGTAGCAGCAGCGCTGATAATCTGATCAAGATTTTTGAAATATGCGGATTTCTGTGATTTTGGACGTACCTCCAAAACATCTCCTGGTTTCAAACGGATGGATGGGATATCGATCCTTCTACCGTTTAGGAGGAAATGTCCGTGAGATACGAGTTGTCTGGCTTGACGACGAGTGGTGGCGAAACCAGCGCGATAGACTACATTGTCGGCGCGACGTTCTAGAAATTCTAGGAGGTTTTCACCGGTTAGGCCTTCGGCGCGAGTAGCTTCTTTCATCAGTTTGGCGAATTGTTTTTCTAGTAAGCCGTACATGCGGCGAACTTTTTGCTTTTCGCGGAGCTGGGTGAGGTAGAGGCTACCACCGCGGCGACGCGCATCGCCATGCTGGCCAGGTACGCCAGTCTTTTTGGCGAGGACTTTGTGAGCTTTTGGAGCGAGGGCATAACCTTCGCGGCGGCTCTGTTTGACGATAGGTGATTTATCTCTTGCCATTATGGTTTCCTTTCTCCTTTAGGACGGACACCACCGTGAGCAATCGGAGTTACATCGGTGATACTGTCAATTTTCATACCAACAGTGGAAACGGCACGAATGGCGCTGTCGCGACCAAGGCCGATACCCTTAACGTAGACATCGACGCTGTTCATGCCGTGTTCTTTTTTGACGATTTCGGCGGCTTTTTCAGCGGCGATTTGAGCGGCGTAGGCGGTGCCTTTCTTGCTACCGCGGAAACCATTGGCTCCAGCGGAGGAAGCGGCTAAGACCTCACCACTTTTATCGGAAAAACTAATAATCGTATTATTAAATGTTGCATTAATGTGCATTTGGCCAGAGGTGACAATGCGTTTGCCCTTCTTAGCCTTTTTGCTTACAGCTTTTTTAGCTTCTTCTGCCTTGGCAGCTTCAGGAGCTTTAGTAGCCGTAGTATTCTTAATTTCTTCTTCAGCCATTTTCTACTCCTTTCCTTATGTCTTACTTGCTGCTTTTGGTTGTGCACCACCAACTGCGATAGCTTTACCCTTACGAGTACGTGCGTTCGTACGGGTGCGCTGGCCGTTGACTGGGAGTTTTGCCTTATGGCGAAGCCCCTTGTAGGAATTGATATCCTTAATGCGCTTGACGTTATTGGTTACGAGGCGGCGAAGATCGCCCTCAACGCGATAATTATTTGCAATAATCTCGTTGATTTTTGCTTCTTCAGCCTCGGTGAGATCTTTCACCCGAGTGGTAGGCTCTATTTTAGCCTCCGCAAGGATGGCTTTTGAAGTTGTCCGTCCGATTCCGTAAACATAAGTCAGAGCAATCCAGACTTGTTTTTCGGAAGGGATAACAACGCTTGCAATTCTTGCCATGCTTAACCCTGCCTTTGCTTGTTCTTAGGTTTATTCTTGTTGATGACACGGAGAACGCCTTTTCTGCGAACGATAATGTCATCTGGGGAGATTTTTTTAACACTTGCACGAACCTTCATAAAGTGTCAAAATCCTTTCCTTATTACTGCTGTAGAAACCGTTTTTACACTTTTACTTCATTATCGGCAGTCGACTATTTTGCCATCTATGAAGAATTGCTTCAAAGTGTCGTAATTTCTACAACATCTGCTATTAATCTTTTAGGCGAAAACTGATACGCCCCTTAGTTAAATCGTAAGGGGTTAGTTCCACTTTCACCTTATCACCAGGCACTAGGCGGATGTAGTTTTTACGCATCTTTCCGCTCATGTGCGCAATGATAATATGACCATTCTCGAGTTCAACCCGAAATTGGGTACCACGCAACGCCTCAACGACCTTGCCGGTGAGTTCAATCACTTCCTTTTGACTAGCCATAAATTACCTATTTAGTATAGCATACTTTTTTATAAAAAACAATAGAAAAATTACTCTTGGTCTTGTTTTTCTTGTTCTTGCTCTTCTTTTTCTTTAGCTTCGCGTTTTTCTTTGAGTTCGTTTTTGATTTCGGTGGTGGTGTAGTCGTGATTTTCTTCAACCAAAACGGCGCGGAGGAATTGACGAGAAAGATAAGTCTGCTGAACTTGGGACCAGACCCCGGTACAGGTGATGAGTGAGAGGCTTTCCTTGCCTTGCTCAGGGGAGGTGAGCATTTTAGCCATACGGCTGTCGGCTTCGGAGAGCGGGACCTCTTCGTTTTCGACGACTTGATAACGGTAGTGTTTGCCGTCACCACGCTCAATCATGATAATATCGCCTACGGCTAGTTCGGGGAGATGTTTAAATACGCCTTCTTTGGTAGGTCCGCCATTATGTCCGTCGATTAAGAGTGTACCGCCGGCACCTGGCTTACCAGAGGCGTTGTACCAACCGACGTCAAAAATGCCAGCTGGGGTATTTAGTCTACCGGATTTAGTAAGACCGACTTCTAGGACACGAGCACGGTCAATGCCGAGCTTTTCAATAGAGAGGAAGCGCGGCTTGTCGGCGGCGACGCGGTGAGCTTGTTTCATTTGCTCGTCAACATCTTCTTCGTTGACGGTTTCCTCGGTGTCTTCTGGCGCGATGGTGTTGGCGACGGCGGTGGCACGGGTGCTGCCTTCTTTTTCACGATAGTAATTGTGTTCCCAGACCATTACGCGGATGATGCAACCTAAAAGGATAAGCGCAATGACGCCCCAGATGATGCGTGGAAGATTTTTCTTCCAATCAAACCTTAAAGCCATTACTTATAATCGTCGTAAGTTACCATTAGCGCGCGAGAATCTAGCTGACGGAGGCTTTCGAGGGCCACAGTCACTACGATCAAGAGTCCAGTACCAGAGATAGAAAGGCCAATTGGATAGCCAAGCGTTAAGATGAAGATGTAGTCAGTAATAAACGGTAGCATGGCAATCAGGCCAAGCGCAAAGGCGCCAAAGAAGTTAAGCCGGACCACGACCTTATTGAGATATTTAGCAGTGGCAAGGCCTGGGCGAACTTTTTCAATAAAGCCACCTTGTTTCTGGAGGTTATCGGCGATTTCGTTAGTGTTAAAGATGATGGAAGTGTAGAAATAGGTGAAAGCTACTACTAGAATGAAGTACATCGCTGGATAAATGAACCATTTGCCAGTAATGCCATCTGGATATTCCGAGGCGAAATTAGAGGCAGAAGGTGCGGTAAAGAGCGAGACTAGCCCGGCACCAAATTCATTACCAGGATCCATAGTCTGGATGAGCTGGCCGATTAAAGCTGGCAAAGCTAGGAACGAGGTGGCAAAAATCACTGGGACAACGCCGGCGGCGATGAGCTTAATTGGCAAGATGGATTTAATACCGCCATAGCTACTGTTACCGTGGACACGTTTAGCGTAATTAATAGTGATGATGCGCTGGGCTTCATTGAGCTTGACAAGGAAGTAGATAACTATGATGAGAGCAACGGCAAAGCCGAGCATAATCCAGAATACCGTTGGGTTAACTGGTAGATTGAACCAGCCAAAGAGGGAGAGTGAACCGTTTGATGTGTCAAAGAGAGAGGCACCAAGTGAGGCAAGAGTGGTTGGTAACTGGGAGATGATAGAGGCAAAGATGACCATAGAGATACCATTGCCAATGCCCTGCTCTGTAATGAGCTCACCGAGCCACATAAGAATGATTGAGCCGGCAGTCATAGAAGTAACAGCTAGGAACCATTGGCCAGTGGAAAGATCAATGCTGGAAGCGGTATTGGCCAAGGCGGATTCTTTTAAGATAAAGATGTAAGCGATAGACTGGACGATGGCTAGAGGGACGGTCAACATTCTGGTCCATTGGTTAATCTTGCGGCGACCAGCCTCACCGTCTTGGGATAGCTCTTCTAGTTTTGGAACAGCCTTAGTAATTAGCTGGACAACGATAGAGGAGGTGATGAACGGAGATAGACCTACCAGGATAATCGAGAAAGAAGTCAGACCACCACCAGAAATCAGATTCAAGAAGCTACCGAAATCAGACTTAGCCAGAAGATTGCCAATGGCGTCTTTAAAAGTATTAGCGTCACCAAGTGGCACAGGCACGTGGGCTAAGAGACGATATGCAACAATAATGCCAAGCACTATTAAAATGCGCTTTAGCATATCTTTATTCTTGAACGATTTAAAAATTGTTTTGAAATGCATATATAACTCTATCTTACTTTATCTATAATACCACAGATTTTGATTTTTTAAAACAAAAAAGCCCTTTTTCAGGACTTTTTTGCTAGTATCTTCATATTATAGCACAGAAGGGCTAAAATGTCAATAGATACAGATTATTTGGCAGCCGTTTCAGCTTTTTGGCGGGCTGGAACAGCGACTTTTTTGAAGCTACCACCAGCTTTTTCAAGAGCTTTTATAGCAGTTTTGCTAGCAAATTGAGTAGAAAGCTCGATTTTGTTAGTCAAATCACCACGAGTGATAACTTTTACTTTAGCATATGGGGTAGAAATTAACCCGGCTTCGTAGAGTTTGAAGTTATCTACAGCGCCTTTGAGCTCGTTTAGGCGGTCAGTATAGATTACCTCGGCCTTGGCGTGGATAGATTTGAAACCTTTGAGCTTTGGTACGGCTTGCATAATAGCGCGTTGACCGCCCATGAAGCCAGCTGGCATTTTGCGGTGACCAGTACGGGATTTCTGACCCTTGGTGCCACGACCAGCGGTTTTACCCTGGCCAGCGGAGATGCCACGACCCTTGCGGGATGGGCGAGTATTAGCGGTGACAGTTAAATCATTGTATTTCATTATTTAGCCTCCTTCTTAGCGGTGGTTTTTTTCGCGGTAGCAGGCTTTTTGGCGGCTGGTTTCTTAGCGTCAGCTTTTTCAGCAGGTTTAGTAGCAGCTTTTGCGGCTGGCTTGTCAGCGGCCTTGAGCTTAGTAGTTTCCCAATCTTTGCGAGCAGTCTGGGCTTTCAAACCTTCAATGACGGCGTAAGCAATGTTGACCTTATTGGTAGAGCCAAGAGACTTAGAAATAAGGTTTTTCACACCGGTAAGACCGATAATGGAGCGAACTACGCCACCGGCAATAATACCAGTACCAGGAGCAGCCGGCTTCATCAAAACGTGTGCGCCAGTGATCTTAGTTTCAGTCTCGTGGCAGATAGTTTCACCATCCATTGGGAACTCAATCATGCTCTTTTTAGCCTTGGAAGTAGCCTTGGCAACAGCAGAGGTTACGTCATTACCTTTGGCGACGCCGATACCGATTTTGTTCTTGTGGTTACCGATAGCAACAAGAGCTTTGAAGCGCATGCGGCGACCACCAGCCACAGTACGGGACACGCGGTCAATGTTGATAGTAACTTCGTCGAACTCTTTTGGTGCAACGTCGGCTTTAACTTGGTTGCGGCGGCGATTGTTGCGGCGATCAAACGGACGGCCACCGATATCTTTAGACTTGCGGGTAGCGGCGGTCTCGTCGGTCATCTTAAGAGTACCGGACTTGTTGATTACTTTTGGTTGATTATTATTCTCTGCCATATTAGAACTCCAATCCTTCTTTTCTGGCGGCGTCGGCGAGAGCAGACATACGACCAGCGTAGGCTCTTGAACCACGGTCAAAGACTACGGTTTTTACTTTTGCCTTTTTGGCTTTTTCGGCAATTTCTTTGCCGATGTTTGCAGCTTTTTCGGTCATAGTGCCGGTCATTTTGCTGCCAACAGTAGTAGCGTAAGCCAAAGTGACTTTCTTGTCATCGTCGATAATCTGGGCCGTTACATGAAGATTGCTGATGTAAACGGTGAGACGTGGACGAGTGGCGGTACCGTGGATTTTAGCACGGGTACGATTTTTGCGATACTCAGCTTTCATTATTTCTTACCTGCCTTTCCAGCCTTACGGATAATGCGTTCATCAACATATTTGATGCCTTTACCCTTGTATGGCTCTGGTTTCTTAAGGGCGCGGATTTCAGCCGCGACTTGGCCAACGAGCTGTTTGTCGATGCCGGAAACGGTGATTTCCATCTTGTCAACTTTTAGCTCGATACCATCTGGAGCGGTGTATTTAACAGGGTGAGAGAAGCCAAGGGCCATCTCAATCTGTTTGCCGCCGCCAGATAGACGGAAGCCAACACCATTAATTTCAAGTTTCTTTTCGAAACCTTTAGTAACACCAGTAACGGCGTTCTGAAGTAGCGCCCGCTGGAGGCCGTGCCAGGCTTTAGAATCTGGCTCGTCGTCTTTGCGAGTAACTACGATTTTGTTCTCTTCTACCTTAGTGGTAGTATTCTGTTGGACAGGAACCTTAAGCGTGCCTTTAGGGCCGGCAACAGTGATTTCACTGCTCTCGACCGTAATTGTCACGCCTGCTGGAATGTCAACAGGTAGTTTTCCGATACGACTCATTGTATTCCTTTCTTAATTTATTATATTATACCATAGTTTGGTGATTTTACCAAACGCGGATGAGGATTTCGCCACCAAGGCGGAGCTTCTTAGCTTCTTTGCCGTTCATCACGCCTTTAGAGGTGGAGATGAGGACGATACCGCGACCGGATTTGACGGTTGGGATGTCGTCGGCAGAAGTGTAGATTCTGCGGCCTGGTTTAGAAATCTTGGTAATCTCGTTAATTTTAGCGGCTTCACCGTCTTTATTGATAACAACGTGGAGAATGTCGCGTGGAGCGGATTTCTCGACATCGTAATCAGCAATGTAGTTAGCCTTCTTTAAACCTTCCACAACGGCAACTTTCAATTTGGAAGTTGGTACGCGGATTTCGGTTTTGCCAACCTGAATAGCGTTTCTGATGCGGGTAATGAGGTCGGCGATTTGATCAGTAGATTGTAATGACATATTGCTCCTTTCTCCTTACCAGCTACTCTTTGTTACACCAGGGATTTCGCCCTTGCTTGCTTTTTCACGGAAATTAATACGGGAAAGTCCAAAGCGACGCATATAACCACGAGGACGACCATCTAGTAAATCGCGGTTTTTGAGACGGGTTGGGCTGGAGTTCCTTGGGAGTTTCTGCAAACCTTCAAGGTCACCAGCGGCCTTTAATGCAGCACGCTTGTCTTTATATTTGTCGTACATTTTCTGCCGTTTTTGATCACGGAGGACAGCTGATTTCTTAGCCATATTACTTCTCCTCCTTCTCAAATGGCATACCAAAGAGTTCTAGCAACTTCTTGCTCCCTTCTTTTGAACCATTTTTAATAATAAAGGTGATTTCTAGACCATGGAGAACGGCAGCATCCTCAAAGGTAATCTCTGGGAATACAGTCTGTTCTTTTAGACCTAGGCTATAATTGCCTTGCTTATCAAAGCTACTTGTCGGCACGCCGTGAAAATCGCGGACGTGTGGAAGTGTAATATTGATTAAGCGGTCAACAAATTCATACATTTTGACACCGCGAAGGGTGGTAAGGTAACCAATAGGGGCGCCCATGCCTTTTCTAATCTTGAAAGTAGCAATGGACTTCTTAGCAAGACGAGAAGTGGTGGCCTGGCCGGTAATTTTAGCTAAGGTAAGCTCTACCGTCTCAGTAAAACGCTTATCTTCACGTTTTTTACCAACACCAGCGGAAACGACAATCTTTTCCAATTTTGGAACTTGATTGACATTTTTAATATTTAACTCTTTCATCAGAGCTTTTTCGATTTCTTTTTCGTAACGCTCCTTGAGTCTTGGAGTATATTCAGCCATTACTTGCCCTCCTTCTTAAGATTAGATAGGTCAATGCCGACGTGAATAGTTTTCTTGCCACCGGCGGGATTAAACTGAGTCTTTTTAAGGTGGCGTTCACGGATTTCAATGCCTTCAATGAAAGCCTTGTGGCCCTTTACGTCCATCTTGACGATTTTACCAGTTTTGCCTTTGTTATCGCCGGAAATGATTTTAACGGTATCACCGGTTTTTAGATTCTGTGCCATATTAGAGTACCTCCGGTGCTAAACTGATAATCTTAGAAAAACCACGTTCACGTAATTCGCGAGGGACTGGCCCGAAAACACGTGTACCTTTTGGCGTCTTGTCGTCATTAATAAGAACGGCAGCATTGTCGTCAAAACGGATGGTAGAACCATCTGGACGACGAACCTCTGCGCGAGTTCTGACGATGACGGCACGAACAACGGCTTTTTTCTTAACGGCCCCAGTTGGGGATGCGTCTTTAACGCTGGCAGTGACAATATCACCAACACTCGCATAGCGAGCGCGAGTTCCACCAAGGACCCGGATTACACCAAGCTCTTTGGCGCCACTGTTGTCAGCAACTTTTAATCTAGTTTCCTGTTGGATCATATTATTCCTCTACCTCTTTCTGAGATGCTTCTTCGGCCTTAGCAGCGGCCTTAGCAGCGGCTTTAGCTTCTGCGTCAGCGCCAACTTTTTCTGGCATCTTGACGTCAGTAACATCTTCTTTTAGAGTAACGGTGCCGTGAGACTTCTCTAGGACCTTGACTAACTTGTAGCTAACAGTCTTAGCGAACGGACGGCAAGCGACGATTTCGACTTTATCGCCAGCTTTGGCTTCGTTTTTCTCATCGTGAGCGGTATATTTACGAGTTTTCGTGTACTGCTTGCGATAGAGAGGGTGAGTTTCTCTTGAAACGATTGAGACGGTAATGGTCTTGTCACGTTTGTCAGAGGAAACAATACCAATGAGTGACTTTGCCATACTAAAACTCCTCTTTCTTAATTATCTTGCAACGAACCGGTAACTTGTGAGAAGCTAGGCGAAGCGCCTCTTTAGCTTGCTCTTCAGTGACATCGGCGATTTCAAACATCACGGTGCCAGCTTTAACCTTAGCGACGTAGAATTGTGGTTCACCTTTACCACCACCCATCTTGACATCAAGAGGTTTCTTGGTAACAGGAGTGTGTGGGAAAATGCGAATCCAGATTTTACCACCACGCTTAATATAGCGGGTGATGGCTTGGCGGGCAGCCTCAATTTGTTTAGAATTGACGCGCTCGTTATCTAGAGACATAAGACCCCAGTCGCCGAAATCGACGCTGGTGAGACGAGTGGCTATGCCCTCGTTTTTGCCTTTTCTAACCTTGCGGTGTGGTGTTTTCTTTGGTACTAAAATTGCCATAATTACTTCTCCCCCTTATAAATCCAGACCTTGACGCCAACGATACCGGCAGTAGTTGGGGCGTGATGGCAGTAGAAATCGATGTCGGCGCGGAGAGTATGTAGAGGGACGGAGCCTTCAATAAACTTTTCGCGACGAGACATTTCTGCGCCATTCAAGCGACCAGCAACTTCGATGCGAACACCTTTGGCACCGGCAGCCATAGTAGACTGGCAGGCCATTTTGACGGCGCGGCGGAAGTTCATACGCTTGCCGAGCTGGAAGCCGATGTTTTCGGCGACGAGCTTAGCGTTTAGCTCTGGTTTTTTAATTTCCTCGACGTTAATGCGAACAGGTTGAGAGGTGAACTTTTCGAGTTCCTTCTTGAGCTCATTGATACCAGCACCTTGCTTACCGATAACGGCACCAGCTTTAGCGGTGACGATGGTAATAGTGGTGAGGTTGGAGCTTCTCTCAATGTTAACTTTAGCAATAGTTGGGCGAGACTTGAAGCGCTCTTCAATAGTCTCTCTGATTTTATCGTCTTCTACCAGCCATTTTTTGAAATCGCTCTTTTTGGTAAACCATTTAGAGGACCAATCTTTGCTGATTTGGAGACGGAAGGACCCTGGATTAACTTTCTGACCCATTACTTTTCCTCCTTCTTAGCTGACGCGGCAGCTTTTTTCACTTTCTCTTCACCAGCAACTTCGACAAAGATGTTGGAGGAGACTTTCTCGTATGGTAAAGCGCGGCCGCGGGATGCTGGAACGTAGCGACGCATACGGGTACCAGCAGTAACGGAAATTCTAGCGATACGAACGGTTTTTGGATCGATAGAGACTCCGCTGTTTAATAGGTTAGCGTTAGCTGACTCAATAGCTTTTTTAACAGCACGAGCGGCGCGGCGAGGGGTGTTTTCAAGAATAACTAGAGCGTCGGCGACGTAACGATCGCGGGCGAGGCTAGCAACAACGCTAGTCTTTCTAGGCATACTGTCAACTCCCTTGATATAGACATGCGCAAAATGTGTATTTTCCATTATGCGGCTCCTTTCGCGGCAGCGGCTTCAGCTGCTTTCTTACCACCGTGGCGGCGGAACTTACGAGTTGGGGCAAACTCACCGAGTTTGTGACCAACCATATTCTCGCTGATGAATACTGGAACGTGGACTTTGCCATTATGAACGGCAATAGTACGGCCGACCATTTCTGGGGAAATGGTAGACTGACGAGCCCAAGTCTTAACTACGGTGCGGTCATCAGCAGAGAGGGCTTCGATTTTCTTTTGTAGTTTGTAGTCTACAAAAGGTCCTTTCTTTAAGCTTCTACTCATTATTTCCTCTTTCCTTCGTGACGACTACGCACGATCATTTTATTAGTTTGCTTATTATGACGAGTACGGTAACCAAGTGTCAACTGACCCCAAGGGGTGCGTGGAGCTTTACCGGAACCGTGACGGCCACCGTCACCACCACCGTGTGGGTGGTCGGTAGCGTTCATCACGACACCACGGACGGTTGGGCGAATGCCCTTGCGGCGGTTACGGCCAGCAGCACCTTTCTTAATATTCTGGTGCTGGATGTTGCCAACGGTACCAATACTAGCTTGGCAGACACTTAAAACTTTTCTGAATTCGCCAGATGGCATCTTAAGGGTGGCATAGCCGTCCTCTTTAGCCATTAACTGAGCGGATGAACCAGCGGCGCGGACCATCTGAGCGCCACGGCCAGGGGTAAGTTCGATTGCGTAAACGAAAGTACCGACTGGGATATTCTCTAGTGGCATACGGTTGGATTCTTCTACGGCTGCTTCATCACCAGTGGCAAAAGTGTTGCCTTTTTCCATCTTGGTATCAGCGATTACATAGTAGAAATTACCGTTCTGATCTTTGACGCGAGCGATACGAGCGCTGCGGTTTGGATCGTATTCAATTTCCTCAACGGTGAGGGTAAGATTCTTTGGTAGGTTATGGGTCAAGATGCGATAATGACGCTTGACGCCGCCGCCACGATGGCGAACGGTAATCCGACCCTGATTATTCTTGCCAGCCTGTTGCTTTTTGGCCATAGTCAAGGATTTTAATGGTTTCTTAGTGGTGATACCATCAAAGTCCTGAGTAGTCTTCTGGCGCTGAGCAGGGGTGACTGGACGATATGCTTTAATTGCCATTATTTATCGTTTCCTTTCTTTTCTGCTTTTTTAGCAGCCTTTGCGGATACTTTAGCTTCTTTTTCAGCCTTTTTATCGGCTTTCTTATCAGTCTCTTTCACTTCCTCTTCTTCAAACACCTTAATTTTGTCGCCATCTTTTAAGGTGACATAAGCCAACTTATGATCACGGCGATAAGTGGTGCCAGGATAGGCGTGTTTACCTTTACTGTAGCGAGTAGCTTTGCCTTTTCTGGTCAAAACGCGAACGTCAGTGACAGAAACGCTAAATTGTTCTTCAACTAGCTTCTTAACAGCTTGTTTGCTGGCATCTAGTGGAACAAAGAAAGCGTAGGTGCGCTTAGCTTGCTCAGCGTAGGTTTTTTCGGTAACGCGCGGAATGAGGGTCACTCCGAGAGCTTTTTCCAGATTCTTTTTGACGTCTTTGGCGGAGGTTTTAGTAGTCTTAGCGGCCATTATGCGTTCTCCTTTCCAAGTAGCCAGTTTTCTACCGGCTTAACTGTGTCTTTTACGATAACGATTTTATCGGCATTCATGATGTCGAAAACATTAAGATAAGTTGGGCGAACAGCCTTGAGATGAGCTAGATTAGAAGTAGCACGAATGACAAGGTCGCTCTTTTCGGAAACAACAAGCAATATATTTGACTTATTGTCAATTTTATTATTTTCTAGGATTTTGGTAGCTTCTTTAGTTTTGCCGTTTTTGATAGTGAAATTATCAATTACGACAACTGCTTTCTCCTTGTTTTTAAGAGAGAGAGCCTGGCGGACAGCTACTTTCTTGGACTCGCGAGAGATTTTCTTTTCAAAGTTCTCTTCGCCGGTGCGGCCAAAGGCTACACCACCGTGGCGCCAGATAGGGTTACGGGTGCTGCCAAAGCGAGCGCGACCGGTGCCTTTCTGCTTCCATGGTTTTTTGCCACCACCGCGGACTTCACCACGCTTCAAAGTTTTAGCGTGAGAGCTGCGGGAATTGGCTAGGTAGGCATCGTAAGCGAGTTTTACGAGTTCGTGGTTTTCTACGGCTAGACCGAAGACATCTTTTGATAATGTAGTAGTTTCTGCCATATTACTCCTTTCCCTCTACGGTTACAATACCCTTCTTAGGACCAGGGACTGCGCCCTTGACGCCTAAGAGGTTATTTTCTTTATCGATATAGGCAACTACCAAGTTTTTGACGGTGACTTGATCGTGACCCATGCGGCCCGGCATACGTTTGCCCTTAAAGACTTTCTGTGGATACATAGAACCGATGGAACCAACGCGACGAATATTACCCTTGAAACCATGGGTATTTCTGGACTCGTTGAAGTTCCAGCGCTTGACTGTACCAGCAAAGCCTTTACCTTTAGAAGTGCCGGTGATAGTGACCTTGTCGCCGAGGTTGAAATTCTCAACGGTAAGGATGTCGCCGACTTTTAATTCTGGCTCGCTGTCAGTCCTAAATTCTTTTAGAACTGATGGTGCGAGTTTTTCTCCAGCCTTCTTAACGTGGCCGGAAACCGACTTGCTCAGATTCTTACCCTGACCAAAACCAAGCTGCACTGCATTATAACCGTCAGATTCGACAGTTTTTATCTGAGTCACAGTGGCTGGGCCGGCTTGAAGGACTGTTACAGGGGTAACAATACCATCTTTGCCGATGATCTGGGTCATACCAATTTTGGTGCCGATGATGACTTGCATCTGTTTCCTTTCCCTTTATGAGCATTACAGAAACTAGACTTATGAGCAGTTTCTTTGCGTCTATCTGGTAAAACGCGCCGACTTACTCTTGCGTCTAGCAATGTATGCTCTAATTATTAGAATATACGGTTCTATTATACTACACTCGTCAATAAAAAACAACCCCTAAAGTAAAAAATAAATGGGTCCCGTCTCACAGGTTTTTGCTCACATCGGTTTTACTGAACGGTTTGCTCACGTCAAGTCAAAAATCAGTCTGTTAGTCGGCTCTGCGCCGCGGATGGGACGCGTACTCGAGCCGTACCAGACTGATT
>JAFWJE010000008.1 GCA_017511685.1 Candidatus Saccharimonadota bacterium | reverse complement strand
ATAGCTACTTCCAATGTCTCTGGCTACAAGCTAATGATGAACTCTGATTACAGAACAGATGGTACCAGCTCTGACACGCCAAGTGCGGCAGAGTTTACCACTAGCCTCATTAACACCGACTCTACAATAGCCGCTACGGAAGTCGGTCAAATCTCTACCTCAGCTGGTAGTAGCACAGCTTCTAGTACTAGCTACTGGAACTACAGCAAATCCTGGAATGAGTCTCTCGGCCCAGAAGGCCAGACTAAGAGCTTCTCCAGTACTACCCTAGCAGACACTATCAACCCATCCACTAACCAGCCTTATGGTAACACTATCCTAGAAAATCTCGCCATCCCAGCTAAAGCTACTCCAGACACAGTTAGAGACGATGTAGATATAGCAACCAGTAGCAGCCAGACTAGTGTATCAATCAATGTCAACGCTGCTACCGACAAGTCTAGTGGTATCTACAAGAACGAGCTAGTCTTTACTGCCATAGCTAACCCAATCCCAGTAGACTATACTTTGACCTTTGACAAGAACACATCAGACGCTGTAGCAAACCTCCCAGACCCACTCACTGCTACCACTATAGCTACATCCTACACCTTCACCATCCCAGACGTTAGCGGACAGGGAGCCTTGCCAGAAATGGTAAGAAGCGGCTACCAGTTCGCCGGCTGGAGCACAGATCCAAGCACCAGACAAGGCAGTGGCTCCGGTCCAGATGGCCTCTATGTAGCAGGTGATACTTACACCGTAATCGCAGACGATAGTGGCAACCCAGACTATACTACCCATGGTACTGGTTCAGCCACATTATATGCCGTATGGGCACTAGAATATATCTATACCCTGAACTACTCTTGCGGCACTGGTGCTACTAATTGCCCAACAACCCAAACCGCTACTACTATTAATACTTCCCACACCTTCACTATCCCATCCACCGCTCCAAGCCTAGACGGCTACAACTTCATTAACTACACCGATAATGGTGCTGGTGCAGGGAACACCTACAACCCAGGTGATACCGTAACGCTCACCAGCACAAGCAACACCAAGATCTTGACTGCTAACTTTGAACAAAATGGGCCAGCGTCATTTACGGCTGGTGGTTATACCTGGACTGCTAATGTCCAGGGCAGGGGAGGCCTCAGTACGGCAAACTCAACGTGTAACAGTCTATCTCCTGGCACCTGGAGCGTTCCGACCCAGGCGCAATATAACAGCTTAATTAGCACTAGCGCTGGCAAGGCTGCAGCTTATGATCATTGGGGTGTCAGCGCCTTCTGGTCCTCTACATACCTCGTCAACAACCTCTATTACGTTCTTAATGTATATAGCGCTACTTCGGCTGATATTAATAATAGCTACGACTTCTACTACAATACACAAAGTATAGTCTGCGTTCGGTCGTAGTAGCCCCACTCCTGCTCCCGTTTCCCCAGGCTTCACTCCCTACCCAATCTTTACCCCTCATGCTTGACACCTTGACAAAAACCAAGAGAAAATAGGGGTAGGGCTGGGAGTATTCTATGACTATGCTACAAGTGAGCATGCTTTGTCAGCTAAACACTGCGAGGCATTTGTAGAATAAAAAAGTCTCCTTATCTGGCATAGCTGCCATCGTCAGGAGAAAAAAGATTAACCGCTAAAGCGGTTAATCCAACCCTACAGAGTAACCATTACTAGAGTGGTTACTCACTAAAGTAATTATACATCCCGCTTACGTTCCTGTCAATACCTTGTATATCCCATAAGCCCACACCATGTTGTAAAAATCACAACATAATCCTCTTGCCAAATCAAACAACTTGCGCTATAATACTATCAAGAGTTTCAAGCTGCTACGCATTGCTGTAAACGTAGCGGCACAGCAATACTAACCTAACAGGGATAATTTTAATGCCAACTATTAATCAGTTGATTAGAAAGCCTCGCAAAAAGGCTGCCAAAAAGTCCAAGGCTCCAGCCCTTGGCTCTATTGTCAATACCTTGAAGACCCGCTATTATGATCAGCCTGCGCCACTAAAGCGCGGCGTCTGTATCAAGGTCACCACCAAGACTCCTAAAAAGCCTAACTCCGCGCTCCGCAAAGTCGCGCGCGTCCGCCTTACTAATGGTCAGGAAGTTTGGGCCTACATCGGTGGCGAGGGTCACAACCTCCAGGAGCACGCCGTCGTGCTGGTCCGCGGTGGTCGTGTGCCAGATCTTCCAGGTGTGCGTTATCACATCGTCCGTGGCACTTTGGATCTCCAGGGTGTTGACGGTCGCAAACAAGGCCGCTCTAAATACGGTGCTAAGAAAGGAGACAAGTAATGCCACGTAAAGTTACTACTTCACTTCAGAGAAAAGTCTCCCCAGATCGCAAATATCAGTCGATTCTCGTTCAGAGACTCATCAATAAGTCTATGCTAGACGGCAAAAAGCAGGCTGCCGAAAAGGCCGTTTACGCTGCCCTAGAAGGTGCCGCAAAGAAGCTCAAATCTGAGGATCCAGTAGAGGTCTTTGAAAAAGCCCTCGCTAACGTCAGCCCAGATTTTGAGGTCAAATCCCGCCGCGTCGGTGGTGCTAACTACCAGATTCCATTTCCGATTTCTGGCCACCGCCAGCAACATTTTGCCTTTTCTTGGCTAGTCCAGGCTGCCCGCGCTCGCAGCGGTATGCCTTATGCTAAGCGTCTTGAGGCTGAGATTGTCGATGCCTACAATGAAACCGGTGCCGCCTTCAAGAAGAAAGAAGACTGCCACCGCATGGCCGAGGCCAACCGCGCCTTTGCGCACTTTGCCCGCGCCTAAGCTAAAGCTAAAATTAAAAAGCCCCCGAAAAGGGGCTTTTTTGATATGTGTATTAACACGTGCAGTCATAGATATCTATGATCTTGTGCTTTTCGTAGAACTCTTTGCGCAGATTCATCAATATCTGCGACGATAACTTGGCGCCTTTTGCGCATCTTGCAATGGTCGGGGAATCAAGCTCCAAGATGTCGGCAATAAAAGCGTTCAGTTCCGAAATCTTTTCAGCCCGGGCGCTCCGGCCATATCTCTGGTCGATAAATCTTGCTATCGGAATCGACCACTGGCGGTCTAAAAACTCCATCGCCATCAAGAATCCTCGATATGCCTCTACGCTGGTGCAATACCAATCTTTAAGGCTTCGGTATGCCCAGTTTCTGAGGTCGATCTCCGTGACACTTTCTGAACGCTGATACGGGTAAAACCCTGCCAATATTGATCTCATCGCCAGAGTGCAAACCGTTTCATTCAGGCTAGTGCTTTCAACTGAACTCATCTGTATCTCCAGATTTTTCAGCCGCTTTTCCAGCCGCAAAATCAAAAGATGCGTTTTTGGCACCGACTCGCCGATGTAATCGGCCAAGACTTCCAGAGGCGGCAAGTCGCCCAGCGTCGCGGTCAGCTCTACTATCCCGCACAGCGCATCCTGGCAATCATTATCCATTTCCTCCTCCGTCCACACCTGACTACAAACGAGCTCTACTACTGCGTTAAACATTCTTTTCATTACATTCCCTCCTTTGAAATGAAAATAAAATACAAGGCAAAAACAGCCTATCTATCCATTATACCACACCTTTTATGCTTTGTCAAAGCCGACTGATGCTGAATATACTTGGACGCTTTCAGCTATTTTTTTGTCCGGCCGTGCTATAATGATAAAAAGGAGTTTTATGGCAACAGATTTTATTACGAGCAAAACTTACAAAAACCTACAAACCGCCTTCTCCGGCGAAACTGATGCCTATACCAAGTATCAGTATTATGCTAGCAAGGCCAAAAAAGACGGATTTGAGCAGATTGCTGCGCTCTTTGATGAGACCGCCAGCAACGAAAAAGAGCACGCCAAAATCTGGTTCAAGTACCTACATGACGGCGAAGTCCCAGACACCACAGCCAACTTAAAAGATGCCATTAAGGGCGAAGATTACGAAACTAACGAAATGTACAAAAAATTCGCTGCCCAGGCTCGCGAGGAGGGCTTTGAGGAAATCGCCCAGAAGTTTGAGGGTGTCGGCGCCATTGAAAATGAGCATAAAGAGCGCTACGAAAAACTCTTACAGAACGTAGAGGACGACGTCGTCTTTAAGTCCGACAAAGTCACCGTCTGGAAGTGTCGTAACTGCGGCTATATTTACGTCGGTAATTCCGCCCCAGAAATCTGCCCGGTCTGCTCCCACCCACAAGCCTTCTTTGAAATCCGCGCCACTAATTATTAAAGGTTACGAATGGGAATCGAACGCATCGTCAGTACTACCGTCCCTGAGGACAATAAAGAACAAGAGGAGATTATCGAGAAATCTCTCCGCCCGCTTTCTTTTGATGAGTACATCGGCCAAGAGCGGATGAAGAATAACTTGAAAATCGCCATCGACGCCGTCAAAAAGCGCCGCGCCTCGGCGGCGGCAGATGGCGACGATGCGGACAAGAATGCCACTCTAGACCATATATTACTATATGGCCCGCCGGGTCTTGGTAAGACCACTATGGCTGGCGTCATCGCGCATGAGCTGGGCGCCAATCTCAAGATTACTTCCGGCCCAGCCATTGAGCGCGCTGGCGATCTGGCTAGCATTTTGACTAATCTCCAAGACGGCGATGTGCTGTTTATCGACGAAATCCATCGTTTGCGCCGCGCCGTGGAAGAAGTATTATACTCCGCTATGGAGGATTTCAAGCTAGACATCACTATTGGCAAAGGCCCGGCCGCGCGGAGCGTTCGCCTAGACTTACCTAATTTTACTGTCATTGGTGCTACCACACGGACTGGCTCCCTAGCTGGCCCGCTGAGGGATCGTTTTGGTATGCTCCACCGCTTAGAATATTACACCGAGCCAGAGATTGAGCAGATTATTGCCCGCACCGCCAACATTTTAAACACTAAAATCGAGCCTGCCGCCACACACCTGCTAGCTACGCGCTCGCGCCGCACGCCGCGCATCGCCAACCGTCTTGTTCGCCGTGTGCGTGATTACGCCGATGTCAACGGCGACGGCATCATCGACGCGCCTATTGCCACCCGCGCGCTGGACCTCATGGAAATTGACGACCTCGGCCTAGACCCCGCCGACCGTAACCTACTCCGCCTCATGGAAGAAAATTACGGCGACCGCCCTGTCGGCCTCAATACTCTCGCCGCCATCACTGGCGACGAGGCTACCACTATCGAGGATTACAATGAGCCTTATCTCCTCCAAATCGGTTTTATTGAGCGTACGCCGCGCGGACGGCTCATCACGGAGAAGGCAAAGCAACATTTACACAACAACAAAACTGTGGTATAATAAAGAAAAGGGAATAGCTATGAAGCAAGAACTCATCAAACTCCATCACGCTAGAAGCCTCAAAGATTTCCCAGAGCTTCGCTTAGAGGAGAACGAATACGTCGAGCTAGCCATAGAACGGTCCAAATTAGGGCTGATTTTTATCTGGGCCGCCGCCGGCGCAGGGTATTTAGCCCTAGTGGTCGCCTTGGTCTTTATGGCTTTTGGCGGCGTCAAGTCCGCAGGTCTTTCTGGATTTGCCCAGTCTTATATTTATCTAATTATTTTGATTTTATTTGGCATTATCACGATTTCCGCCCTCATCGGTTCGCGCGTGTACAAAAACAACCGTCTCTATGTTACTAATAAACGTCTCATCCATCACCGCGCCAACTCGCTTTTTTCCAAATCGGTCAACATCATTGAGCTACTTTCCATCGAAGATGTCTCGTTTAAACAAGAAAACATCGGTGACCATATTTTCAAACTCGGCACTATCCGGATGTCCACCGTCGGCGATGAAACCACCTACACTTTCAAATATGTCAACACACCCAAAGACGAGCTAGACATGATCACTCACCTCGTCCACGTCGAGAAAGAAAAGACCAAGCGCCGCCTAGCTGTCCCAACCGAAGCCGCCGCAGATTTGACGACACCCGACGCGACTGTCTCAGCCGCCGTTTAGCTGCGGTTCCGTTTGATGTAATCTTCTTCTTTTTCTAGTATTGCGCGGAGAGTGTATTCTTTGCACTTGCCGTCCTCGCAGTTGGCCGCCTCGTAGTTATAAGTGCTGCCGGCCTTACCGAGATTATTGCCGAATGGATCGGTGAACAAATTCGGATCAATCACTGGCAATACCTCTGGAGAAATTGTCTCTGGGTAATAACCGTTAGCTGGATAAAAACCTTCTTCCAGAGCGTAATACATCGCATTGATAGCGGTTTTGCGGTCGTCGTCGCGCTCCATCGCGTCGATGTTAATTTTTTGTAAGAAGAACAAAATCAGCGCCAGCGAAGCAAACGCAATCACGATGACTAGCTCTAAGATGGTAAAGCCGTGCTTATTTTTCATAAGGTTATTATAGCACAAAAAATGCCCCGCCGGGCAAATTTGGTAGAGCCGGCTGGAATCGAACCAGCATTGTATCCTTAGAGGGGATATGTCCTATCCGTTGAACGACGGCTCCAAAACTGCTGTTATTATACCACAAATCACCGGTCGTGCGCAAGCAAGCCTAAAAAAATGGTAGCAACGACTGGGATCGAACCAGTGACCTTGGGCTTATGAGTCCCACGCTCTAACCAACTGAGCTACGTTGCCACGAATCTATTATACCACATAAAGTGGCGGAAGGGACAGGAAACTGACGTTACTGTCCTTCCTGGCGGAAGGGACAGGAAACTGACGTTACTGTCCTTCCTGGCGGAAGGGACAGGATTCGAACCTGCGGAGCTTTCACTCTCTGGTTTTCAAGACCAGTGCCATCAACCACTCGGCCACCCTTCCATAGATACAAAAAATGGTGATCTCGAGGAGAGTCGAACTCCTATTGACGGGATGAAAACCCGTTGTACTAACCGTTATACTACGAGACCAGAAAACGTCTAGCGACAACTAAATTATAACAATATCTAACGGATTTTTCAACCCCTATTTTTCGTCCAACGCCTCTACGCCCGGCAAACTTTCACCTAGCAAGAATTCTAGTGCTGCGCCACCGCCAGTAGAGATCAAAGAAAAATGTAAATCTGGCTCGGTTTTCTCTAGATTTTCTACAAAACCAGTAGTGTCGCCACCACAAACTACGCTATAAGCCTTAGTATTACCAGAGATAGCCCGCGCCACCGCAATAGAACCGCCGGCAAACTCTGGCACCTCAGCCATCCCCATCAGGCCGTTCCAGAGTACAGTTTTAGCGCCAGAGAGCACCTCGGTAACCTTAGCCACGGATTTTGGCCCAATATCCAGCTTTTTGCCAGCCAAATCGCCCTCAGACCCCTCTATAAAGTCCTCGCAGACGTACACCCTATCAAGTGGGCTAGTATAGCCATCCGCGGCAATCTTGCCTCCTACGACGATTTTATCAGCAATCTTGGCATATTTATCTATCAAAGGCTGTTTATCAGCCACTTTAGCACCCCCAATCACCACCACAAACGGATGTGAAGGCGACTCGGCTACCTTAGATAACCCGGTCAGTTCCTTCTCCAGTAACAACCCCGCCACCGATGGCAACTCTGCCGTAATCGCCGAAGTAGAAGCGTGCGCCCGGTGTACCACTGCAAATCCATCTTGGACAAACAAATCCGCGTGTGTAGAATCCACGATATCTTTCGCAAAGTCTGCCGAATTAGCCTCCTCACCAGGGAAAAACCGCAAGTTTTCTAAAAGTAGCACCCCGCCCACTGGCAAAGCCTCAACCGCATCCTCTACGTCCGGCCCCGACACATCTGGTACAAAAAACACCTTAGGAAGCAGCTCGGCCAGCCGTTTATACACCGGTTTTAGAGACATTTCCAGCACTTTTTGCCCCTCTGGTCGCCCCAGATGAGAAATTAACACAATTCGCCGCGCGCCTTTCTTGCGTAAAAGTTCAATCGTCGGCAAACTTTCTCTGATACGTAAATCATCCACAATCCGGCCATCTTTCATCGGTACGTTATAATCTACCCGTACCAGCACCGTTTGCCCGCGCACTACAGTATCCGTCACAGTCTGTTTATTTAGCATAAAACCTCCATCTCCTAATAAATCTATTATAGCTAAAAAATCAAAATCGCGCAATTAAAATCATTATTAAATTCGCGCAATTTTAATCGTGTCAGTTCCACCGGCAGTGTCTTTGTGTCCAGATATAATCACCGCCAAGATATCAGAGTGGCCTTCCTCCACTTGCAGATAACCATTATCCTTTAGCTCTTGAGCCAAATCCAAGCCATAAGTTTCAGAATATGGCCGCACAAAAGCTGAGTTAGCATAAATCAGCGCCAATTGTCCAGCCACCCGTGGGTTAGAAGTTACCGTCACAATCGGCAGCTTAGGCCGCTGCGCCGCAATCGCCGCCGCCGTTGCTCCAGAGGCTGTCTGACAGACAATCACGTCCGCACCGATTTTTTCAGCCATCTGCACTACGCCAGAGGAAATTGCATCGTAATTTTTATAATCGCCAGTCACCTCGTGGTTAATCGGGGAAACATGCGAATGGTTCTGCGTGTATAGAATCACTTTCTTCATCGCGCGGACCGTCTCTACCGGATACCGGCCATTAGCGGTCTCATCTGATAGCATCACCGCATCGGCGCCCTGAATTACCGCATTAGCCACGTCGGAAACCTCGGCCCTGGTTGGCTCTGGATTTTCCACCATTGAGCCCATCATCTGGGTCGCTACAATACAGAGTTTGCCGTGCTCGCGGCACATCGCAATCAGTTTGCGCTGGACAATCGGCACCACTTCGGCACCAGCTTCCACCGCCATATCGCCACGTGCCACCATAATTGCATCCGTCGCCTTGACGATGGCCTCCATCGCCTCGTCGCTCTCTATTGCCTTTTTCGTCTCAATTTTAGCAATAATCTTAGCGGTGGACCCATGAGACAGTAAAATCTGGCGCAACTTATTAATATCCTCTGCGCTCTGGACAAACGACAACGCCACGTAGTCAAAGTCGCGGCTCGCGCCAAACTCAATGTCTGCCATGTCTTTCTCAGTAATAATATCGCCACCAAAATCCGTATCTGGCAAATTCAGCCCCTTATGGCTCATTACAAAGCCATCATTCTCAATCTCCACCTTAATTGCGGTCTTTGATACAATTTCCACTACGTGTGATTTCACCTTGCCGTCAAACATCGAAAGTGGCTCACCTACCTTTACCTTATCGGCCAAATTATATTGTACTGGCACACTCATTCCGCCATCGTGCTCTGTAAGCGCATGATCCAGAACTAGTTGGTCCCCAGTATGCAAATCCAGCCGGTTATCACGAATCTCACCGAGGCGGATTTTCGGCCCTTGCAAATCTTGGACAATCGCCACGCTGCGCCCCTTCTTGGCCGCTGCCTTTCTAATCCATTCTATCTGTTGGTCTCGTTCAGTATATTCTCCATGCGAAAAATTTAGCCGGCAACCGTTCACTCCAGCCATAATCAATTCCTCTATTTTTTCCTCCGAAAACACCGCAGGGCCCACCGTTGCTAAAATTTTAGTTCTTTTAAATAATTTACTCATACTTTTATTGTAGCACAGATAATTTTTATGGTAAAATAAAAATATGCGGAGGTATTATTCTTACCCATATAAGGCAGAACCACTTAATTTTCCCCTGGAACCTTTTGCGCGCAAGTTCGCCACCGTCGCGATTATCTTGTGCATGCTCCTGGTGTTTTTTAATGTTGGTGCCTATGCCGTTTTAGATCCAAAGCGGGTTTCTGTCAACAAAATTGAAGAATTAGCGCGTGATTATTATGAGAATTATTACTATGATAGTTTTGTGGCCAATCTCCCAGAGGAAGATTTTCAGACCGCTTTCACTACTTATTCTGAATACGGTTTCCCGCGGGTTTACTTGCGCGAATTATTACTATTTGACGACGGTCGTCATGAAAAGGACCGCGCCTATTTTGACGGTGAATACTTCTGCAATACTAATCACACCTCTGTTATTATCCTACCTGTCGCCCCATTTAATAAGACGGACTACGAATTAAAGTTTGAATATGAGTGTTGGTGGAATTCATAAAAGTCTTTACATTTGCGTTATTTTTTAGTATAATAGAGATATTAAATCATTACTTGTTTCGGGCTCCCTAGCGAGGTAATAGAGAGCAGTTATAAGATTAACATAAGATAAAAGGAAAATTTTACATGAATAGACAAGAGCAAGAGCGTCGTGCGCGCCTCTTACAGAATGCCAAAGAGCGCCTTCCGGGCATCAAAGAACAGTTTGAGGAGGCCCAGAAACGTCATTTTAACAGCAATTTTGAAGAAGGTGGCAAAGATGCTCATCTGGTAGCCAGGGCCCACAGAACGCGTCAGAACGCCAAAAAAGCAGCATCTAGCGCCAAATCCGGCGTAAAAGCCACTAAATCCAGCGACAAAACTACCGCCAAGACTGCTGTTAAATCCACCACTAAAGCCGTCTCTGATAAAGTCCGCCTTTCCGTTTCCACTAGAAAAGGCGAAATGGTTCACCACCAGCGGATGCTTTCCCAAGATGTCAACGCTCAGGCCACCCAACACATCATCGGTATACCTGTTAATAAATCGCGCTATAATGGTTACGATGGCGCTCAGGTCACCCATGCCCAGCTAAAAAAAGCCCGTCCTGCCGATGACAGTGTCCATATTATCCCTATCGGCGGTGTCGGCGAGTTTGGCATTGGCAAAAACATGACCATCATTGAGTACAAAGGCGAAATGGTCGTTGTTGATATGGGCGTTCTCTTTGCCGGCGCAGATTATCCAGGGGTAAATTATCTTATTCCGGATATTAAATACTTAGAGGACAACCGTGATAAGGTTAAAGCTATTCTCTTTACTCACGCTCACCTTGACCACATTGGAGCCTGTCGTCACTTGCTTACTAAGTTCAACCCGCTCACTCCTATCTACGGCACCGATTTTACCATCGGTATGATTAAAAAGCAGATGTCCGAGCTAGAAGATGAGCCAGATTTGAATTACAACGTAGTAGATCCATTCAAGCATGAGAATATTAAACTTTCAGAGCATCTCTCAGCAGAGTTTATTCACGTACTCCATTCTATTCCGGGCAGCGCTGCCATTGTTTTCCGTACACCAAACGGCGTGATTTATATGTCCGGCGACTGGCGCCACGAGGAACACCCTTACGGCACGCAGACCGATTATGAACGCATCGATGAAATCGTTAAAAATGAAGGTATCGACCTCATGTTCAACGAGTCCACCAACATCGACAGCCCTGGTCACCACCCACACTCTGAGTACGACGTCGGTGAGAACCTCGGTAAAGTCATGGATCATTACGCTAATGGTCGGGTGATTATCTCGTGCTTCTCCTCCCAGGTCTCCCGCATTGAGAGCACATTGAGAGAAGCTGCCAAGCGCGGTCGCAAAGTTGCTTTTTCCGGCTTTTCCATGATTAACAACGTTGAAGTTGCTCTCCGTACAAAGCAGATCAAAGTACCTAAAGACACCATCATGAAAATGGAGGACATCGTCAAACTCCCAGATGATAAAGTCACCATTGTCTGTACCGGCTCCCAGGGGGAACTAAATGCCGTCTTAAACCGCATGGTCTCCGGTGCCCATAAATATATTAAGATTAAATCATCTGATGTGGTAGTTTTCTCGTCTAATCCTATCCCTGGTAATGAACCGCACGTTGTCGGCACTGTGGATGGCCTCCTTCGTGAAGGTGCTCAGGTCATCCAGAACGGTAAGACTCACCTCACCAACATCGGCCCACTCCACCTCTCTGGTCATGCTTACTATGAGGACCACGTTGACTTTGTTACCCGCCTCCACCCTACTAATTACATTCCGTACCATGGCGAATTTTATATGCTAGAACACAATGCCGAAATGGCCGAAAACGTCATCGGTATCCCTAGAGACCGGATTTTAGTAGCTGACGATGGCGATTTAATCGAGTTTACTAAGGATAAGCGCATCAAAAAAACCGGCCGCATCCACGTCGGCAACAAATTATACGACGACGCCGACCAGCCTGTCCACGAGGCAGTAGTTAAAGACCGTATCCACATCTCGCGTGAAGGGATTTTTGTGATTGTCCTTACCATTAATAAGAAGACCGGCCGCCTGATTAAGACTCCAGATATTGTTTCGCGTGCCTTTATTTACCTAGATAATTCCGAGGAGCTTATCGGCAAAATCCGCCACTACCTCCGCACTAAATGTGAGCACGCCGTCTCTACCGACGCTGCTCTAAAGAAACTCAAAGAAGAAATTAAAGAGGACGTTACTCATATTCTCTATGACGCCACTGGTCACACACCGATTGTCATCCCAGTAATTAATAAAGTCTAGTCTCATCCGTTAAAACTATGCTATCATAATTACATGACCAAAGTGGAGTTACAAGATCCAATTTTCGCTGGGCTCAACCCGGCCCAGAAAGATGCCGTAGAGACCCTTTCTGGTCCACTGCTGATTTTGGCGGGCGCTGGCTCTGGCAAGACTAAGACTCTTACTCATCGCATTGCAAACCTCCTCCAGCATGGTGTTTCTGAACATAATATCCTCGCCGTTACCTTTACTAATAAAGCCGCCGGCGAAATGCGCGACCGTCTTTGGCGACTACTTCACCAACCCACTGAAACTACTCGAACCACCCAGGCCTCCCAAGTCATTCAGCTCGCTCCAGCACCTCGCAGTTTTATGCCCTATATGGGTACCTTTCACTCCATCTGTGTGAAAATTCTCCGCATTGAACACGCCGCCGCCGGTCTTGCCCAGAACTTCACTATTTACGATACTGATGACCAAGTTGCACTTATAAAGCGGATCATCAAGACTTACCACTTAGATACTAAATCCGTTAAGCCTAAATCTGCCCAGGCTGCCATTTCCACCGCTAAGAACCGCGGTCAGTCCCCAGATGATTACGCCGCCGCGGCCAGTTATCCCGCCCAGTACACCATCGCCAAAATCTATCACGCCTACGAGTCTGAAAAACGAAAAGCCGGCGCCCTTGATTTTGACGACCTCCTCCTAGAAACCGCCGAATTATTCTATCACCACAAGGAAGTCCGCAAAAAATGGCAGGAAAAGTTCCAGCATATTTTAATTGATGAGTACCAAGATACTAATGCTATACAGTATCGTTTAGTTCACGCGTTGGTCGGTCCAGATCAGAACATCTGTGTAGTCGGCGATGATTGGCAATCTATCTACTCTTGGCGTGGCGCCGATTTTACTAACATTCTGAACTTTGAAAAAGATTTCCCCGGCGCTAAAGTTATTAAGTTGGAGCAAAATTACCGCAGCACCGGCAACATTCTAAAAGCCGCCCAGACCGTCATTGAACATAATGAGATTCGCACCGAAAAAGAGCTGTTTACTGAGGCTAAAAATGGCGATCCCGTCAACGTTGAGGCTCTGCCAGATGAGACTAAAGAAGCTGAATTTGTCGCGCGAACCATCATGCGTGACCGCGCCAGGCACCACCGCGAATATTCAGATTACGCTGTTTTGTATCGCACTAATGCTCAGTCCTACACTTTTGAGAAAGCTTTTATTACCCAAAAAATCCCGTACAAAATCATCGGTGGTGTGCGTTTCTATGACCGCAAAGAAGTCAAAGATGTGCTAGCATTGCTCCGTCTCGTTACTAACCCACATGACCGCATCAGCCTAGAGCGCGTTATTAAAAATGTTCTTTCTGGTATCGGTGAAGTTACGCTCCAAAAAATTTTCGCACGGCTGGATGCTCTAGAGCAGTCCGCCCCAGGCCAAAATCCGCTAACTAGTCCAGACTTGACCGATGGTCTCTCCACTAAGGCTGGCGCCGCACTCATGAAACTCCAGGGTTTCCTACGTCATGTTACCGAGGATGAGCTTCCGCCGGCTGAGACGGTTCGGCTCACCATCTCGCATTTTAATTTCCAAGAATTATTAGACGACGGTACGCCTAGCGGGGAAGACCGCCTAGAGAATTTGAACGTCCTCGTCGGCAACGCCGCGCCCTATGCCGCCCTAGACGAATTCTTGGCCGACGCTGCCCTCATGTCTTCTGCTGACGAAACTACTGACGGACATTCTGTTACACTAATGACTCTCCACGCTGCCAAAGGCCTAGAGTTTCCAGTTGTATTCATCGTTGGTATGGAAGATGGACTGTTTCCGACTAGTCGCGCTCTGGATTCTGCCACCGATATGGAGGAGGAGCGTCGCCTAGCTTATGTCGGTATGACTCGCGCTCGTGAAGAGCTCTATTTGAGTTATGCCACTTCACGTTACACTTACGGCTCCCGCAATTACGCCACGCCGTCACGCTTCTTGCTAGAGTTAGGCTATAATCCTTACGGTTCACGCACCTCTCGCGCCATTGGTAACGGTGCTCTCCGTGCTACTAACCCAGACGCCGATTTTGACCCATGGAACGATGGTACCGATTTTTTCTCAGACGACCCTTTCCCGCCAGACGTGCCAGTTTTTGAATAACCCACCCGCATCTATGATATAATATATATAATATAGGAGAGTAAACTGTGTCTAATTCAAATTCTAATTCTAACGCCAAAAAATCTCAGAATAAAAAAGATTTAAGTAATTCCGCGCGTCGCGTTTCGTTCTTTTTTATCTTAGTGCTGGCTTGTTTTGCCATCGCAGCCACGATGACCTCACAAAATAAACTAGAGGAAATGCCTTTGTCTGAGGTTATCGCCAGCGCCAACCGCGCTGATACCGATATTAAGAAAATCACCGTATCAGGCTCCGAACTAAAGATCACTCTAAAAGGTAATGATTATCCCACCGTCGTCTCTAGAAAAGACGCCTCTGGTACGCTTTACGACCAAGGCCTCATCGATCACTGCAAAGACAAGACCGGTGACGATCTTAAAAAATGCCAAGAAACTTATCCAGTAATAGAGTATGTTGAGCCGTCCAACTTTTGGAGTACTTTCTTTGACATCGCTATTATTGTTGTGCCAGTCATTGTACTTATCGGCTTCTTTATGTATATGCTAAAACAAGCCCAGAACATGAACAATCAGTCTATGGGCTTTGGCAAGGCTAAGGCTAAACTATATGGCCCAGATAAAAAGAAAGTCAAGTTCGAGGATGTCGCCGGTAATGAATCAGCCAAACAAGATTTGACAGAAATCGTGGACTTTCTCAAAAATCCTAAAAAATACGAAAAACTTGGCGCTAAGATTCCGCGCGGCGTGTTGCTGGCTGGCGACCCAGGTACCGGCAAAACTTTGATGGCTCGCGCCGTTGCTGGCGAAGCCAACGTACCGTTCTTTAGCATTTCTGGTTCCGAATTTGCTGAGATGTTTGTCGGTGTCGGCGCCTCTCGTGTTCGCGACTTATTCAGCAAAGCTAAGAAAAACGCTCCATCCATTATCTTTATTGACGAAATTGATGCCGTAGCGCATAAGCGCGATGCGCGCGGCGGTGCTGGTCGTGAAGATGAACAAACTTTGAACCAGATTTTAGTAGAGATGGACGGTTTTGATAATGATTCCGGCGTCATCGTCATGGCCGCCACTAACCGCGTTGATATGCTGGATAAGGCCCTGCTTCGTCCTGGCCGTTTCGATCGTCATGTTAACGTAACTTTACCAGAGAGAAAAGACCGCCTAGAAATTCTTAAGGTTCATTTCAAGAATAAGCCGGTCGACAGCCATATTGACCTCGATGCGCTAGCTGCTAAGACTGCCGGCTCCTCCGGTGCTGATCTCGCCAATATTGCCAATGAGGCTGCTATCACTGCTGCTCGCGAGGGCCACAAAGAAATCACCAATAGTGATTTGACTGAGGCCTTTGAGCGTGTCGCTATCGGTCCAGAGAGAAAGTCTAAAGTTATGACTGACGAGGAACGCAAAATCACCGCCTATCATGAGGCTGGCCACGCCATCGTGGGCCACGTCTTGCCAGATTCCGACCCAGTTCACAAAATCACCATCATTCCGCGCGGTGCCACTGGTGGTGTTACTTGGTTCCTCCCGCCAGAGGATAGGAGCTATAAAAATATCTATGAACTAAAAGATGTCCTAGCTCGCGCTATGGGTGGTCGCATCGCTGAGAAAATCGTCTTCGGTACTGATGCCATTACTACTGGCGCCTCCTCCGACTTGAAGCACGTCGCCGAATTATCCAAGGATATGATTATATCAGAAGGTATGGGCTCCGACACTCGCAATCTCGTATTCCCAGCAGAAGCCACCGGTTATTACACCATTTCCACCGGCAAGCCTTACTCCGAAAAGACCGCCGAAAAAATCGACGCCGAAGTCAAAAAGCTGACCGACGAAGCTGCCAAGCGCGCCGAAGCCGTCTTAAAGGCTAACACCAAAGTCCTAGACCGCCTCGCCGCTGCCTTACTCGAAAAAGAAACTATCGACGAAGCCGACCTCCCTGAACTCTTGAAAGGTTCCACCCTCCCATCAGCCGCCAAACTCCACTAATGTGGTATAATAGAAGGAATGAAACGTCCAAAGTTCAAGTCAATCGTGGCTCTTGCCAACGTCCGCCTTTCTATTAAGGCTTCGGCTGTAATTTTAGCTTCTAGTACTTTAGTTTCAGCACTCCTTGGTATTTTCCGCGACCGGCTCCTAAACTCTTACTATTTGGACACATATCCTACCGGCATCGACGCCTACACTGCCGCCTTCACTATTCCGGATTTCATGTTTTTCATTCTCACTTCTGGTGCCCTTGCCGTCTCTTTCATTCCAGTTTTCAATCAGCGCCTAGTCTCCGGCAACAAAAAATCTGCTTGGGAACTTAGCTCTAGCATCTTAAATCTCATGGCGCTGGTCACCCTAGTCGCCAGCATCCTCATTATGATTTTTGCTGATCCTTTGGTGCGTTACATTGTCGGTCCGGGTCTAGACGAACCGGGTACTATTCTAGCCATCAACATGATGCGCGTGATTGCTATTAATCCGTTTTTGATGTCCATCGCCACCGTCCTAAGTTCCATCCAGCAAGCCGTTGGCCGGTTCGTATTTTACGCTCTAGCACCGGCGGTTTACAATGTTGGTATTTTAATCGGCATTGTCTGGTTTACTAATGGTATCAACATTTTTGGCGTCCAGATTTTTGACGGTGGTATCATGGGCGTGGCACTTGGCGTAGTCTTTGGCGCTATTCTCCAAGTCATCATTTCGCTCATCGGCCTCATCGGCCTCGGCGTAGATTATGATTTTAAGATTTACTGGAAAAACCATGGCTTCCGTTCCGTCATTAAACTTCTCCCGGCGCGTTCTATGGACCAGGGAATTGATTACGTCAACACCATCGTCAATACCAACCTTTCTAGCCGCATGGGTGCCGGCGCGATGCGTAGTTATCAGCAGGCTACTGCGCTTCACCAGATGCCAGTCAACCTTATTGGCGTTGCCATTTCCACCGCCTTCTTCCCGAAAATGACCGAGGACATCGGTGAAGGCAAAGAGGACGAGTATTATGCTACTTTCCGTGCCGGACTGCGTACTATCATTTGGATTTCTCTACCGGTGGCGGCTATCGCCTACTTTGCCCGCGGCTATGTAGTCTCGTTCATCAAAAATGGTGGCGACCCACTGATTGCCTCCGTCCTTGCTACACTCGTGGTGGCGATTTTTGCGCGCTCAGTTTTCCATATCGCCTCGCGCGGGTTCTACGCGCGTCAAGACACGAAGACGCCTTTCGTCGTCAGTATTATCGCCGTCGGCCTCTCTACCATGCTCGCAGTCTTATTTACTATTTGGAACTTTGGGCCAGAAGGTCTCGGCTACGCCCAGTCCATTGGCGCGTTTCTAGAAATCGTAATTTTGCTCTGGCTCCTGCAGCGCCGCAGTCACGGTAAATTATTCAACAAATCTTTTTACAAAGGAGTACTCCGCATGGTCATCGCCACCGCCATCACTGGCGCCGTTGCCTATTCTCTGACCAAATTCTTACCACTTCGTTCTACAGATGTGTCTATTCTTGCTACTTTGCCAAAGTTCTTAGTTATTTCGTTAGCCTCCGTCGTTGTCTATGTTATCGCCGGTTATTTCTTAAATCTCCCCGAAGTCGAGCCAATTGTTAAAAAAGTCAAGAAAATCCTCTTTAGAAACGTTTAATAATAGAGTATAATATAACATTATGACTACTGCGAAAAATTCTACTAAACCCGACAATAAAAAAGTTATTTCCGACTATAACGGCTATGATTACAAAAAAATCTTTTGGGAAGATGCCGACAGGAAATACGAGGACGCTGCTGATCGCATCGCTATCCGCCGACTTTTGCCAAAGCACATGGAAAGTTTCGTAGACATCGCCGGTGGCTATGGTCGCTTAGCCAAAGAATATCTTGGTCGCTCCGATAAGGCTACGCTCTTTGATTATTCTAAAACCGAGTTAGCTCAGGCCAAAGAACTCTACGGCGATAAAATTCATACTAAACAAGGTGATATTTATGACCTGCCGTTTAAAGATGGCGAGTTTACTACGCTTTTGATGGTTCGCGCTACGCATCATTTTAAGGATATGGACAAAGTCTTAAAAGAGCTTTACCGCATTTTGCGCCCAGGAGGCATTGCTGTAATAGAAGTTGCCAATAAAAAGACTTTACCACGGATGTTCCGCTATTGGACTGGTAAGACTAGCATCTCTCCTTTCGATCGCTCCGTAGCCAATCTTTCCAGCGTAGACAAAGACGGGTTTTATAATTATCATCCAAAATACATGGAAGATTTATTCAGGAAAACTGGATTTAAAATCGACAAAGTCTTGTCTGTTTCCAATTTCCGTTCCGCCGGCCTGAAAAAAGTTTTTGGCACCAAAAATCTCATTCGTATGGAAAAGGGCGCTCAAAAAGTTTTAGCTCCCATCCGCTTTGCCCCTTCCATTTATTACCGCCTAGAAAAACCTGGCGATAAGTAATATCTAATTTGTCTCAGTGTGAAATTTCTCGTGAATATCTTTTAGGTGCGGGTCGGTAACGTGCGTGTAAATCTGCGTTGTGGAAATATTGCTATGTCCAAGCATAGCTTGGACCGAGCGGATGTCGGCGCCGTTCATTAATAAATCCGTCGCGAATGAATGGCGCAGGGTGTGTGGCGTAACGTGCTTAGTAATCCCCGCCGCGCGCGTGTATTTACTAATGATGCGCTCAATGCTGCGTGGCGTTAGCCGGCGGTAGTCGCCGTTTGTTTCAGCCTCACCGGTGTTGCGCGAATTGTTCAAGAATAGCGCCGGCAAGCTATCATGGCGCACCGCTAGATAGTCACGGATCCTCTCGGCCGCGCTGTCGTCAATAAAAATTGGGCGATCTTTACTGCCCTTACCACGCACTACAAATTCTTTGCGCTCTAAGTTGATATCGGAACGATTTAACTGACAAAGTTCGGACACTCGGAGGCCACCAGAAAATAATAGCTCAATAATCGCGCGGTCGCGCAAGCCGGTTTCAGTATCTAAATCTATCTCGTCTAGCATCGCCTGGATTTCGTCGTAATGGAGGAATGTCACTTGTGGACGATGTGTTTTAGGCAAATCTACCAGCGATGGGTCTAGTGATTTAATGCCACGCCGCGCTAGGTATTTTAGAAATCCGCGAAGCGCAATCAAGTAATACGATTGCGTAGTGGCGGTCAAGCGTGAACCATGCTCGTCAGTTTCGTAGCGGTTTAATTTTAGCCGATATTTTCTCAGCATTTCCTCATCAATTTCCGACGGACGCATTTCGTGGTCTAGATTCTCGGAGCAAATTTCATAGAATCGCGTGAGGTATAGTTCATAATTTCTCACTGTATTGAGTGAGCGCCCCATTTCAATTTCAATGTGTTGCAAAAACTCTTGAATGAGGTCAATTACGTAAGCATCTTTCATACTGAAACCACCTGAGAAAGTATTTCACTTAGCGCAAAAGTAATGATGAACGCTACCACTAAAAACGGCCCAAAAGCAAACTGAAAGCGTCGAGGTTTTTTCCGGTCCTTAGCGCATTTCGTTAGGCCGTAGATGCTAGCAAAGAAGTTAGAAAGAAAGAGTGTGACGATGGCTAGCCACGGGCTACCAAGAATCAGTGCAATCGGCAGAGCAATTAGCCAATCTCCAGAACCTACCAGCCGTTCGCGTGATACAAGATACAGCGCTAGATAAATCCCAGCCAAAATCGTGACCGCTACTACAAGGTCGACAAGATATTGGACTAAATCAGCTCCAGCAGTGTGATTAAACAACATCCAGGCAATTTTCAAAAATACTAATAGTAGCGCGAAGATATTGGTGGCAGTAAGTAGATTTACCGGCAACTTTTGCCATTTAGCATCATAAACTAGAAGCGTCCAGAGCAAGACTAAGGCAGTTAAAAACGCGATGACGCTGAGTGGATAGATGATGCAATTAGCAACGGTCAGATTGACTAGCGCGTCAATGAAAGTCGGATATAAAAACCAACCGATAAAAGCCAGGCTAGAGCCTAATCCGATTTCAGAAAGCAGTTCGGCAGAGCCGATTTTAGCGCCGCAACTTTTGCATTTTCCTTTTTGAACGAGCCAAGATATTACTGGGATATTTTCATTAACCTTTAAACGCCGGCCACAGCTCATGCAGACTGACCATTTGCCAGGGGATTTTTTGCCCTGTTCTTTTAGATGTAGTCGCCAAGCTTGGCAACATGCAAAACTACCAAGAATAGCACCAATTATAAAACAGGCAACCGTTATACTTATTCTTATCATGACATCCATATAAAAATTATAGCATAAAAAGTATTGATTTTTGCATGCTTATGGTTTATTATTATAATAAGCGTTTTTATAAAGGCTAAGTAGAAAGGATTCTATGCCCAATAAATTACATAAATCAAAATCCGGCTTTACGATTATCGAGGTCGTACTTGTACTCGCAATTGCTGGCCTTATTTTCTTAATGGTGTTCTTGGCTCTTCCGGCCCTTCAGCGTTCACAGAAGGATACTCAGCGGCGTAACGATATGGCGCGGTTCGCCTCGCAAGTCGTTCAGTATCAGACAAACAACCGTGGCAAGGTACCAAATGTTGCAATGAGCACTGGCATCTACGCTCCGAGTAAGAAGACTGCTTACGAGGAGGCTGGTTATACTGCTGCTGGTGCATTAGCTAAAGCCTATGTTGGCACAGGTGGTGCTACAGCTTCAGGTGCCACCCCTAGTGCTGACTGGACAAAGTTTCTTGACGATTATATGTGGGCCGCTAATGATGATTTCGTAGACCCGGGTGGCTTGCCATATGCTGTCCAAGACCACGGCTCCATCACTGGCAAAACTACCAGCTTTAACGACAGTATGCTTGACGAGCAAGAGGTTATTTCGTTAAATAGTATATTCCTACCTTCAGCTATGGCTGAGGAAGATGAAGGAGAAGGAGAAGGCTCCCCAGCTGGTGGAGGTGCTGTTGACACTACAGTAGAAGGCCAGTGGACTTTCTCTCTTCCAGAGGTAGATTCGTTAATTCATGTAGTTCATGGCGCAATCTGTGGCGCAAAGGAGGGTGTAGTAGAAAAATCAGCCAATGCCTCTGCGCGTAAAATCGCCTTTATCTATAAGCTAGAAGGTGCTGGCTACTACTGCGGCGAGGTTTAATCCTCATAGCGACAGCGCGACCGAACGTAGCAAAACTGGAACTCGTTTAAAACAAAAACGAGAACACAAGAAAAAATCTCCCAAACGGGGGATTTTTTCTAGCCAGGTTGTGTTATAATATAAAAAAGGAGTTTTATGGCAGAAAAGAAATCAGCAAAACCAACTACTAAAGATTTAATTCAGCGCAGCCTGGTCGTCTTAAAACCAGACGCAGTCCAGCGTGGTATTGTCGGCGAGATTATCCACCGCTTTGAGCGCGTCGGTCTTAAAATCGTCGGTATGAAAATGGTCATGCCAGGTGAGGATCTTTATTACAAGCATTACGAGGACGTCGGCCAGATGATTACCCGCCACGGCGAGGAAATTTTCCGCTATAATGTCCAGTACATGATGACTGGCCCAGTAATTGCCATGTGTCTAGAAGGTATCGAGGCTATTCCGCTAGTCCGCAAAATCGTTGGCCCTACCGAGCCAAAGTCCGCTGATATGGGTACCATCCGCGGCGATTACGCCCACATGAGCTACGGCTACTCCGATGCTAAGAAAATGGGCGTCCCTAACCTCGTCCACGCTTCCGCCAACCCAGAGGAAGCTAAGAAAGAATTAAAACTCTGGTTCTCCGAGGACGAGCTCTACGACTACTCCGACCTCAACGAAAAATACACCAGATAACTCAAAAAATAAATGGGTGGCGTAAGGTTTTTGCGCTACGTCGGTTTTGCTGAACATTTTGCGAACCAAGTCAAAAATCAGTCTGGTACGGCTCGAGTACGCGTCCCATCCGCGGCGGAGAGCCGACTAACAGACTGATTTTTGACTTGACGTGAGCAAACCGTTCAGTAAAACTGATGTGAGCAAAAACCTGTTAGACAGGACCCATTTATTTTTTGATTTTTATGGTATAATTACAGATAAGGCCCGGTAGCTCAATTGGATAGAGCAGCTCCGTCCTAAGGAGAAGGTTGTGCGTTCGACTCGCGTCCGGGCTACCAAACCTAATTTTGTAGTATAATATAAGTATGAGCGAATTATCATTTGATGGCCAGCGCGATGGCGAAAAAGTTCAGTTTATTTTTCGTCGCCACATCGCCACCGCCAGAAAAGGTTTACGTTTTTTAATCATCATGATTATTATCGGTATCATCCCGATGCTCCTCTGGCCAGACATTCCAGAAATGTTTTGGGTTTTCTTAGGTTGCGTAGTAGTCGGGCTTTTTGGTCTGCTCTATGCCTACTTATTATGGTATTTTTCCATTTATATCGTTACCAACGAGCGTATCCGCCAAGTCAATCAAAAGGGTTTATTTAAAAAATCCACCGTTGACCTTGCGCTAGATCGCATCCAGAGCATTTCCGTCAGCACCCCAGGTGTCATTGCTGGTATTTTTGGCTACGGCACACTCCTCATCCAGACTAACGTCGGCGATTTGATTATCTCACAGGTGCCAAAGCCCGACAAGATTCATAACAAATTACAAAACCTAACCATGGAGGCGGAAAGTGAGTAAACTAAAAGATAAAATCAAAGATAAGTTGCCCGGTGCAAGCAATGAACCTGAACATAAGACCGAAAAAGAAAAGCTAGATGAGCGTCGCGAGGAGATTTTAGCGCAAGGTCGCAAGTTTAAGTACCCGATGCAGTTCGCAAAGCACCGTTTGGTTATCGCCACCATTATCGTCGCGTTGGTAGCGCTGGTCTTAGCCGGGTTAATCGGCTGGCTCTCGCTTTATAAAACTCAGAGCACCGGCGATATTCTATATCGTATCACCACCATCTTGCCGGTACCAGTCGCTAAAGTTGATGGCGAGAACGTCCGCTACAGCGATTATCTTATGATTTATAGGAGTAGCATCACGCCAGTCAAGCAGCAAAACGGTGCGCTCTCTACCGCTGAAAACGACCTCGGCGCGCTTGAGAATTACTACAAACGCACCGCGCTTACTGATGCCGAGGATTATACCTATGCCATTAAATTAGCCAAGCAAATGGATATCACCGTCACCGACGAAATGATTGACAAAGCCTTTGATGAACACCGCAAAATCGGCGGCACCGAAAGGAGTAAAGAGGGTTTTCTCAAAATCTTAAAAGACAATTTCAATTTATCAGAAAGTGAGTATCGCCGGATGCTTTACCTTTCACTGATTAAGACCGAAGTCTCACGGAAAATCGACAATAACGCCACTAAAAAAGCTGAGGAGGCATTGGCTAAAGTAAAAGGTGGCGCCGATTTTAAAACCACTGCTGATGAACTAGGCCTTGGCTACGAGGAGACTGGTGAGCTAATCGACGTTATGAATATTGACGGCGGCCGGTCTACCCTTGCTTATAATTTGACACCGGGCGCCATCTCTGACGTCTTAGTGTCCGACAACGGTGATGGTTATTACATTGTAAAGTTAGTAGACAAGGCTGATTCTAAGGTCAACTATGTCTCCATCACTGTTCCATTCACCGAATTTGAAAACCGTATGAAAAATGTCCGCGAAGAAAATCGCATCGAGGAATATATCGAATTGTCAGACGACAGTAATAATAATGGCGACCAAGCCAAAAATCAATAATTCGAAAACCCCTACCCAGTATGTTATAATATAGATAGCGCGGGTATGGTATAACGGCTATTATGTATCCTTCCCAAGGATGAGACCGGGGTCCGACTCCCCGTACCCGCACCATATATTATTATGACAAAAGATTTTGATATTATTATTGTGGGGGCTGGGCCAGCAGGTTTGACTGCGGCACTTTACGCTCTCCGCGCCGGTAAAAAAGTTTTAATCCTGGAAGGGAAGGCTGTTGGTGGCCAGATTATCACTACTGAAAAAATCAAAAACTATCCGGCCATTTTGGAGATTTCCGGCACCGATTTTGCGCGCAATCTAAAAGGCCAAGTTGAAAGTTATGGTAGACTCATCAAATTAGAACAAGTCGTCAGTATCGAGCATACCACAGGCTCGGCAGACCACAGTAACCTGACTGCTTGGCTGGTTACTACTGATATGGATACGGCTTATTCCGCCCCGGCTGTCATTTTAGCCACCGGTTCGGCGCCACGTCATCTCGGCCTTAAAAACGAGTCTCGCCTAGCTGGTCACGGCGTTTCCTACTGTGCCACTTGCGACGGAAATTTTTACCAAGACAAAATCGTCGCTGTAGTCGGCGGTGGTAATACCGCTTTGTATGACGCACTCTATCTTGCTGACATCGCCAAGAAAGTTTACCTCATTCATCGTCGTGATGAGTTCCGCGGTGACAAGGCTCTAGTCTCCCAGCTAGAGAATAAACAAAATGTAGAGTTTGTTTTATCTGCGCGTATCGCTGAACTAGTTGGCGATAGTCATTTGACCAAAATCGTCATCGAGGACACTACTAGTAAAACAGTAAGAACTATCGATGTGGATGCGCTATTTGTGGCTATCGGCCGCGCTCCACAAAACGAACCGTTCAAAGATATCATTAAATTAGACGCTGACGGCTACATAGAAACAGCCGATGGCGTCCGTACCAGTGCCGACAGAATCTACGTTGCCGGTGATGCTCGCAAAAAATCATTAAATCAGCTTACTACTGCGGTCTCTGATGGCGCTATCGCCGCTACCACTGCCATTCAAGAATTATAACGCCTACCCCTGTCATTAGCACTCTTGACAGCCGAGTGCTAGTTTGCTATTATAGGGGTATGAGAGATGAATTTAACGATGTAATGGATCACCTATCAGAGAATGCCCGTTTTGTCATTCAGAAAGCCGATACTCATGCCAAGCGTTATAATAATGGCTATATGGGTACAGAGCATCTCTTGCTAGGTATTCTTGATATGGACGCTTCCACCGGCGCGCATTTACTAAAAGACGAAGGCGTCGAAATGAGCGACGTTGAAAAACAAATGAACCAAGTCGCTGTTGAAGTTCCCACTTCGCAGATGTCCATGATGGCGCTATCCGAGGCTGCAGTTTTGACTTTGCGCATGGCGCAGCATTTTGCTAATGAGTACGGTCTGGAAGTCATCGGTACAGAGCACATTTTATACGCCCTAGTTACTCAACCAAATTCCAGGGCGGGCATTATTCTGCATGGTCTCGGCGTAAATCTTGATGATTTAGCTAAAGTGATTGAAAAACTCGTTGAAAAACAAGCCGAAGAATATAAACGCAGCAAAGAAAAAGCCAAATATTCCACCAAACCAAAATTGAAATGGCTAAATCGCTACGGCCAAGACCTCACCGAATTAGCCAAAGAGGGAAAGCTAGACGCTGTTATCGGCCGCGATAAAGAAATTGAACGCGTAGTGACAGTGTTGTGCCGCCGCACCAAGTCTAATCCGGTTTTAATCGGCGAGGCTGGCGTCGGCAAGACCGCCATCGTAGAGGGTCTAGCGTCGCGTATTGCTAAAAATGATGTTCCGGGCAATTTGGTAGGCAAGCGCCTTTACCAAGTTGATTTGTCGTCTATGGTTGCCGGCACTAAGTTCCGCGGCGAATTTGAGGAGCGTATTAAAGGCGTCATTGACGAGGCAACTTCCGATCCATCCATTCTACTATTTATTGACGAACTACATTTGCTTTGTGGTGCCGGTTCTGGTGATGGTGGCGGTATGGATGCGGCCAATATTTTGAAGCCTGCCCTTGCTCGCGGCAACATTCATTTGATTGGTGCCACCACGTTGGATGAATACAGAAAAACTATCGAAAAAGACAAAGCTCTCTCGCGCCGTTTCCAGACCGTCGTTGTTGAGGAGCCGACCGCTACTATTACTCTACGCATCCTAAAAGGTATCAAAAAACACTACGAGAAGCATCATGGCGTGGTGATTCCGGACAAGATTTTAGAAACTGCCATCAGTATGTCTAGTCGTTACATCAATGATCGTTTTATGCCTGATAAGGTCATTGATGTTATTGACGAAGCTGCTGCTATTGCTAAAGTTGCTGAAGACAAAAAAGGCGGTGGTCGCTACAAGAAACTCAAAGTTGAGCAAAAAGAATTAGAAGAAAAAGCTGAAGATGCGGCCGAAAACAATGATTTTGAAAAAGCCGCCATGTATAAAATGCGCGTCGCCAAACTTGCTGAGGAGCTAAAGAAATTAGAGAAAGCTGGCGCCGGTAAGACCACTACACCAACTCTCACCGAGGAACATTTGGCGCGCGCCGTATCGCTCAAAACTGGCATCCCGGTCTCTAAAGTTCATGGCTCCGAAAGGGAATTGTTACTAAAATTAGAGGACCATATCGACAAGGCTATCATCGGTCAAGACGAGGCTGTCCATGCTGTGGCTAAGGCTATTCGTCGCGGACGCTCCGGTATCACTAATGGCAGTCGCCCGATCGGTTCGTTCATCTTTATGGGCCCGACTGGCGTCGGCAAGACCGAACTCGCTCGCGTAATTGCGCGTGAAGTTTTTGGCGGCGAGAACGCGCTGATTAAAATTGATATGTCCGAATTTGGTGAAAAACACAATGTCTCACGCCTCGTCGGTGCGCCGGCCGGTTATGTCGGCTATGACGATGGCGGTAAACTCACCGAGGCTGTTCGTCGGCACCCATATTCCGTTGTATTGTTTGACGAAATTGAGAAAGCCCATCCAGATGTCTTTAATCTGCTTCTTCAAATTCTAGAAGATGGCGTCTTGACCGACGGTCAGGGTAATAAAGTCAAGTTCAATAATACTGTCGTAATTTTGACTTCCAACCTTGGCTCGGAGGCTATGTATCAAGACGACAATTTTGGCTTTTCCGCTGGCGCCGCTAAAGATACTAAAAAATCGCGCGATGCTGAATATGCCATCCAAAAAGAAGCCGCTGAGCGTGCGTTGAAAAAAGCGATGCGCCCCGAGCTCATCAACCGCCTCGATGCTGTCTTAGTGTTCCACGCACTCACTAAAAAACAAGTAGAAGGTATTTTTGACAATATGATTGAGGATTTGAGAAAACGTCTCGCTGCGCAGCATCTCGGCCTCAAAGTTTCCGACCGCGCCAAAACTTGGCTGATTAACATCGGCTACGATCCTAAAAATGGCGCCCGCCCACTCCGCCGCGCCATTGAGGATCATGTTGAAACTTTGATTTCTGACGCCATCATTGAAGGCAAATTCAAAAAAGGAGATATTATGAGCGTCGATCTTAAAAAAGACAAACTAACTTTAGGAGTAGCAAAAGAATAATATGAAAAAGTCTCAGACCAACAATTATAATCAGTCTAAACGCGGTAGTGTTAAGTGGCCAGTCATTGCTACTATCTTTGTTGTTTTAAGTATCGCCATCGGCTTTTTATGCTACCTAAATCGGACTATTATTACTGACTGGTTTCTGAGTTTTAATTACCACCCGACGACCGACGTTATAAATGTTCAAAATTCTTTAATGCTTACTCCGCGTGGTGATTTAATGTTTGCCGCCACCAATCCATCTTTAGAAAATCGCGATGATTTCAACGAAGATTGCAAATCGCATAACCAAGATATTTCTATCTTAGGCTGCTACGGTAAAGACCGTATCTATATTTACGATATTAAAAGTGATGAACTTCCCGGCGTCATCGAATCTACCGCCGCTCATGAGTTACTCCACGCCGCTTGGGCACGCATGGGCAATAATGAAAAAAATACCATCGTTGACGTGCTAATGGAAGTTTATAATAATGAAAAATACCACGCTGAATTAGCTGAAGATTTAGAGACTTACGGCGACCACGAGCGCATCGAGGAACTCCACTCGCGCATCGGCACGCAGATTGCTGATTTGCCGGAAACCCTAGAAAAACATTACGCCAAAATTTTCAAAGACCAAGATTACATTGTCAGTTTTTACGACAGCTACATCACTCCGTTCAAAGAACTGGAAGCGGAGATTGACGCACTGTCTAGCGAACTAGAAAAACTAGGCGCTGAAATTGAGCAGAAAACCAGCGATTACACCAAAGCAGCCGAGGAACTTTCTGGCCAAATTGACGAATTTAATCGCTGCGCCAGCACCCCAAATTGCTTTGCGACCGATGCAGGTTTTTATGCGCGCAGAAGTCAACTCGTCGCCAAACAATCCGCGCTGGAGGATGTTTACGGAGAGCTTAGCGATCTCGTTGACCATTACAATACGCTAGTCGCTGAATATAATGACAACATTATTCGCGGCGAGACTCTAGAAAATGCTATGAATTCCAATAAGGAAGCAGATAAACTAAATTAAAGAAAGGAAAATATGATTAAGCAAACTAATTCTAAATCTAAAACTCTGACCTCCGACTATCTCGTGCCGACTGTAGTCGAGGAAACCAATAAAGGTGAGCGCGCCTACGATATTTACTCGCGCCTTTTGACTGACCGCATCGTCTTTCTTGGTGAGGATGTCAATCCGCATACGGCCAATCTCGTAATTGCCCAGCTTTTATTCCTAGCTCATGAGGATCCGAAAAAAGACATTAAACTCTACATTAATTCTCCTGGCGGCAGCGTCTATGACGGCCTTGCCATCATTGATACAATGAATTATATTGAGCCAGACGTTCAGACTATCGGCATCGGCCTCCAAGCCTCAATGGGTGCCATGCTTTTGTCCGCTGGCGCTAAGGGTAAACGCATTGTTTTGCCAAATTCGCGCATTATGATTCATCAACCGTCCTACGGTTCGCCGACCAGCAAAGTCACCGACCAAGAAATCGAGCTAAAAGAAGGTCTTTATCTTAAAAAATTGTTGATTGAAATGCTCGCCAAAAATACTGGCAAAGATATTGCTACTGTAGAAAAGGATATGGATCGCGATAATTGGATGTCTGCCGAGGAAGCTAAAAAATACGGTATTATTGACAAGGTGCTAAAATAAGAATAGCCGCACGAAGCGGCTCCATAATACTATTATACCACACAAGGAGGAAAAAGTCAAGTGGCAAAACCAAAATCAGAGTTTGTTTGTACTAACTGCGGAAAGACTTTCGTAAAATGGGCAGGCCGGTGTGATAATTGTGGCGAGTGGAATACTCTGGTTGAACAAGCCGTTCCATCCGTTGCCGAAACGGCGGCTGCTAAATCCGCCATCGCCAAGGGTCAAATTTCCGGCAAGAAACTCAGTGTCGCCGGTATCAAAACTATCATTCCGTCTGATGCCAAAGCACGCCTCGTCACTAACTTCAAGGATTTAGACATAGTTCTAGGTGGCGGTATTTTACAAGGCTCCGTTTCGTTGCTCGCCGGTCAACCTGGTATTGGCAAGTCCACGCTCCTCATGCAGATTTGTGCCGAAATCTCCAAAAATCACAAGGTTCTCTACATTTCCGGCGAGGAATCCGCAGGCCAGGTCAAACTCCGCGCCACCCGTCTCGGCGCCGAATCCGACCAACTCTTTTTCGCCAGCTCCACTTCCGGCAATGACATCGCTAAAACTATTGAAACCGGCGATTATAATCTAGTCATTGTGGATTCCATCCAGACCTTGTCGCTCGCCGAGATTTCCTCCGCACCGGGTACCGTTTCGCAAGTTACTAACTGCGGCAATTTAATTATCCGCGCCGCCAAGGCCACCGACACCGCCGTCATTATCGTCGGTCACGTCACTAAAGACGGTACACTTGCCGGGCCGAAAGTCCTAGAGCATTTGGTGGACGTGGTGATGAATTTTGAAGGCGATCGTTACGGCGGATTCAAGACCGTCCGCGCCATCAAAAACCGTTTTGGTTCTACGTCGGAAGTTGCGATTTTTGAAATGAACGACACCGGACTTTCTGAAGTCGAAAACCCTTCCGCAGCCCTCCTCGCCGAGCGGCAAAATACTGACGGCTCAATTATTCTAGCAACCCTAGAAGGCGCCCGCCCAATTTTGGTAGAGATTCAGGCGCTAGTTACGCCGTCCAATTTTGGCTATCCAAAACGCACCGCCTCCGGTTTCGACTTGAACCGTCTCAATTTGTTGATTGCGGTTTTGGAACGCCGCACTAAACTCCGCCTTTCCGACAAAGACATTTTTATTAATGTTGTCGGTGGCCTTAAAGTTCAAGACGCCGGTGCTGACTTAGCAGTCTGTATGGCCATCGCCTCCGCTTGCGCCGGACGTAAATTATCGGAAAAATACGTGGTGTTTGGCGAAGTTGGTTTAGGCGGCGAAATTCGCTCGGCCTTTCGCCCCGACCAGCGCATCGCTGAGGCTAAGAAACTTGGCTTCACCCACGCCATCGCCCCTGCCACCGTCAAGGACAAATTCGCCTATCCCGTCCGCGATTTGCGCAGCACCCTCATCAAATACATGAACGAAAAATAGTGTATAATATATGGTATGAGAATTTTAGGGATTGACCCTGGTACTGGCATTTGTGGGTTTGGCGTGATTGACATTAAAAAAGGTCGGCCGACACTGGTTGACGCCGGGGTGATTTCTACTCCACCACACACACCATTACCGGAGCGTCTGGAAGATATTTACGATTCGCTCCACGAAATTATCACCAGTACCAAACCGGACGTCGTTAGTATTGAAAAATTATTTTTCATGCAAAACATCACCACCGGCATTTCCGTCGCGGAGGCGCGCGGCGTTTGCATTCTAGTCGCCAAGCAGGAAAAACTACCAATTTTTGAATATTCGCCAAACGAAATCAAAAAGACTATGACCGGTTTTGGTCATGCCGACAAAAAACAAATGCAGGAAATGGTGCGTCTACATCTAAAGTTGGATCAAGTACCAAAGCCGGACGACGCGGCTGATGCTTTAGCCGCCGCCATTACTCATTCTTTGCTTGCTAAAATCTAAGAGGGGGAGCTATTTTGAAAGCGCCGCTTTGATGCGCTGCTCTGTCGGTAGATTTTTATCCACGCCAGCCAGTGCTTCTGTGGCTTCCTTCAAAGGAAAACCTAGCGCCATCAAAGCATCTAGCGCCTCATCATGTTCGTCTGTTGCACCGCCCGGCGCCACTACTTCCGTTGCGCCATAATGGCTTGGCAGGCCGACTTTGTCTCTAAGATCCACAATTACCCGCTCTGCTGATTTTTTGCCAACTCCCGCCGCCTTGGACACAAACGTCGCATCACCATTCGCAATAGCGTTACGCACTTCCTCTGGTGCCGCTAACGACAAAATCGCCATCGCCGCTTTCGGCCCCACGCCGTTTACGGAAATCAAAAGTTCAAAAATCTTTTTTGCCGCCAGCGTTGAGAATCCATACAAATCCTCCGAAGTCTCCGAGATTTTATGGTAAGTATAAAACTTCCGTTCCTCCAAAAGCTGCACCTCCTCAAAATCCAGCGCCGAAAGCGCAATCTCATACCCCACTCCCGCAACATCCACAATCACCGAGCTACCAAACTTTTCTACAACTTTACCTTTTATATGCGCAATCATGCTACTATTATACCATGTAAACCAAAAATAAATGGGTGACGAAACGGTTTTTGCGCTACGTCGGTTTTGCTGAACATTTTGCGAACCAAGTCAAAAATCAGTCTGGTACGGCTCGAGCACGCGTCCCATCCGCGACGCAGAGCCGACTAACAGACTGATTTTTGACTTGACGTGAGCAAACCGTTCAGTAAAACTGATGTGAGCAAAAACCTGTGAGCCAGGACCCATTTATTTTTGATTTAACAATAATATGCTATAATATAACCATGGGTATTATAAAAGATAAAAAACCAAAGCTAAAACCTACTCCTCCTCCTGACGATGTTTTGCTAGCCCTAGACATTGGTACTGAATTTGTCAAAGCTGTCATTTCTCGCCAGCTAAAAGACGGCAGCCTAGAAATTATTGGCGTTGGCCGCGCGCACCAGAATCCATCCAATATGCACGCCGGTGCGATTGCTGACATTGGCGCCGTAGTTGGCACTTGTGAACGCGCGCTTGCCGATGCGGAAAAGCAGGCTAATGTTACTTGCAAATTAGTTTCCGTCGGTATCGCCGGCGAGCTAGTTAAGGGTAATACTGCCACCGTTCATTATAAACGTAAAAACGGCAACCGCCCGCTCTCCGAGCAAGAAATGTCGCTAATTATCAAGCGTGTCCAAGACCGCGCCGGGGAATTAGCCAGAAAAGAAGTGGCTCTTGAGACTAACAATCCTGATATTGAAGTTCGTCTCATAAATTCCGCCATCGTCAGTCTAGTGATTGACGGCTACAAAGTCAGCAACCCTATTGGTTTCAAAGGTTCCGAGCTTACCATTCAATTTTACACTGCCTTCGCTCCGCTTGTTCACATTTCCGCCATCGAAAAAGTCTGCGCCGAACTCAGCTTAGATTTGCTTGCCGTAGCCGTGGAGCCATTTGCAGTCTGCCGAGCTTGTCTCGGTGATGATCCAGACAGTAATCTCTCCGCTATCGTGATGGACATCGGCGGCGGCACTACCGACATCGCCGTAGTTGATGACGGCGGCGTAGACGGCACTAAGATGTTTGGCATCGGCGGCCGCAGCTTTACTCACCAAATCGCCGAGGCTCTTGGCGTCGATTACGACACTGCTGAGTTTTTCAAATTAAATCCCGATTCTAAAGAACTCCCGGAGCCAGGCCGTGAAAAAATGCAAGATGCCATCGACAAAAATCTTGCAGTTTGGGTTGGCGGGGTACAGCTCGCACTGGAGGACTTCAATATCCTAGAAGTTTTACCACAACAAGTTTTGCTCTGTGGCGGTGGCGCTGGTCTATCCGAAATCCAAGAAACACTAGCCACTTCCGATTGGTACGAAGACTTGCCATTCACGCGCCGTCCAGTCATCCACATTGTTGGCGCTGAGGACATTCCAGGCATCATCAATGCCACTGACATAGAACTAGACCATTCGTTCATCACCGCCCTAGGGCTACTTCGCGTTTCATTAGACACCATTGCTGGCGCACCTGAAGGCCACAGCCTCAAAGACAAAATTGCCAAAGTCTTACAAAACTAACGCGCTTATGCTATAATAAAACTATCTTGCCATACTTCGGTCACTGGCAATGAGAAAATTATTTAGCCTCTGGTATCGTCATTTATACCTCTGGCCAGGAGCCAATAAATCAGGCTCGCATAAATGACTTCTAATTAATTTAACTAGGAGTTACTTATGAAAAATAATTTACAACAAAAAGAACAAGTTGAAGTGATGGCGCTGTTCGGTTACGAAATGACGCCTTGCCAACCGCTTTCCTTTAAGCGTCGTGGCGAGACTGGCGAAACCGAAGTCACCGAATTGCTTCGCACCCAGATTAAATTCGCGGGTGGCGTAGCAATCCATCTATTCAACATCGCGGCCGGCCGCGACAGATACGTACTTGCGTTTAATTCGCAGGATTTGTCGTGGCACCTCACACCCGCCGCTTAAAGTTCAAAAATCGGCCTCCAGAATCACAACGCTTCGGGCCGATTTTTTGCTAGGGTTTAATCTCTACGAATTCGCCCGGTTTTAGGCCAGAAAGTTGATATTTGCCAAATTGGATGCGATGTAGTTTAGAAACGACGTATCCCACCGCCGCAAAAGTACGTCGAATCTGTCGATTACGCCCCTCGGAAATCGTCACTTGCCATTTGCGTCGGCTATCATCAAGCCTAAGAAGTCCCATCTGCGACTTGCCGTCAGAAAGCTCGATTCCAAAATCGGCAATCTCTTGTTGATGTAGCGGCTCCAGCGCCCGCGTTAGCTCCACGACATAGATTTTTTCCTTGGCAAATTTTGGATGCGTCATTGAAAACGCAAAATCACCGTCATTAGTCAGCAAAATCAGCCCGGATGAATTAGCATCCAGCCGCCCCACAGTTTTTAGGTTTTGGTATTTTTCTGGCAAAAGCTCATAGATGGTCGGCGTTTCGCCTTGCCGTTTTTTAGAGCAGACGTATCCGACTGGTTTATTTAGTGCTAAATAAGTAAATTTTACACCAAAGGGAACTATCTTACTATTATAGCACACTTTATCATTTTTGTCAATACGTGCCCCTAGAACAGCGGGTTTTCCAGAGATAGTTACCTTACCGGCAACTATTAAATCATCAGCTTGCCGCCTTGATAGACCTAATCTTTCCGCCAAAAACTTATTAAGACGCACAGTCTGTCCGATTTTATTAGCGGTATCACTCATGGGAAAACCTATTGGCTAGCAGTCCCTGGCCAAGCAGCGTCTTGGGCAGGCGCCTCATTTAGTAACTGGTCCATCGCCGCACCAGTTGCATTCTGTACTGGCTGCGCCGGTTGCGCTTCTGCCGATTGCGTAGCTGGCTGCGGTGCTGTTTCTGCTGGTTGTGCGGCTGGCACCACTGGTTCCACCACTGGCGATGCGGCTGGTGCCGCCTCCGCCGGTGACACACTAACCGGTGACACATCAGCAGGAGGCGTATCCGAGGAAGAAGGAGCACCGGAAGGAGCGGTACTACTGGTACCGCGACTGAGGAGCGCATCTTCTGACGAAGGAGACGCCCCTGCTGATGCGTCACCTTCTAGTACTTCATGGACGGCATTTATCACGTCCTCAATCCCCACTTGCGACTTCACTAAATACTTATTCGCTCCTAAACTTTCACCGCGCTGACGCTGATCCTCGGACGATAACGCCGTCATCATAATCACCTTAATATCTTTAGTTTCAGGAGTAGAACGGAGAATATCCAACATATCAAAACCAGAAATCTTCGGCATCATCACGTCAGAAACGATCAAATCCGGCCGTTCTTTGACGGCCATTGCCAAAGCCTCCTCACCGTCACCAGCCGAAACTACTTCGTAGCCTTCAGCCACTAACCGGATACTATAAATCTCTCGCAAACTTTTATCGTCTTCGACTAGCATTACTTTAGTCATTATGATTCTCCTATTTGTTATTATTGTACACCACTTGTGCTTATTTGACTAGTCCCATTTCCCGCCGCCAAAATCGCACCTGCCGACATCGAAGCTGCCGTCGGCGTCAGTCCGGCACCAGCCGCTGGCCCAATCGGCATCGCCGCGGTATTTTGTATCACCAGAAGCTGCCGCTGATATTCCTCCTCAGAAATCCGCGGCAGGGAAACATAAAAAGTCGAACCTTCGGAAAAAGTACTCTCCGCCCATACGCGCCCACCCATCGCCTCAACTCGCTCCTTCACGATGTAAAGCCCTAGTCCGGTACCGCCAATCTCTCGTGTCTGTGAATTATCTACTCGGTAAAACTTCTGGAAAATATGCGTCAAATTATCTGGCGAAATCCCCATACCAGTATCGGTTACGTTTATTAAAACATTGTCGCCATCGCCACGTACCGCCACCCAAATCGCGCCACCCTCCGGTGTATATTTTATGGCATTTTCAATCAAGTTATTCATGATTTCCTGTAAGAAATCAATATCCACCATCGCATATACCAACTGCCCCAGCTGCATTTTATCATCAACACCGGAATTAGAACCAAAAGTATAAGTCAGCTGCTTGTTAGCCATCGCCGCAAACTGCCGATCGGCGATTTCTTTCACCGCGGAGGTCATCTCGGTCGGTACCAAATGTACTTTTTCGCGCTTGTCATCTAGCCGCGTCACATCCAGTAAATCTTGGAACAATTTGCCCAGATGTTGCGAAGCGGCGTGCGCCTCTGTTAAGTACTTGCGCGCCCGCTCGTCAATCGTCGCCGTAGAGGGATTGAGTGCCAGCCCTAGATAACCTTCAATCGAAGCTACCGGCGTACGCATTTCGTGCGATGCTGTAGAAATAAACTCCGTCTGTTCGCTCTCTTTTTCTAGTTCCTCAGCGATATTCCTGAAAGTGATAATCCTATCCGCAGAACGTCCACCCGACGGCACTAAAGAAATTGCAATCGGGATGCCTTCGCCTTGTAATGACAAAAGATAAAAATCGCGTGAAGAAAATTCCATGTTATTTACTGCGGCCTGTGCCAAAGGATTTTGACTGTCAGTCAGGGTCGCACCTTCGCCTGTCGTAAGTCTTAGAACCGACAAAAATGATAGGCCCAGCATATCTGACGGTTGGGAATTACCAGTCATTCGTGCCGCTGCTGGATTAGCTAATTTCACTAATCCATTAGCATCAACAATCATCACTCCGTCATTGATGGAATTAAGTACGGTTTCAGCCAGTGCTGCCTGTTCTGCTGATAAATTATTGGTGACAGGCATCGTTTTCTTGTGAAATAGTCCCACACGTATATTTTACCACAAACATTATGATTTTTACCATAACCGGCACGATTTTTACCATAGATATTTTATTTTTTACCACAAACGCGATAAAGTATGATATTATATATAATATGAATAAGGATGTTGTTTATATTGAGCCGGAAGACGATATTACCGATATCATCGCTCGGATAAAAAACGCCAAACAAAAACTCGTGGCATTAGTTCCGCCAAAGAAAATCGGAGTATTACGGAGCGCTGTCAATACTAAACTTATCGCTAAAGCCGCCCGCCAGTCGGAAAAAGTTGCCGTTATTGTCACTACAGACCAGTCACTGATTAAACTTGCCGCGGCCGCTGGCCTCCCAGTAGCCAAAACTCTGCAGTCTCGCCCTAAACTTCCATCCGAAATCATCGAGGATGAAACCGCTACAGATGACTCTAAAGAACAGACCATTAACGAAAGTGATTTTGATGATGATCAGGCGTCAGGTGTCGCGACGGCGGGCGGTGCGACCGGTGCCCTCAGAACGGATGCGGAGCGACATCCTACGTCTGCGACAGGACCCGCCGCCCGTAATAAGGCCGACCAAGACATCTCTTCCGACGACCTTGAAAAAGACGAGAAAAAATCCGGTAGCAAAAAAGATAAAAATAAAGACGGCAACATCCCTGTCTTTGAAAAATATCGTAAGTGGATTATTATTGGCGCCTCGGCTTTTGTCGTTATTGTAGTATTCTTAGTCTGGGCTATCGTGTTTGCACCGGCCGCCACTATTTCTGTCGCTATTCGCACTACAGCTAATAATTTTTCTGAAAATGTCAGTTTTGTCACTAAGGTCGGCACTGAAAACGTCCAAGAAGGAAAGTTCTTACTAGAGCAGAAAAAAGTAGAAAAATCAAACTCTGTTGAGTTCACCGCCACCGGTCAAAAAGACATCGGCGAAAAAGCTACCGGTGCACTGCTTGTTGCTGCCTATCTTAATGCCGATGCAGAAGGTATTCCACTTCGCATTATAGACGGCACTAAATTTACCTATGGCAACCTTTCTTATACGGTCACCGCCGGCGCTTCTGTCTCTTACCCAGAGTCTGACAAAGAATGTGAAAATTACAACAGCGACAAATTCTCTCGTGAGGGTTGTCTGCGGACCGCTAAAGTAACGGTCCAGGCTGATAATTCCGGCGCAGATTATAATATCGGCGTGCATGATTCTGGTTGGAGCACTAATGCCGACACTAGTATGACTAAATCATACAAGATTTACAATCCTTCTGCTTTCGCTGGCGGCACCACTAATATGGTCACCGTCGTTTCCGAAGAAGATTTCAATAAAGCCAAAGAAAAGTTAGAAAACACTAGTAAAGAAGACGGTAAATCTGAACTTAAAAATCAATTCGGCGAGGATATGGTCATCATTGACTCCAGTCTAGAAGTTAACACCTCCGATCCAAAATCCACTCCAGCTGTCGGCGAGGAAGTAAAATCTGGTGTTACGCCAAAAATTGAGGCTACTACCACTTACACTCTTTATGCCGTCGACAAGACTGCGCTAGAGACTTTCATTAAGGATAAAGCCGGCCAAAACCTACCATCAGACCAGAGGATTTACGCCGTAGATAAGCCATTCTTTGAGAATTTCACCAAGTCGGATAAAGGCGACTACGCCGCCAAACTCAAAAGCTCCACTCAAATCGGTCCAAAAGTCACCGAAGAAGACATCCTAGAAAAATCCAAAGGCAAAAAAGTCGGCGAAGTTCAATCATTATTAAAGTCCATTAACGGCGTCAGCTCGGTCAATATTAAAACTTCATTCTTCTGGGTAAATAAAGTCCCATCAGATCCAAATAAAATCACCATTGAACTAAAAGTGGAGGAGTAACATGAAAATCATCGGCTTAGACGTTGGAACCAGACGCATTGGCGTTGCTACTGCTGATAGTGCAGTACGCATCGCGGTACCCGGCACTACCATTACTGTTAATAATGGCTATGAATACACCGAAATCGCCCGCCTAGCTCGCGCACATAACACCAATTGGTTTGTTCTAGGCTTACCGCGCAGTAATGAAGGTAATGAAACTAGGCAATCTGAATACGTCAAGGCCTTTGCCCGTCAGCTAAAGCAAGTCGTCCCTGATGCTAAGATTAAGTTTCAGGACGAAAGCCTCACTTCTGTGGAGGCCGAGAATCGTCTAAAATCTCGCAAAAAAGCCTACAAAAAAGAAGAAATTGATTCTGAAGCCGCCGCCATCATCCTCCAAGATTTCATTGAGAATCTAGCTGTCGCCGGCGATAAAAGCGGACTCACCCAGAGCACCACGCGCTATAATGCCACCTCTGCCGATCGCCAAGTTGTAAAGGCTAAAAAAGAAGGGAATTCCAGTATGCTCAAAAAATTCGTTGCCATCTTGCTAGTATTAGTGCTCGCCACCGGCATCGGCGGTCTAGTAGCTTTCTCTTGGTATAATTCCGCACTGGGCGCTATTTATGATGTTCCTAATTGCAATGATTTAGAAGGCGATACGCGCTGTGATTTCATTGATTTCACCGTCAATGATGGCGACACCGTCGAAATTATCGGTGACGGGCTAGAATCTGCCGGCCTCATTAAAAGTTCTTTTGCTTTTCAGATTTATATGCGCACTAATGGTTACGCCGATCAAGTCAAAATCGGCGATTATCAATTCCGCCGCACTATGGACGTTAAAGCTATCGCTACCCAACTCAAAGAGGGTGCTAAAAATCCCAATGTCTTTAGCTTCATGATTCGCCCAGGCGAGACAGTGAGAGATATTAAACAAGACCTCATTAAAGTTGGTTATTCCACCGCTGAAGTAGAGGCTGCCTTCGCCAAAAATTACCGCGACGAAAGCAGCAACATCCGAAAGCTTCTAGAGACCGCACCAGTCAGCAACCAATACGGCGCCGAGCCACTAGAAGGTTTCCTCTTTGGCGATACCTATGAATTTTATAAGACCGACAGCGTTGAAAAAATCATCATCACTGCGCTAGAAGCGATGTGGGAAACCGTCTCCGGAAACGATCTTATTAATAAATATGCCGCCAGAGATTTGACCTTGTACCAGGGGATTACTCTAGCCTCCATCGTTCAACGTGAAGCTTCTGATTGGAGCGAGCAGCCAAAGGTAGCTCAAGTATTTTACTCTCGTATCGCCCAGAATATCCAACTAGGTTCTGACGTTACTCTACAATACGCCCTAGATTTAGTCGATCCAAACCGTGAAATCTACACCGATAACGTTGCCGCATTAGAATTAGACAACCCGTATAATACCAGAAAATCCCTTGGTCTCACTCCTGGCCCTATCTGCAATCCAGGCGTATCAGCTCTGCTTGCCGTCGCCAGCCCATCTGATACCTCTTACCTTTACTTCTTGACAGGAGACGACGGTGTGATGTATTATAGTTACACAGAGGCTGAACACAACCAGAATATCATCGACAAGTGTAGAAACCTCTGTGGCATTCAGTTATGACGGCAAAAAAATCCAAGAAATTAGACTCTCTAAAACGCAACTGGGCCTATATTTTCGTACTCCTTGCCGTTTTCGGCGTGGCTTATTTTGGCTCGCTTGACAAAACTACATCTTCTGACGATACGATGAACGTCCGTTCCATCGTTTCCAGTGGTGCTCAGATTTCTGCCGACCAAGTCAATCAATTCTATATGGTTGCAGAGATGGCCGATAGTATGAATCTGGCCTCTGCCAACCTCGCGCAGACCAACTATGATACAGTGGCGCTCTTGCAGCAAAATTCCCAGACCGCCGATGATTCCGGTAAAATCCAGAAGCCTATCGCCGTCAATCTTGCTGGCATTTCTCGCGGTGTTATCCAATATGCCGTTAAAGACGGTGAAAACCTAGAAGCTATCGCCGCGCGCTACGGCATTACTACCGACCAAATTCGCTGGTCTAACGGCCTTAAGACCACTGATGTTTCCGTTGGCCAGAGCTTATTAATTCCGACTATGCCAGGCATCGCCTACAAAGTTAAGAGTGGCGAAAACGTTGACGGCCTAGCCGACAAATATAAATCTTCCGCCGCCGAAATCATCGCCGTTAATGACCTTGAAAAAGACCAAAATCTTGCCGCAGATACTGTGATTTTGATTCCAAGAGGTATTCTACCAGAGACTGAACGCCCAGAATATGTCGTCCCAACCACTTCCTATAGTTACAGTGGTGGCTCCACTAGCAGTGCCTCCACTGGTTATCACTATGCCGCCTCTTATGCTTCCGGTAATAAATATGCGTACGGTTGGTGTACTTGGTACGCTTGGCAATGGCGCCACGACAATATGGGCGGTAACTACCAATTGCCTTCTAACCTCGGCAACGCTAATACTTGGGCTGCCGCCGCCCGCGCCGCCGGCTTCAATGTCAATCGTACCCCGGCTTATGGCGCCGTATTCCAGACTTCTGCTGGCTGGCTCGGCCACGTCGGTGTAGTTACCGGTGTCAATGCTGATGGTTCTATTGTGATTTCTGATATGAATGGCATCGCCGGCTGGGGTCGCGTTGGATCTAAGACCATCTCTGCCGCCGAAGCTGCCAACTACACCTACATCCACGGCCGCTAGACCTTATGCTTTATTTTACAGAGAAAATGTGTTATATGGCTTATAGCTATTTGAGCCTAGTTTCGTGGGATTTGCGCCACTTGGCGACGTTTTCGTGATGGCCAGAGAGAAGGATGTCGGGGACTTTTTTGCCGCGAAAATCGGCAGGCTTGGTGTACTGCGGGTATTCAATGTTGTCACCTTCAGAAAAACTTTCAATCTCGGCGGAGGTTTCGCCACCTAAAACGCCCGGGATAAGGCGAACGATACTATCAATGATGACTAGCGCCGGAAGTTCACCACCGGTTAAAACGTAAGGGCCGAGGCAGATGGGGTAGTCTACGATATCTAAAATACGCTGGTCATAACCTTCGTAGTGCGGACATAAAATAATAAAGTGGCTAGGCTGTTGACTTTCTTGGTCGCTAAGGCCTGCCAGTGCCTTGGCGCGCGTTTGAGTCCACAGCTCGCCGGCAGGCGTAGGCAGGATGACTTTGGCGGATGGATCCTTTTCTTTAACGCTCTCGATGGCGGCATAGACCGGCTCGCACCGTAGAACCATACCGTCGCCACCGCCATAAGGGGTATCGTCCACAGACTTATGCGGGCCGAGGCCAAAATCTCTGAGATTGACAAAATTAAACTCGGCGATGCCGTTTTCGGTAGCTTTTCGCATCATGGAAGTATCAAGGTACGGCGCCAGGGCTTCTTGGAATAGGGTGATAATAGTGAATTTAATTTTTGGCATTACCAGTCCTCCTCGACAAGGGTGAACTCTTTGCCGGCGATTTCGATGATAGAATCATCTTTGGCACCTCTGGTGGTCAGCTCGGCGCGGATGCCGAGTTTTTTCATAATATCGCGAAGGCGGTTCAAGGAAGCATAATTATTAAGGTCGGTGCGGCGGGTAAATTTTTCGATTTTTTCGCCTTTGACGATGAACTTATCGCCCTGCTGCTCAACAGTCCAAGTATCTTTCAGTGCCTTAGGGCTAAGGGAAATGACCGGAAGAGGCTCGTCAGCTGCTTGACCGTTTGCTTGGCTGCTACTAGTCTGCAAATCAGCCGGAGTTTTAGGCTGCGCTTCTTTTGCCGTCTGCTCCGCCGTTTGCTTCAAAGCGCGAAGTAGCTCGGTAAGACCCTGGTGGGCGGCAGAAGAAATGGCATAAATTGTGGCATCGGGATTTTTAGCAAGGATGCTTTGCTTTTGAAGCTCAATAATGTCGGCATCTAAGCCCTCAGTCTTGGTCAGCGCGACAATTTCTGGGCGATTTTTCAAATCGTGATATTTGGCCAACTCGTGACGGATGGTTTCATAAGCTTGGCCGGCATCGTCGGCATAAGCATCAATTAAGTGGAGCAAAACTGCAGTGCGGTCAACGTGGCGCAGAAAAGCGTGACCCAAGCCCTTACCCTCGGAGGCGCCTTCAATTAGACCAGGGATGTCGGCGATAAGGAGGTCTTTGCCATCGACGGTGGCGACGCCAAGGTTAGGCGTGATGGTGGTAAAAGGATAGTCGGCGATTTCTGGCTTGGCGTTAGTGACGACAGAAAGAAAAGTAGACTTACCGGCATTGGGCAAGCCGACCAAGCCGACATCGGCCAGGAGCTTTAATTCTAGCTCAGCCTCAAACTCCTCGCCCGGCTCGCCGACTTCGGCGATTCTAGGGGCCTGGCGGGTGCTGGACTTAAAATGCGCATTACCAAAACCACCGTCGCCACCTTTAGCGATGACGGCGGTTTCGCCATCATGGGTTAAATCGGCGATAGGCTGACCATCGCGATAGACTATGGTGCCAATAGGAACTTCTACGACAAGGTCTTTGCCGGAGTGGCCGGCAGAGCGCTGGCCGGCACCATTTTTGCCATCCTCGGCGGTCAAAATCGGATTATAGCGAAAATCTAGGAGCGTGTTGGTGTCTTTGTCTGCTTTGAAAATCACCGAGCCGCCGCGGCCACCGTCACCACCGTCCGGGCCGCCTTTAGGAATATAAATTTCATGCCGAAACGAGACGGCGCCATCGCCGCCTTTACCAGCTTTTACGGTAACTTTGGCAGTGTCAACAAACATAGTACCTTAATTATAACACATTTTCCCTGTAAAATAAAGCATAAGGTTTGGTCTAATTGTCCAAAAAACCAGCCTAAAAGGGCTCTAAATTATTTTGTTCAAATTTCTACGCGAGTAAACTACTGCAGTTACCACAACTTCTTTTTTCTGTTTCGCTAAATCGTCAGCGATATAAAAGAATATTCTGTCAATATCTTGTTTGGCAGAAGGTAATAATTTTACATTATACATTATAGGAGGCCAACCTCTGTTTGAAATCGCGGCGAGCCTCCTCTATTGTTAAAAGCGAATCAGAAGCTTGCGCACTTTTTAACTCCAAAAATCTTTCGTCAAGATGTGAAGCTAATTTTTCTCGCGTCCAATTAGTAACATCTACGGGATTTTTAGTAGTAATTTTTGTTGGCGACATTAATCGCTCCTGATTAAATATTTTACTTATGCTTATTGTAGGCTTTTTTGGCAAAGATTTCAAGTATCCGTCCATACGAACTCCTGTTTAGTTTAATAATATAAACCGGGTACAAGCTCGCACGGCCGTAAGCCGAGGTTGTTCAAGCTAGAATTGGTAAGATTTTAGCTTCTCCGCGGACGTCTTGTAAAACCATTATAACAAAGCCAAAATTGAAATACAAGCATAAGTATTCAGAATGGGCTAAATAAACCTCTTGACAAAATCGTCGCTTAAGCTTACAATAAGCATAAGCTGAAACGCTTCACAGGGGTTCCACTGCTAAGTTAGTGGAGTGTGGAGACTCAAAAACAAAAACAGCGGATTAAAACAAAACAATGTGCCCCAGGGTGGGCGCGCTTCAGCGCAAAGCACAAAAAAGGTCGCAAAAAGCGACCTTTTTTATTATAATGTACTTATGGATTTATACCAGGAGGTCACCGCTATAAAAGGCATCGGCGAAAAAACCGCCGAGAGCCTCAAAAAATCCGGCATCATCACCGTCCGCGATTTGCTATATTTTCTGCCTAGAGATTACGAAAACTACCAGACTGCCGTCAAAATCGCCGATCTAAAGCCCGGCAAGGTCATCATCAAGGGTAAAATCGCAGACTTAAAGACCGTCTATACTCGTCGCCGCAATTTCACTATCACGAGTGGCACCATCGCTGATGAAACCGGCAGCATCAAAGCCGTTTGGTTCAATCAGCCCTACCGCGTCAAGCAATTTGACGAGAAAAAAGAATACTATTTTACCGGAGAATACGCCTTCAAGGCTAATAAATACCAGCTCCAAAACCCCTCCGCTATTCTAGCCGAGGATGTCGCCGCCGAAACCAGCCACCTCCATCCCGTTTATCCCCAGAGGTCCGGTGTCAAATCTCAGCAATTCGTCAAGTTTTTTGATAGACTCCGCCCGCAGTTCAACCAAATTCCAGACCTCCTGCCACTAGAAAACGCCCCCAGTTTTGTGCGGCCCGCCGCCAGAAAAGACGCGCTCTATTCCGCCCATTTCCCAGATACGGAAAGGGAAGCAGAAGCCGCCAGAAAATACCTCGCCTACGAGGAGCTCCTGGGCCTCATCTTAGCCTCCGCCCTCTCTAAGGCCGCCGCTAAAAAGCTCCGCGCCGCCCCGCTCAAATTTGAGGCTAAAAACACCAAGGCTCTCCTAAAAACCCTCCCTTTCACCCTCACAGACGCCCAAAAGCGCGCCACCTGGGACATTCTCCAAGATTTGGAAAAAACCACGCCTATGAGCCGCCTGTTACAAGGGGATGTTGGCTCCGGCAAGACTGTCGTGGCTGCCATAGCGGCCTTCCAGGCCATTAAGAGCGGTGCTCAGGTGGCTTTAATTGCGCCTACGTCTATCTTGGCCACCCAGCACGCCGAGGGCTTAGACAAGATTTTAAGCCCCTTAGGGGTCAAAACTGCGCTTCTAATCGGTGCCACCAAGCACAAAGAAACCGTCAAAGAACAGATAGCCACCGGCACCGCCGACCTCATCATCGGCACCCACGCCATCCTCACCGATGACACGATTTTTCATAATCTCGCCCTCTGTATCATTGACGAACAGCACCGTTTTGGGGTCAAACAGCGCCAGAAACTCCTCTTAAAAACGCCAAGAAACCTCGCCCCGCATCTGTTATCTATGACCGCCACCCCTATTCCGCGCTCTCTCCAGCTCACCGTTTTTGGCGATTTAGACATTTCCACCATCAGCGAGCTGCCAAAGGGTCGCCAAAAAATTGAAACCAAAGTAATAAAAGAAACCGACAAAAAAGCCACCCTCTACCCCAAAATTCACCAGGAAATCGCAAAAAACCACCAGATTTACTGGATTTGTCGCGCTATTGAGGATACTGGCACCTCATCTGAGGTCGCCTCTGTTAAGCGTCAAGCCAAAAAGCTCCAGGAATTGTTTCAGAAACAGCGCATTGAGTTTCTCCACGGCAAGATGAAGCCCGCTGAAAAAGACGAAATTATGAGCAAGTTTGCGGCCGGCAAGATTGACATTTTGGTTTCCACTACTGTCGTGGAGGTCGGCGTCAACGTGCCAAACGCCACTGTTATGGTGATAGAGGATGCGGAAAATTACGGCCTAGCCCAGCTCCACCAACTAAGGGGTCGCGTCGGTCGTGGTCAGGACCAGAGCTACTGCTATCTGATTTCCAAGGCCGACCAACCCACCCGCCGCTTGAAGGCCATGGAGGCCACAGACAGCGGTTTCAAGCTAGCCGAATTAGACTTAAGGCTCCGCGGTCCCGGCGAGATTTACGGCTCTCTCCAACACGGCGCACTGGACCTCAACATCGCTTCCTTCTCTGATACGGCCCTCATCGCCGCCGCCAGAAAGCAGGTCGCCGCCATTGTCAAAAACCTTGAGCAAGACCCTGCCTACCTTACAAATTACCAGGAGCTATCCGCCGGCATTTTCCATTACCAAAAGCTCACCATCTTAAACTAATCCTTGACGCACAGCCAAAATCCGGAATGAAACCTAGGCAAAATCCGGAATGAAGCCCAGGCAAAATCCGGAATTACCCCCGTTATAGAGGTTTTGCTTTTTTGAATATGTTGTGATATAATGAAGCTAATATGGAAATTAAAGATTATATCCCAAGATTGATGGATAAAACCCTCAAAGAAAATCTACGCCTATATGGCGCCGTTTCGTTGGAGGGCTGTAAATGGTGCGGAAAATCAACCACCGCTCGGCGCGTTGCAAATAGCTTCATTGAGATACAAAATCCGGCAACCGCAGAGAATAATAGAATTATCGCTAGGACCGACCCGGCTATTTTATTGGATGGTGCTAAACCTCGGCTGATTGACGAATGGCAAGATGCTCCGGCGCTTTGGGATGCAATTCGCTACGATGTAGACAAGAGCGGACTTACCGGGCAGTACATCCTCACTGGCTCCGTCACGCCTAAGAAAAACAAACCAAAGCATTCTGGAGCTGGACGTATTGTGCGCATAGTGATGCGGCCGATGACGCTATTTGAATCTGGAGATTCTAATGGCAGTGTTTCGCTGAAAAAACTCTTTGATGGTACCAAAAAAATCTCGGGCGTATCTGAGCTGAACTTGGAGGACATCGCTCGCCTTTGCTTGCGTGGAGGCTGGCCAATGAGCGTTCGGCGCAAAGTGGAGGATGCTGGCAAGATGGCCAGAGATTATCTGGAGGCAGTTCTCAGCGAACGGACTTTTGATAATCCAGAAAATGATGTGGCATTTTCGCCGGTCAAAATGCGTGTAGTGCTAAGGAGTCTTGCGCGCAACATTGCCTCGCCAGTGTCTTTGCAGACCATCATGGCGGATGCCGAGCAGGCTGGCGAGCCGATTAGCGACAAAACCTTGTCAACGTATCTTGACATCTTGGAGCGCATCTATATCTTAGATAATATTGAGCCTTGGTCGCCACAACTTAGGAGTAAAACCACCGTGAGGGCTGGAGTAAAACGTAATTTCTCCGACCCTTCTTTAGCCGCCGCTGCACTTCTGGCTTCAGAAAAAGATTTACGCAAGGACCACAAGACATTTGGGCTAATATTTGAGTCAATGGCGTTGCGCGATTTGAGAGTCTATGCCGAAAGTTTAGGTGGCCGTCTTTATTACTATCGTGACAAAGCTGGGCGGGAAAGCGACGCAGTGATACACCTAGCTGACGGGAGATGGGGCGCTATAGAGATTAAGCTTGGCACGGATGAAATATCTATAAATGAAGGTCTTTTGTCACTAAAGAAATTTGCTAGCAACATTGACGCTGATGTAATGCACCAGCCGTCGTTCCTAATGATACTGACGGCAGCAACTAATTATGCTTATCGGGCAGAGGAAGGGATTTTTGTAGTGCCGATTGGCTGTTTGAGGAACTAGTATTATGTATTCCACGATTGGGCTTTTGAAACATTCTAAACGCGGCGGCAAACTTACTGGCACGCATCAGCGTCTGGACCGTGCCGCCAGGGCTTGGCTGACGCAGCTTGTGCCAGAGGTAGATTTTCCATCGGCTAAGGAGATCATCTATTTTGAGGGGATGCGGGGTCCAGACGGCCTGAAGCGTAAATCTCCCGGTCAGGACGAGTCGCTCCATTTTATCTTGCCGGATGCTGACGATGGCAAATTAGTCAAAGAGATGCTAGACCACCAGTATAATCTGCGGAAGGCCTTAAAGGCGGGCGACCGCGTCCGCGCCAGTTTTGAGGCAGCTTGGCTGGCCCACGTCATCACTGATGGCCTCACGCCGGCCCACCATTTTCCGTATCAAGAGGCGGTAAAAGAACTGATGTCCGAAAAAGAGTATGCCACCATTTTTGGCCAGCCGATTAAGGGCATTATGCGTGGTGATAGTCTGGCGGAGGCGGCGCGCAACAACTGGCTTTACTGGGGTGCGGAGGGGCTGATGACCAAGCATATCGCTTTTGAATATGGGGTGGCTTTGGTGGCCGCGCCACTGCGAAACAAGGCACTGACCCCTGTTTTGAAGCCGGCGGAGCTGCAGCAGCTGAAGGCGCACGCCGCGGAATTGGATCTTAAGGCAGAGTTTTATAAATCGCTCCATAAGATTGACAGCCTCAAGATGTACGACCGCTTCCGCCAAAAGGGCTGGAATGCGGAGCTGGCCTTAGAGTCCAAAGAGATTTTGCTGCCAGAGATAGTCAAGATGATTACTATTGGCTGGCTGTCTAGCTTGCCTAAGGAGGCGGAGTCTTAATGTCTGCTGCTTCTGCCGCCCCTGTTACCTCCGCCAGCTCTGTGCGCATCACCTCTGGTAAGTTCCGGGGGCGGAGGCTGGCTGTGCCGCGCACTGGTACTCACCCGATGGGGGACCGCGAAAAACTGGCCTTATTCAACACCTTAGGCCCTTTGAGCGGCGCCGAGCGCGTACTGGACTGCTACTGCGGTTCTGGCGCGCTAGGCTTAGAAGCCCTTTCCCGCGGCGTTCTAGCGGCCGTTTTTGTGGACCGCGACGTGTCCGCCGTCTCTGATAACATCCGGGCGCTAGGGGTGGAGAATCAGGCGGAAATCATTAAGCTAAAAATCACCGCCAGTACCACAGACGAAATCCCCGGTGTTTTTGACCTGATATTTATTGACCCGCCCTATGACGCGTTTTCTGCCGCTGATTTTGCGCCTCTGGCGTCGCATCTGGCCGCTCATGGCCAGCTGGTTTTGTCGCATCCCGAGACGATTGACCCTAAATTGCTTTTCCCGGACCTTATTTACCAAAAAACCAAGAAATTCGCCCGCTGCCACCTGTCGTTTTACACTACAAAATAAAATCCTTGTGCTTGCGTTTTTACATCTGCTTGGCTACACTGAAATTATGCTAAAATATGTCGCGCCGATGAATAAAAAAGGCAAAATAACCCCCAATGGCGTAGTCCTAAAAGCACACGAGAATGCCACCGCAGTTTTTCTAACTGAACAGGGTTTTGATGTTGACCTTATACCTACAAGCAATATCAAAGGCGTACATACCCCAGATATTAGGATGGGCGGTGCTAAATGGGAGATGAAAGCACCGATAGGTGGGGGTAATCAATTGATGGAGAATACTATCCAGAAAGCTTTAAAACAATCACCGAACGTCATTATAGATCTCAGGCATACTAAAAGACATCAAGTAAAATGTTTGAGAGAGCTTGAAAAACAATTTACAAGCAAGAAAAGTATAAAACGCTTGAAAATTATCACGAAAAGCGGAAAGGTTATTGATTTTGAGAAATAGTTGGTGTATAATTATAAGCAATGAGGGCAGGACCTGCAGTGTAATATGCGGGACACCGCCCTCTATATTTCATGTATAAAAAAGAGGGATTCGCTTAGGTATTTCTCCGTTTGCATTACCATCATCGTAATACAACTCTAGTATAGTACATTTTTATAAAAAGTACGGACCGTTTTACAAAAAAGTCTAAAAAAATCCAAAAAAGCTCTTGCTTTTTCATTTAGCTCATATATAATAGAAAGCATAAGAAGGTTATTTAAGAAAATTTATTATGCGCATAGAACAAAAATCTAACATTCTGGCTCGCTCTGCTATGGTTTTTGGCGGAGCCTTCTTTATTGCTTTTATGGCCTCGTCCGTTTTCGCCCCAACCAGCCTCTCTAACGCTGACACCCTCCATTTTAACTTCAGCGCTTCCGGCTATACTACTTCCGTCCAGTCCGCCAGCACTGTCAGCATTGACCTAGAAACCTTCCCTACTGCCACTACTGCCACTGCTTCAGATACTGTCACCACCATCACTAATAACCCAGACGGCTATAAACTCTACGTCTTCATGGACAGAAGCACTGATTATAGTGAAGATAACCCAGGCAATGCCTTATACAAAGACGGCGATACCACCAGTTCCACCTTCATCCCAGCTACCGCTGGCACTCTAGATAATCCTACTGCCCTCTCCATGAACACTTGGGGACTAAGCCTAGACAATGGTACTTCCTATGGTGCTGTCCCACTAAAGTCTGATCCATACATGGTAGCAAGTAGCAGCTCTGCTACTCCTTCTGGTGGTGATACCTTGAACGTCAAATATGGTGTCAGTGCCAACATGAACCTAAAGTCTGGTACCTATACTGGTAATGTAGTCTACGAAGTCATTCCAGATGCCACCACTGGTTCCTTTGACACATCCGCCGTCTATCCTGCTACTGCCGAGCCGGGAGAAACCCTCACTATTGTAACGGACCTCTACACCAGTACCGCCCTCGCATCTAGTGACATCACCGTCACCGTCGGTGAAGGCGCAGAGAGTTATGCTTGTACAGTAAATGAGGTCAGCACTGCCGCTGGCAACCTTGTCATTACCTGCACCCTCCCAGCCGATGCCGCTGATGGTGAGGACCTTCCACTCACCGTTACCGTCACTCCATTCAGCAAGACCTACGACATGACCGTTACGGTCAAAACTCCACTCCCATTATTCTACCAAATCGCCACTATGCAGGAAATGACTCCAGAAGTCTGCGCTAGCGTCTACGCTCCATCTGCTTCGGAAGTCAGCACCAATAAATCTAGCTTAAACATTATTGACAAAGCCCACGCATCAAACTACACCGCCACCGCCGACGGCACCAACCAAATTCCAGAAACTACCCTCCTAGATGACCGTGATGCTGATGGTACTGGCACTAAGAAATCCTATACGGTGAGGAAACTTGCCGACGGCAACTGCTGGATGACAGACAACCTCGCTTACGACCTCCTCGGTCTCTATAATAACAGTAAGCGTGGCATTGGCTCTAAGAATGATGGCTCCACCTTTGAGATTACCGATAGCAGCTTCGCTTCCGGCGTGTCTGGCTACTACACAAGCAGCAATAATACATATAACTATGTTATTAATGGTAATACTAAACCTCTCTCCGGCATCACTCGCTACAGCTACTCTGGTGACATCTCTGGTAACACAGAATACTATTACAACTGGACCGGTGCCACCGCTGGGCAAGGTTCGCAGACCCAGACCTCCGGCGATATAGATGGCTCCATCTGCCCAGCCGGTTGGCGCCTACCAACTAGTAACAAAACCTCTGGCGCCACTGATTGGGAAGTCAGCTGGAATAACCTCACCAACGCCTACCTTGGCTTTACTGGCAACACCTCCACTAATACTGGTTACCAGACCCTAGATAGCTACCCTATCTCTCTTTACCGCGCCGGCGCCGTGTACTCTGGTAGTCAGCTCGTCGCGCAGTATGGCTACTATTGGTCCTCCTCGGCCTATCCTAGCAATTCTAACTACGCGTACTACCTGGCCTACGATACGTCCTTCGTGTACCCTCAGGACAGCAGCAGTAAGTACTACGGTTTTCAAGTACGTTGTTTGGCTGCGCGGTAGGGGGGCGTGGCATGTTTGCCCAGGTTTTCTGCCTTCAAAAAAGAATGGTTAAAGTAGAAGGTCTGTCAACATTCTGATCATCCAAAAAATCCGCACATAAAATCACAGCCAAAAAGAAAAATTGTTGTCGTACCGCACGCGTTGTGCTACAATCAAGAGAATGAGCGAACAGAAAACAACGACATCGGCACCGAGTACCAATCTCAAAACCACGGCTGACATCAAAAAGGCTAAAGCTCTGGCCACAGTGGTAGAGAAAAAACGTCTTCAGCGCGAGTCTAACGAGCGCAAAAACAAAATCTCCAAACTCGAGGAAAACAACGACAACTGTGTTCACTTGTATCGTAGTGACAAAAAATGGTGGAGAATCATTGGCCATTCGGTCGTTTACTACGCCAAGATTATCGTCCCGCGTATCCGTCCAGAAAAAAATATTCGGATTTGGGAGGATGACGATTACAATTCGCCGTCCAAATACGGTTCCATTAGGATTCCTAGCATTGAAAAATGCTTAAACGAGGCTGAACAGCTCGGCTATCAAACATTACAGACCGACGATTATGCTAAAATCTGCCTCAAAAATAAGGTTACCGCCGAGGAGTTCAACCGGATGGTTAAAGAGGACGATATGCTCTGGGAAATGCTAGAGCGTTCCATCCAGCCGTCCGCCATCTGGCCAGACTTAAAAGCAGAAATCCTAAAATTAAACGATGTCGTCCATCGTCCAGTCGCCGTGATGGATAACAAGGTTTCCCGCGTCTATGGCGAGCCGATGGATAAACTGACGGTTGATATGGTACTAGCATTAAATGACGCCGTGGTGGGGCTTATATCTCCAGAGCAAGCGCTGGCGCGTATGATGAACGACCGCTGGCAGCTAAACGGCTATATGATTTCCGTCATTTCTATGCGCCTACTCACCGTCAAAAAAGTTGACCAAATCGCTAAACAATTAGAAAAAGTTGAGGCTGCTATTATCCATGAGCAGAAACGCATTGACAAAGTCAAGCGCCAGAAAACTGAAAATTAGCCACGCTTGGCTAGAAAAGCAGTTGACTAGGGCATTCTTTGAGACCAGAAAAGGCAAACTTCGCACCAGAGATGAGTTTATGTTTGAAGCCTTTTGGAAAAAACGCATCGCTTGGCTGACTAACGACATTGTTAATCGTCACTATAAGCCTCGTCGCGGCATTGCTTTTATCGTCACTAAGCCAGTTCGTCGTGAGATTTTTGCCGCCTCTTTCCGGGACCGCCTCGTTCACCGATTGATTTACGATATGTGCTACGATTGGTGGGACCGACGCTTTATAGAGCGGTCTTTTTCCTGCCGCAAATACAAGGGCACTCTCTATGGTATCAAGTGCTTTCAAAAAGATATGCGTCAGGTTACACTCGGGGGTAAACGCAAAGGTCATGTGCTTAAGTTTGATTTGGAAGGCTATTTTATGAGCCTTTCTCGTCAGCGGCTTTTTGACCGCGCTATTGCCGGGGCCAAAGTTCAATTTCCTCACGGCGGCGACAAATTCCAACTTCTAAAATACCTCTGGCACGAGGTGATTTTTGACGACCCAGTTGACGGCGTGCGCATTCGTCCATCTGTCGGAGAATGGGGTGACTTGCCTAGCACTAAGAGCTTGTTCTGCCAGCCTCTTGGCTTCGGCATCGTTATTGGTAATCTATCATCGCAGCTACTTTCTAACATTTATCTTGACCAGTTTGACCGTTTTGTCACCATGACGCTTGGCTATAAGCACTACGGCCGCTACGTTGACGACTTCTATATTGTCGTTACCGAGGAAGAATTGCCACAGGCTCTTGTGGACGCAGGAGTTATTCGTGATTACCTGCGTAGCATTGGTCTTAAGCTTCACCCCAAAAAGTTCTATATTCAGCCCATTGAACATGGTTGTGAGTTCCTTGGCATGCGCGTTTTTATCAACTGCCTCTTGCCGTCCAAACGTTTCAAAGGTAATGCTTATGCCGCTATGGAGGGTTTTTTGCTTGGCATAAAAAAAGCGGAGAGCATTATCTCTTACATGGGCTATTCCACCCATATGAATGCCCATAAGTTTATCAAGAAAATCCTAAGCAAGGGTGGAATAGAATATTAGGCAGACATTGTTCTAGCAATCCTGGGCAAACATGCCACGCCCCCCTACCGCGCAGCCAAACAACGTACTTGAAAACCGTTGTTCTTATTGTTGTTGTTCTGAGGGTTCACGTTGGACGTATCGTAGTTCAGGTTGTACGCGTTGTTAGAATTGCTAGGATAGGCCGAGGAGGACCAATAGTAGCCATTCTGCGCGTCGTTCTGACTACCAGAGTTCACGTTGCCGGCGCGGTAAACCTCAGGTCATACAGAGCGCGGATATTAAAGTACGACTTTTACGTCCTTGGCCACCGTAGTAACCTCGGCGTTTGGAATGCTACCTTGAACCGCCGCCTACTTGTCGTATCGCCAGCCACTTTCCTGTGGCGGTCTCGCGACGTTTTCTCACCGCGTCCCTTCGTGCCTCTCTTACGCACTTTGCCGGTTGCGCACCCCTCGTGATGAGCGTTTGGTTTACGACCCAAGAGCGTACTCGTTTGCTAACAACATCCCATCCCGGCCAGAACTTCCGCCGGTGGATGCTGCCTGCCTACTCTATTTATATCACAAAATTTTTGGCATATTCACCTCCCACAAAATGCTTGACATCGCTATAGTAATTGTATTATACTAAAGGTAATAAATGGAGTCATCTATGAAAAAACTATCTCGTTTCCTTGCCGCTCTGTTTTTCAGCGTCGCAAGTTTCGCTTTACCAGTCTTAAAGTCTAACGCCGCTTTCGCCGCCGTTGGAGACCCTGTGTCATCTACTATCACTATTGCCAGCGGTCAGCAATATTTAGAAGGCAACATTGAATTTGATGAACACCAGCTACCCAGCACCGGCGGCACCGTTAATTATGATAGTACCCTCGGCAACCACGTCATTAAATTTGGTTTCGGCATTGAATATAGCACGCTCTTTGGCTACACTTTAGACGCCGTTACTGTTAACGGCACTGACACTCCATTCACCTCTCTCGGTGAGGACCGTTATAGTATCACTGTATCAGAACAGGCTACTTACGCCCTCGGTTTCACGCTTTCCGGCGGTGCTGAGACTTATACTATCATCTGGGCTAATCCTGGCGCCACCGACATTGATGATGAGGACGCTCTTATCCAGCATGGCTATGCTAAGATTATCGCCGTTTACGATGCCGATGGTAACCTTGTTGACCCTAGCAACTACGTCCTAGAAGGCGCCGACCGCTACGGTCTTAAAAATGGCTCCGGCTGGGCAGCTATCCGTCCAGGCTCCAGGGTGGTCTTTGAATTTGTTCCAGAGTATGGTTACCAATTAACTAGCGTCAGCGCCAACGGCCAGCCGCTAGAACCTCAAGCCACTCCTAACCAATATGTCTTTATTATGCCACAGACGCATATCCACTTTGCAGCCGTATTCACTAAGACTGCCGATGTGATTAATGTCAATTCCGATGCTGTCGCTGGTGGCACGGTCAGCCTCAGTTCCTCCGCACTAGGCGGCGGTACTGCACGTATTTCCGTCACCGATGTCCAGCCAGAAGCTGGTAAAATCGCTGGTTTTGACGAAGCTGCCAAAGGCTACGCTATCTCTAATTTCCTAGATATTGACTTTTTCAACATTTTCTACAAGGGTAAGGCTGATAGTACTGATGTCTGGTCTAACCAACTTCACGAGTTAGGCGGCTACGTTACCATCACTCTGAAACTCGCCGACGACGTTGACGTCTCCAAAGTCGTCCTCGTCCACAACATCGGCGACGGCGATGAATATGAAATCATTGAGATTGAAAGCTACGACACCGAGGCTCACACCATCACGTTCAAGACCAAGAGCTTCTCTGGCTTCGCCATCGCCACCAAGGTTGGCGCCCCAGATTCCGGCGCCCTCAGCGCTGCCAGCGTCTCCTTCGCCACCTCCACTTTTTCCATGACTGTATTCGTCGTCACTATCCTCTCCGCCGGCGCCTGGTTCGCCTTCAGACACTAAAAAAATGGTCCCCGAGACTGGACTCGAACCAGCATGTCCGGAAAGACACTAGCACCTGAAGCTAGCGCGTCTACCAATTCCGCCACTCGGGGATTTCCTAGATTATACCACACTTGACAGCCTTCCGCCACCCTATGCTATAATAGATTACGTATGAGATTACTAAAAAATCATACAAGAGTGTCTTTGGTAGTTTTTGGCGTTATTATTTCCGCCCTTACTTTTGTTACTATCTTAAACCAAATCACTAAAAACACCTTTGCTGAGGAAGAAAACGGCTCCTACCTTGTGTCGGAGTCGCATTTTGTGACTTTTTACGATCAGGGCAAAAAACACACCGTAAGGACCAGCGCCACCACCGTCGGTGAGGCGCTCACCCAGGCCGGCTACACTTTAGATGCCAGCGACAAAATCGAGCCTAGCCAGAGTACTAAGATTAACATGGATAATTTTTACATCAACATTTACCGCGCCCGCCCTGTCACCATCATCGACGGCAAGACCAAAAAATACTACATGACCGCCAGTTACGACGAAAAAACCATCGCCGAGGAAGCCGGCTTTTCCGTCTACGACGGCGACGAGATTTCTCTAGTAGAGAACACAGATTTTCTAGAGACCGGCGCCTCCACCGTTTACAAAATCACTAGAAACGGTGGCCAGACCGCAACCAAAGAGATCAACTTGCCATATAGTGAACAGGTGATTAAAGATTATTCCATGCCTATCGGCGAAAACAAAGTCGAGCAAGTCGGCGAGGACGGCCTCCGCGTAGTAAAATACAAAGTGGAGTTTATAGACGGCGTGGAAGTTTCCCGCGAGGTGGTTTCTGACGAAGTCGTCAGAGAGCCGGTCCAGCGTATCGTCAGAGAGGGCGCCCGCTCCGCCTCCGCCGGTGCCACCACTTCCGCCTCAGAAAACGAGCAGATTACTTGGCAGTTTTTGACTAGCAACGGCTTCTCGGCAGAGCAAGCCGCCGGTATTATGGGTAACCTTCAGCAAGAGCACCGCTTCCAGACTTCCGACACCGCCGGCGGTCTTGGTATCGCCCAGTGGACGGGTGGCCGCCGCACCAATCTCCTCTCGCGTGATAACCCTTACGATATTTACACTCAGCTCCAGTTCCTCCTAGATGAGCTAAACACCGGCTATGCGCGCGCCAAGTCCGCCATCACCGCCAGCAGCTCCATTGACGAGGCTACCCGCGCCTTCCAAAATCAGTTTGAGCGTTGCGGCATCTGCCGCGAGGAAATGCGTATCAACTACGCCTACGACATTTACGGGAAATACGCCAAGTGATGAAAAACAACAAATCTCTCGGCCAGCATTGGCTAAAAGACCGTGCTATTTTAGACGAAATCGCCGCGTTAGCTCGTGGCGACAGTTCGGCGTCCGCATCCGTTCCGGCTCCGGCTTCCGCCTCGGCCGAGCTTTGCCTGGAAATCGGCCCAGGACTAGGTACGCTGACTTCCAGTTTGCTCCGCGTTTTTCCGCGCGTGGTAGCCGTGGAGTTTGATGAGCGTTTGGCGCAAAACCTCCCAAGGTCTTTTCCTGGCAAAGACCTTACTGTTGTAAATCAAGATTTTCTCCAATTCGACCTCAATAACATTAAGGAACCTTACGTCATCGCCGGCAACATTCCATACTACATCACCTCGCCTATCATTATGAAAATCTTGGCGGCCGCCGCCCGTCCGCTGCGTGCGGTTTTGCTCATCCAAAAAGAAGTAGCCGAGCGCATCGTTGCCGGTCCAGGCCAACACACTGTTTTGTCTTTGTCAGTCCAAAATCGCGCGCGGGTTTCTCTTGGCCCCTTCGTCCCGCGCAATTTGTTTACTCCGCCACCCAAAGTTGACAGCGCCGTGGTTATTTTGGAGCCGTTAGAAACTCCCCAAGTTCCTGACGCAGTGATTGATTTTATCAAAAAAGGCTTTGCCGCCCCGCGCAAGAAACTCGTCAAGAATCTTGGCGCCATCGCAGATGTCTCCGTCAATTCCCAGCCTGAATTATTAAGCATCCTCGCCAGCCTCGACGTTTCCGAAAACGCCCGCCCCGCCGATTTGTCACTCACTCAGTGGAACGCACTCTATCAGCGACTTAAATCCTAGCACGCCAGCGCTACTAGTTCAATAAAGTGTTGTAGTTTTTACAACACTTTATTTACAAAAAAGAGCATTAGCAGTATAATAGAGAAAACTAATCCTAAAAGGGAAGGGCTTTTAATGAATCCGGATAACAATCAACCATCAGAACCAACTACACCACCACCAGCAGGTGATACTCCGCTGGGCGATACGCCAGCGGGCGCACCGCTGGCTGACACTCCAGCCCCAGAAGCGCCGGCTCCATTTGAGACCCCTACTGAAGCCTCAACTCTAGAAGCTCCATCCCCAGAAGCTCCATCTCTAGAAACCCCAACCCCAGAAGCTCCAGCTCCAGCAAACCCAGAGACTCCAGCCTTTGGCGCGGTCGCCATGTCAGACATTTCGGAAACCTCAGCAGACCCAGCAGCTCCAGCGACCCCGGAAACCCCATCCCTAGAAGCTCCGACTCCAGACTCAATCGACTCAACCGAGTCAACGGAGACCCCTATGTCTTCAGAATCAGATAGCAGCTCCATCTCCGCTTCGGCCAACTTTGTCGGTGAGGCTCCAGTGCCTAAGGCTGAACCAAAGCCAGAGGACGAGGAGGAGGAACTCACCCCGGCCAACCCTGTCCCCGGCTCTATCGGTAGTGCGCTAATTTATTCCGAAACCGCGCCCAACAACGCCATCCCAGTCAATGAATTCAAGAAAAAGCACAAAAAGTTTTCTCTAGGCGACAAAGCCGGTGGCGGTATGTCCAAGTCCAACATCCGTACTATCCTTGTCATCGTGGCGGCAGTAGCACTCGTCGCGGCCTTAGTCGTAGTCTTGATTTTCATCTTTGGTGGCACCGGTGGTTCCAAGAAAAACAGCTCCAGCAATTCCTCCAACGCTAACACCCAGCCGACCCCATCCACACCGGTTATCTCCAGCCTCACTTGTACTAAAGAAGGCGGCAGTGAAGTTTTCACTAACTACGGCGCAGTTGATTCTGGTGAGGAAAACATCATCGTCATGTATACCGATGATGAGTTGACTAGTATCGGCTCTACTATGACCCTAGACTACGGCAACACCGAAGCCGCCGAAGCCAGCCTCAAGACTATTAGAGATGCTTACACTGCTAAAGTAGAAAATCTCGGCCTCACTTCTGATCCATTCACCAGCTCCTATGACAGCAACGGCGCCATCATTACTGTCACCCACCAAGCTGAATACGAAGACCTAGATTCTAAATCCGCCAAACTCTTCGACATCGTCACGCTCCGCGGCGAGCTAGTCACCGACATCGAAACTCTAGACGATACCTACACAGAAGCCGGCTACAATTGTATCGCTAAATAGTCTTGCCCTAACGCCCTTGCCTTATCTAGGAAACTATTATAAAATAAAAATATGTCTAAAATCTATATTACTACTGCTATTCCGTACGTTAATGGTGCGCCGCACATTGGCCACGCCCTAGATTATCTACTGGCCGATGTCTACGCCCGCTACCAGACCGCCCGGGGTAATACTGTCCGCTTTCAGGCTGGCACCGATGAGCATGGTAATAAGATTTACAAAAAAGCCGAGGAACTAGGTATCCCCGTCCAATCATACGTCGATGAGAATTCTGCCAAATTTAGAGAGTTCATCCAGAAACTAGGCGTAGAACCCACTGATTTTATCCGGACCACCGATGAGACTCACGAGCATCGTTGTCAGGCCATTTGGCAAAAACTAAAAGACCATATTTATTTAGACAGCTACGAGGGTTGGTATTGTGAGGGCTGTGAGCGTTTCGTCACCGACAAAGAATACGAGGAAAACAGTGGCACCTGCCCAGACCACAACAAGCCTTACCAAAAACTAAAAGAAGAAAATTACTACTTAAGAATTGCTGATTTCAAACCACAAATAGAAAAAGCGATTAAAGAAAACGCACTCCAGATTTTGCCAGAGTTCCGCGCCAAAGAAGTCTTACAACTTTTGAAAGATACTCCAGATGTTTCTATTTCACGCCCTACCTCCCAGCTACAGTGGGGCATAAAAGTCCCCGGCGATGACAGCCAAGTTATGTATGTCTGGATTGACGCGCTCTCAAACTACATTACTATTCTAGGCTACCCAGACCAAGACATCTCCGATTATTGGCCGGCCACTGCACAGTTCGTTGGCAAAGACATCTTGAGATTTCACGCGATTATTTGGCCAGCTATGCTTCTAGCATTAGGTTTGCCGCTTCCTAAAACCATCGTTTCTCACGGCTTCGTCTTAGCTGACGGCCAGAAGATGAGCAAATCCATCGGCAACGTCGTGGACCCGCTAGAGGTCCTAGCCGACAAGGGTCTTGCCGCTTTTCGCTACTTTTTCTTACGTCACGCCGATACTTTTGCTGACTCTGATTTTACTTGGGAAAAATATCACGCCGCTTACAATAACGAGCTTGCCAACGACCTCGGCAATCTTGTCCAGCGTCTCGCCAACCTTTGTAAAAAGCAAGATTTGTCCGGCCTTACTAATTTTCAGCCCGCCGCCGACCCTAAATATGACGCGCTGATGTCAGACTTTTGTTTCACAAAAGCTTTTGATTACGTCTGGGAAAAAGTCGCCGCCCTAAACAAAGAGATTGATGACAAAAAACCTTGGGAACTCGCCAAACTTCCAGAAAAGCATGATGAGCTCATCAGTATCCTAGAAAAATTCGCCACTGATTTGCTCCAAACCGCCCATCTCTTAGCGCCGTTCTTGCCAGAAGTCGCAACGGCCATTACCGACATCTTTACTGGCGCCTCGGATACTAACAGTAAAATTGTCCCGCCGGCTACGCCGCTCTTTCCAAAAGATCGCTAACACTCCCCCGTCACTTTTTACAGCGCCCCAGCGTATTGTCGGCCGGTTACTTCGTCGTAAGTCAGCAAATTATATTCCGAAAGCGCCGTAGTAACAAATGGCGCCTTGCTCCCAAAGTACACGTCGGTCAGAATCGGTTCTGTCTGACAGACTTCGTCTAGTAGGTAGAAGTTTAGCGGTTTTTTCGTGTCCAAGATATTAAGTAAAGTATTAGCCAGACAGTTTGGCGTAGTTTCCGGCAATCTCCCCTCCGCATCAAGTACCGCCGTCACTTTTTCAGCATCCAGCTCAAAATTAGCGTAGATAAAGTACGGAGTTTTACGCACGGAATCACTGATATTTTTATCATCGTTTGTCACTACTTGCGGAAATACCCCTGGGCTATGGTCGCCATAGAATAGCACTATAGTTTTTTCATCCAGAGCATTTACGCCACTAATCAATGTTTCTAGAAATTCATCCGATTTATGGAGTGATGCCAGATAAGTTTCGATGGATCTTTTTTCATCCTCCGCCAGCGCTTCGCCATTACTTCCAGCCGTTACTGTAAAATCCTTTTCATCGTATAGGTCTGCATCATACGGCGCATGATTTTGCATCGTGATTACGGAAACAAATTGCTTGTCATCTTTCTCTGCCAAATAGTCCAGCAACTGGCGGTACGTTTCGCCATCGTTGATATATTCGCTCCGTCCGTATTTTTCGCGGTGGGTAAAATCGTTCTCAAAGATCATCGTGTCAAACCCCATTTTAGGTAGCACATTTTCGCGCTTATACATCCCTCCTCCAAACGGATGGATAGTGGCCGTCCCCATGCCACTGTCCTTAGCAAATTGCGCCACGCTCGGTATGGCTTTCTGTTTTGGTAAAAGATTAGTGTATGGCACTGTCTTTAGCCAATAATTAGTCAGACCGGTCAGCACCTCATACTCAATGTTAGCCGTCCCGCCGCCATAATCTATCGAATACATCGTGCCACTTAAGATGTTTTCTTGTAGGCGATGTAAGTTTGGCGTTACATCACCACCTTCAATTCTATACACGTCGCCGCTTAGTCTAGTCGGATCATAAAACGATTCGTTCAAAATAAACACAATGTTGGCATCTACCTCTTTTAAGCTGGATCTACTTACCTTCGCACCCTCGCGCTTAATCTCTAGCTCGCGCTTAATCTCTGTTAGTTTATCAGCGCTGTATCCGTCCGGCGATGTAATTTCCAGTTGGTTAAGGTTGTACAAAAATCCCAGCAAGAAACCATTATCCTCATAATTCCTCACTTGGTCCCAGTCAATAAAAGTGCTGTCAAGAAATGCCAGCTTGATTTCTCTCTCATGTGGGTGGTTGCGCGCAAAATCCGTCGTCACCATAAAACCTGCCACCGCCACCGCAATGATGGCAATTCTGGAAATCACACGGTAACGTTTCCACCAAACATTACTAGAAACATTGACGTGCTTTAGCCACTTGGCCGTCAGCCAGTCCAGCAGTACGCCCAGCGTCACGCACAAAATCACCGCGACAATCAGCCGCACCACGTCGGCCGCGTCTACGAACTTAGTCAGCGTTCCCGCTTGTGAGCTCAGCTGAAAATCTTCCGGAAAAAGTGGTGTCCACCGAAAGTTGAACTTGGATATATTAATATAACCGATTATCAGCACTAGGCTAGTGGTGATGCTGACCGCCAGAAACGGCCGCCGCACCAAACCGTAGATGAGTAGCACGATAAAGAACATAATCACCGCAGAATAAATAAACACTAACGTCCGGTCAAACATAAATTGGAAAGCGTCCGGCGCACTGTTTAGAAAGTAACGGTATTCTAACAGCCACGTCAAAAACACCGCAGCGGCAAACAAAATCAAGCATTTTATCACTACTTGCTTTGTACGGGTATTCATAAAGCGTTTTCTCACGCGCGTACGTAGCGCCTTTTCATTAGGTGCTTTCTCGCCGGATTTACCCGCGTTATTCTGGATGTCCTGTTTTGGCATACATTACTATTTTACAAAAAATAGCACTCAAAGTCGAGTGCTATTTTTATGTATGTTGCAACTATTTCTTGCTGCAGCAATCTTTGCCAGCGCAGCCTCTGCCACAAACTAGACATTCGCCAGAAAGTTTACCAGAGAAGTCTGCTAGGTAGAAGCCAATGACACCGCCAACCATTGGCAAGATCACATAGACGAGTAGAGATTGACAAATGGCGCCAAAGACTTCGCCAAAGTTCTCACCGGCGGTAGGTAGGATTTTGTACATGAACGCAGCGGCTGGGTTCAAGATGAAATTGTTCTGGAGCTCTAGGAAAGAGGACGAAAGAACAATCACGATGAGAAGTGCTACGCACATACCAGTACCGTAAACTGCGGCAAAGGTCAGAGCACTGCGCTTGTAAGAAAGTGCGCGCGCAAAGAAGAACGCGATGATGATAGCGCCCATGAACTCTAGCATGGTGATGACAAAGAAGTTGTCACCAGCAATTTCTGCGATGGATGGGAGCTGGTCGGCTGGAGTATCCGAAGCGTGTGAAATAAAGCGGACGGATACGAAGTAAGCCAGCCATGCGCCAAGTAACTGCGAGAGCAGGTACAAGATGCCGCGAATCGCAGACATCCGGCGAGTAGCCATCATACCGACGGTCACGATAGGGTTGAGGTTTGCGCCAGAAAGGCCAAACACCGCAGCGGAAATCGCAATCACGCCAAACATGATGTAGAGTGGCTGATAAACGCCGAGGAGCAATAATACGAGGGTGAGTAGCATAGTACCGATGACCTCGCCAAGAATTGCACCGTAGATGCGTGGGTTCTTAAATATTGTTACTATTGTTTCGTTCGGGTCAAACTTTTTAGCGAAGAAGCCCTTTAGTGAAGGCTTATCGTTATTAGGTTTGGCTGGAACAGCAGCTTCTACTACCTTAGTGGTCTTAGCAGAAGTTGTTTTAGGCTTAGAAGTTTTCCTCGCAGGAGACTTCTTAGATTTTGTTGTAGCCATATTCCTCCTTAGTTGGTATATGAAACGATTATAGCATAGTTTTTTCAAAAATGTTAATTTTTCTAAAAAAACGTAAGCCAATTGCGTTTTTTAGGCTTTTTCGCCACGCTTATGTTATAATGAAATAATTATGGGTATTATAGTTTCTAAAAATAATGATGAAAACTCGCGCCTAAATGAGCGTATCACCGCCGATTTGCGTGAGCGCGCCACGGCTGAGGCTATCGCCAACGATCCAGATCTCGTAGAAGATGCTGACTACACTAAAGATTTAAAAAAGACTGGCAAACACACCTGGATATGGGTAGTCTTAGTAGTCCTCGCGCTGATTTCTCTCGTCATCATCGTCACGATTTAATCTGATGTCCATTTGTATTTTTTGCCAAGATATAATATAATAAAACCTATGCGAACCATTGAGAAAATCAAGCAAGAAATCAAGGCACTTGGCGCTGAGTACGCCAAAATCAAATCCCTAGCACCAGAAGAGCGCAAGGCTTTTGGTGAAAGCCTAAACCAAAAACGCCAGGTCCTAGACAGGGAATTACAAGAAGCGCTAGACGCTGCTGAAGCCAGCACAGTAGAGCCACTAGACGTTACTGCTCCGGCCGCCGCCAACGCTAATATCAGAGAAGTAAAACGCGGCACTAAGCACCCGCTCATGACTGAATTAAACCATATCCTTGACATTTATGCAAAAATGGGTTTTGACATTATGGAGGCCCGCCAGCTAGACGACGAGTTTCACATGTTTGAAAGCTTGAACTTCCCAGAGGGTCATCCCGCCCGCGATGGTTACGATACTTTTAGAACAGAGGAAGGCTTTATTCCGCCAGCCCACACTTCCACCATGCAGCACCGCGCATTAAAAGCGCACAAAAAAGACCTAAAAAACGGCGGCCAAATCGCCGTTGTCATCCCCGGCCGTGTGTTTAGAAACGAGGATGTGGACGCCACTCATGAGCACACTTTCTACCAGTGTGAAGGCATTTTCGTCTCAAAAGATGCCACCATGGGTCAGATGCTCGGCGTCTTGAAGCGTCTCTTTGAGGAATATTATGGTCAGACACTCAAGATTAAAACCCAGCCTGGCTATTTCCCATTCACCGAGCCATCCCTAGAATTGCTGATTGAGAAACCTCAGTCTCTCGGCGGCAAAGGCGACGGTTGGCTAGAAATGCTCGGCTGCGGCATGATTCATCCAAACGTTCTCAAAATGGCCGGCATCGACCCTGACGCTTATAAAGGCTTTGCCTGGGGCGGCGGCATTGACCGCTTGGCGATTCTAAAATACGGCATCGACGACATCCGCTATTTTGAATCTGGTAAACTTGACTTTTTAAAGGAGTTTTAATATGCGCATCTCTTTGAACGAAATCAAAAAATTAGTCCCCGCTGCCGCCAAAGTTGAAACGGCCGAGTTAGTCCGGCTCATTGGCTCCCGCCTTGTGGAGGTTGAGGAGACTATTGACCTCGCGCCTAAATATCAGAATGTCTATATTGTCAAAGTTGTGGAGTGCGAACCCATTGAAGGTACCCACCTCCACCTCTGTCAGATTGACGCTGGTCAGGCCGTGCCAGTCCAAGTGGTTTGTGGCGCACCTAACGTCCACGCTGGTATGCTAGCCGTTTGGGTTGCTCCTGGCGCCATCGTCCCGCAGACTTACGGAGAGGAAGATTTCAAGTTAGACGTCCGTAAGCTCCGCGGCTTTGAGTCTCATGGTATGCTCGCCGCCATCGACGAGCTTGACCTTGGCGATGATCACGAAGGCATCGCCGAAATCGACCCATCTACTGACAATCCCGTCACCGGCCAGAATGTCCAGCCTGGCGATAACTTTGCCGACGTCTTTGATCTGAATGACACGATTTTAGATATTGAGAATAAATCTCTCACTCACCGTCCAGACTGCTTTGGCCTCATCGGCTTTGCCCGTGAAGTTGCCGGCATCCTCGGCGAGCCATTTCAGTATGATACTTGCGTAGCAGAGCAAGATAAAGGCCAGCAAGTACATATTGAAATCGCCGACCCTAGCATCTGCCCACGCTACTCCTGCGCTGTTCTTGAGCTAAAAGACGCTGACAAATCCGATAAATACCTCACTGCCACCGACATTTTCCTTGCCAAAGCTGGTATGCGTGGCATCAGTAAAATCGTTGACGTCACCAACTATCTGATGCTGATGACTGGCCAGCCACTCCACGCTTTTGACTACGACAAATTTCTAACAGTCGGCGGTAAAGACACCGCCACAATTGGCGTCCGCTTAGCTAGGCCCGGCGAAAAGCTCCAGCTCCTAGACGGCAAGACCATTGATTGTATTGCCAGCGATATTTTAATTACCAGTGGCGACACTCCAGTTGCCCTCGCCGGCGCTATGGGTGGCGCTTCTACGGAGATTGACGTCTCCACCACCCGCGTTCTCTTAGAGAGTGCCACTTTTTCGCTTTACAATCTGCGCAAAACCCAGATGGCTCATGGCATTTTCTCTGAGGCTATTACTCGCTTTACTAAAGGCCAGCCAGCCTGCCAGACCAAGTCCGTCCTAGATTCTGCCATCGTTATGCTCGGCGGCACCGTTGTTGCCACCGGTGATAATTACGCCAAAAAATCCACCCCCGCCGCTATCACAGTCACCGCCACCGAAATCAACTCTCTCCTCGGCACCAACTACGATGCCGCCTTAATGTCCAAGACTCTCACTAATGTGGGTTTTGAAGTAATAATAAAGCCGAGGGGTGACGCCGCTGGGGGGACCCCCAGCGCGCGCAGCCGTCAGGCGAGCACGATGGGGGAATCTGCGGCGGCAGGACCCGTCGGCTTCACTATTACTCCACCAACTTGGCGCACAGATATCCACATCAAAGAAGACATCATCGAAGAAATCGGCCGCCTCCTTGGCTATGACAACATCCCGCTCACCTACCCAACCCGCCCATTCATCGGCGCACATATCCCAGAGCTTTTGCAGCTAAAGAATAAAATCAGAGATATTATGTCCGGCCGCCTTGCCGCTCACGAAGTTTTGACCTACACTTTTGTCAGTGAAAAACTCCAGCAAGACGTTGGTGAGGACGCTACTGATAGCTACAAGATTGTCAACAGCATCTCCCCGGAGCTTCAATGTTTCCGCCAGACTATCACCCCATCACTTCTTGAAAAAGTCCGCGGCAATCTCAAATCTGGCCACAGAGATTTTGCCCTCTATGAGATCAACCAAGTCACTAAGCAGTCTTACGGCAAAGATGAGGACGGCGTACCGAAGCTCTACACCCACCTCGCCTACGTCACCACCGGTGATTTCTACCAGATGAAAGCCGCCCTTGTAGCACTGCTAGAGGATCTCGGTTTTGATGCCGACAAATTGGACTTCCGCACCTCTGATGGCCATCTGCCGTATCTGGAACCGCTCCGCTCCACCTCTGTTACCACCCCGCACCTCTGTGCCGGCGAGGTCAGAAATTCTGTCAAAAAACGCCTCAAACTCGGCGCCGAGCCGATTTCCGCCTTCGAAATCTCTCTGGAGCAGCTCTTAGCCGACCTGTCAGAATCCAGTAAAAAATCTGTCAAACTCTCCAAATTCCCAGCTGTTACTCGCGACATCACCCTAAAAGTCCCAGCAGGAACCCCATTTGTCGCCGCGAAGCAGGCCATAACAGAGGTCTTTGAGCGCGAGAGCCTTATCATAGCGCTTACGCCAAACAGTATCTTTGAAGCCACAAAAGGCGCCAAGTATCGCAATCTATCCTTCCATCTGGAGTTCAAATCCGCCAAAAAGACCTTAGAAAGTCAGGAAATTTCTGATATAATGGAAAAAGTAGCAGAAAATGCTAAAAAATCGGTGGGTGCAGAAATTATTTAGAAGGAGGTAAAATGGACCAAAAATATCTAAAAACTAGTCTATCGCAGCGCATTTGGATTACGCTGATTGCAATTTTACTCTTAGGCTCCACGCTGGCGGTTTATATCGGTATTGTGGTTTCTGGCAACAAGCAAAAAGATGACGCCACTGCCCTAGAAGAAAAATACGCCAAGGCTCAGGACGCGCTTAATAGTTACGGTCAAGAGCTATCCGGACAGTATTTTGACGAATTCGTAAGTTATAAATCAGCGGTCAAGGCTTACAACGCCGAGGAGGCCAACAGTGTTGGTGTCCGCACCACAGACCTAAAAGAGGGCACCGGTCGCGAGCTGACCTCTGGTGATTTGGAATACTACGCCTATTATATTGGCTGGTGTGCTGATGAATCGGTGTTTGACTCTAGCTTTGACAGCTTTGAAAACCCAACCAAGCTCTCTAGCCCACTTTACGCTGGTCAAGGCCTCATCCAGGGGTGGAACGACGGTGTTATCGGCATGAAAATCGGCGGCGTCCGCGAGATCCAAATGCCTGGTGAAGTCGCCTACGGCAGCACCCAAGAGATTTGCGGCGGTACCAACTCTCCACTCAAGTTCATTGTCATGGCTATCGATGACGCCAAGCTCACCGAGCTTAACGCTGCCTTCCAATCCGCCTACTCTGACCTCCTAAACACCTATTACTCTAGCTAGAGAATAAAAAATAAATGGGTGTCGAAACGTGTGTTTTGCGCGACATAAGCTTGGCCAAGCGGCCTTGAGCGGTCGCGCAAAACACATGTGAGACAGGCCCCATTTATTTTTTATTATTTAGCATAAGCACTATTGACTTTTTAGGCGAGGTGTGGTATAATGTAAGTATGGTTTGGGAGTTGCAGTATCTCTTATAACCAAGCAGCTAAAAATCGTTTTTTAAGGAGGGAAAAAATTATGGCAAGCTTCGGCTTATTTCAGACAACATCATTTTTGTCAGCAGTCCTTCTGCTGATGACAGTGTACGCTTTGACCGTAGCGGTAACGGTAACACCCGAGGAAGCTCTCTATGATGAACTTCGTGTTACCGCAAGGCTTGAAAAGCGCGGCATGGTGGTGTCCGTCACCTGGACACTGATGATATTAGCCGCCGCTTGCGGCGAAGCTATGCCGGGTTTCATAGAGCGATTTATTGTCGCCGGGAATGAAACCCCGCGCCTGGCGGCTTTTATCGTCTGCGGCACCTACGCATTTGTGTTTTTCATATTTTGCGAAGCCGTAGCTACAGTGACAATATTCCTCCGCGTGAGGATTTTAGCCGTCAAGGCGCTAAATGAGGAAAAAAGCCACTAAAAAGTGGCAAAATTACAATTAAATACTGCTTCAAGGCCCCGCAACCGCGGGGCCGCTTTTTATGCGCCACCCCACTTCCACCGTGTGTTATAATATACCCATGAAAACTTTCTTTTTCTACGATCTAGAAACTTCGGGCCTCTCTCCCAAAGATGATCGTATCATGCAGTTTGCCGGCCAGCGTACTGATGAAAATCTCAATCCCTTAGGCGAGCCGGTCAATCTGCTGGTAAAATTAGCCGACGACACTCTCCCTAGTCCTGGCGCCATTATGGTTACCAAGATTACACCTCAGCAGACTAGGCAAGACGGCCTCACCGAGGCGGAGTTCACCAATTACGTTGAGGATGAGCTTTTTATCCCCGATACCACTATCATCGGCTACAATTCCGTCCGGTTTGACGACGAGTTTATGCGCTACACTTTCTGGCGCAATTTTCACGACCCGTACAAATGGCAGTGGCAAGACGGCCGCAGTCGCTGGGATTTGCTAGATGTGGTGCGGCTGGTGCGCGCGCTCCGGCCAGAGGGAATTAATTGGCCTACTCAGACCAAGCAGGTTACCGATAAGGAGACTGGCGAGCAAAAGACCGTAGAAGTCGCCACTAACCGCCTGGAGCTTCTAACTAAGGCTAATGGCATTGAGCACACCCACGCCCACGACGCGCTGGCCGATGTTTTTGCGCTGATTGAAGTCGCCAAGCTCATCAAGACCAAGCAGCCCAAAATGTACGATTACCTCTATAGAATGCGCGACAAAAAAGAAGTAGCGCAACTTGTTAATTTGGAGCATAAGCAGCCATTCGTTTACGCCTGCGGCCGCTATCCGGCTCAGACTAATAAGACCACGGTGGCATTCCCGCTTACTTCCAGCAGTAATGGCAATGTGCTAGTCTATGATTTAAGATATAACCTAGATGATTTACTAAAACAAGAGCAAGAAAACCCCACCGCCGAGGAGGCAAAAAGCACTTTTTACCCCATTGTCAAAGAGTTAAAGCTTAGTCGCTGCCCAGCAGTGGCGCCACTCGGCGTATTAGAAAACGCCGACGGTTGGCAGAAACTAAACCTCACTAAAGAACAGATAGAGCAAAACCTAAAATCACTTCTAAATCACCCCGATTTCGCGGAGCGGATGCGCAGCGAGCATGAAAACCGCCCAGATTTCCCGCCACCCGCTGACCCAGAGGGCGCGCTCTATAATGGCTTTTTGAACGACAAAGACGCCTTCACCTGCAACCTCGTCAGAAACGCCAAGCCATCCGAGCTAGCCGACCTCCACCCAGAGTTTACCGACGAGCGCCTACCGGAACTACTGCTTCATTACAAGGCTAAAAATTTCCCTAAATCCCTCGCCGAGGATGAGCAGACCAAGTGGGAGGCCTATCGTACCGCCCGTTTGAACCGCCAAGCTCCAGATTTCTTAAAGCAGCTAGAAGCACTCAGTCAGTCCGAATCCGCCGACGATTTTCTCCTAGAAGAACTCTCCCTCTGGTACCAAAGCCTGCTCTAAGCCGCCCCACCGCACGTTGTAAAAATTACAACGTTATTTTAATCTTAAACCTCCACTTTTTTTCAAAAAACTACTTGATTTATGAAACACGCTCGTGCTAAAATAGCCGTATTGAAGGTTAAAATTAAACAGGAGTCTAAAGTGAAGTACATCAATCAAGCCGCGGGGGGGGGCATAAAAGAAACAGTTTAGCAACCAACGCTAACTTTTCTCATATATTTCACTATTTAATCCCTAAACATAAAATCACTTTTGCCCCTGTTTTAACCTTCATTAGCAGCCTAGTGCTTGCTATAGCTTGTACGGCCACCGCCTTGCTCCAGCCTAGTTCCGTTTACGCCGACACCACTGCGCCTTCGGCCTCTACCGCCGTAGATATCAATGTTTATGTTGACCCAGTCATCTCCATCCGTGCCCTAGATAGCACCGGCACCACTGACATTACTGCTGTCAATGTGGATGTCATTCCGACAGATACTGGTGCCTTTGCCAAAAACAGCCTCATCCTCCAAGTAGATAGCAGCAACCACACTGGTTATAACCTATACGCCTCCTCCGATTATAAAACTGACGGCACCACCTCAGAAACTGACCCAGCCACCGCCGCAGAATACACTAATAGTCTAGTAAACCTCACCCAGAGTGACACCATCCCTACCCTTTCTGCTACCCAGTCTAGTCCTATCACTGAATCTGCCTTTTCTGCCACCTCCTCCACCTACCAAAACCAATGGGGCATGAGTAAAGCTTGGAACGAAACCATCTCCGGTACCGCCCTTTCTGGTGGTAGCCTAACTAGTTACTTTGGTGTCCCAGTTCACGGCACCACCATCACCCTCCGTGATGATGTAGATACCACCTCCAACAATTCCAGAACCAACATCGGTGTAGGTGTCAATGTCAATACCGCCAAAAAAGCTGGCACCTACCAAAACCAGTTCGTCTTTACCGCCGTAGGAAACCCATTACCAGTAGACTACACCCTAACCTTTGACAAGAATACTGATGCTACCGTCGCTAATCTCCCAGAACCTATGACTGATACTGTCATTGCCCAGAGTAAGACCTTCACCATTCCAAATACCACTCCAACTCGTGAAGGTTACCAGTTCATCGGTTGGAGTAGAAGCGCTACAGAAATCGTTGGTACTGGTACTGGCCCAGCTTCTCCTACTGACCCTACCCAGCATCTTTATGTAGCTGGTGATAGCTTTACTGTCCTCTCCGATGACCAATCTGGCTCCGGTACTACCACTCGCTTTACCGGCTCTGCCACCCTCTACGCTATTTGGGAGGAGGACGTCAGTTGCTTACCATACACTATCTGCTACCAGCCAAACGGCGCCGATGTAGAAGGAGAAATGCCAAACCAGACCGAGGCTTACCTCAATTCCGCTGACGATGACTATAAGACCGATACTATCACCAGTAGTACCACCGAGTTCACCCTCTACGCTCCAAACTTCTCCCGTACCGGCTATGGCTTTGCCGGCTGGAACACTAAGGCCGATGGCACTGGCACTATGTTTGGCCCTAATCAAACCCTCACCACTTCTGACAGCACCTTGACCTCCGCCATGCAATCAGAACTTGGTAGTAACGGCCTTATCTTCTACGCCATCTGGGTTCCATCTGCTGGTGATTTACAGACTTGGACCGGCTGCTCCAGTCTCATTTCTGGCCAAGTAACCGCCCTCACGGACAGTCGTGATAGCCAAACCTATGCGGTAGCTAAGTTAGCCGACAATAAATGCTGGACTATAGAGAATATGCGCTACAAGCCGACTGCCGGTACAGAAACCACCAGCTTCTCAACTGACGATAGTACATTCTATCAACAATACAGCCTCACTAACATTGACCGCACCCTGGACCCACTAGCCGTATCCTCCCAAGGTTCACCATACTACCAATGGTATAGTTATGGCGGTCAATATTCATGGTTATCTGCAATAAATAGTTCGTCCAATGTTACTTCTGGTGACGTATCCACTAGTATCTGCCCAACTGGTTGGAGACTGCCAACCTCAGATGGCACTACTAAGGACTTCCCGGCGCTTCAAAATGCCCTTAATGGGACTACTGGCGATACCTACACCTTTACCTCATCCAATAACTGGCGCAAATACCCTAATAATTTCGTTTTCGCCGGGCTCTGGATTGGCGCTAATGCGTACGACCGCGGCACGTACGGGAACTACTGGTCGTCTAGCGTGGAAGATAGTAACTTCGCTTACTCCCTGGGCTTCGACTCTACCAGCGTCGGCCCAGTCGACGGCAACGACAAGAGTCGCGGATTCTCTGTACGCTGCGTGTACTCCGCCGACTAACCCCCTTATGCTTGCCATCCTCCCCATTTCGCAACCCTGCGCCCCTGCCTCGCGCCTACACTCCGCAATCTTTACCCCTCATGCTTGCAATCGCCTAAAAACCTTGCTACGCTGAAAATGTGGGGTTTTTGGCTACAGCGCAAGTATTATCAAGAAAGCCCGCCACTAAAAGCGACAGGCTAAACCCTTAACACGATAGTGCGTTCCTAGAGCGCGCTATCTTTATGTTTTCAGTATATCATACTACTCAAGCTTTTGTCAAGCCCAAACCCCCTTACGCTTGCCATCCTCCCCATTCCGCGTTAAACCAGAATTAGTTTACATGGAAGGGTCCGCGAGGCGAGTAAACCTAAGATATAAAAAAGAAAAGATGCGTTTGATTCAGTACAGTATCTTACGCATCTTATCTGTAATTTCATTATATTACAGATTTTCAAAAAAATCAATAATTTTTCTTGATTTCGTAATAATTATTATCTTTTCAAACTTGTGGTCAGCACGTTTTATTCGTATGCTAGCATAGGATGTTTCGCACAGCAAGCGTAAGGACTAAAAGTTAACTCTACCCAGCACTTACCGTCATCGTCTTACCAGCGGCATTCACACAACTTTCCCCCTGAAACGCCCGCCGCGCGCCAGCATCTTTGGCAAACTCCTCGCAACTCGGCGCAGCCTGCCCAGCGGTAAAGAACACCCATTTGCCAGTCTCACTCGGCCGGTAGAAAATCGCACCCGCATCCGGCAATGACGCCACCAATCTCTGATATGGCTCAAACACGCTGTCCACGATGTTAGCCTTTGACGCATTCAATGCTGCCGGATACTCATCCTTTGCAGCATAATAAGCGTCCGCCAAGCTGTTAATAAACGCCAACTTTTCCGTAGTAATCCACGAAGTGTGTCCACAGGACACCCGAAACGGCGTGCCAGCCACCACCGGCGCACAAATCAAATCATTATCCTCGTCATACCATGCCGGGCCCGCCATCAAAGGTATTTCGTCATATTCTACAAACCCCAAATCTTTAAGTTTGGCGGTCACCGCCTTAGCTACTGTCTCCGCCACCATCAATTCTAAGCCGTTTGCATAAATCCCAAACGCCTTATCAAGTGCAATTCCAGTCTTAGCATTAGCTGGCAAAAAATACGGCGCGCCGGTATCATAAGTATCCTGAAACTCCACCGTAGTACCACTCGCCGTCGCGGCTCCCGCTTTTTTCAGCTCAGAAAGAGTAGATTTCACCAGCGCCTCTTTTTCCGCTGCCGAGAGAGGCCTATCCTCGTCCTCCTCGGT
>JAFWJE010000007.1 GCA_017511685.1 Candidatus Saccharimonadota bacterium | reverse complement strand
AGTACCTATCCATAGAGATTTTTTATTAGTAGTTGCTAATAATAGATAGTTATTACCCCCCCCCCAGTGCTTTCCTGATTAATCTCATACTATGAATTTTACACAAGTTGGTGGAAAAGCGCAAGGGTTTTTGTGGAAAATGTGTAAGAAAACTTCAAAAATATAGTGGAATCAAGATTACGAGTCGTGTTGTGAAATTTACAACAGCTTAGTAAAGCTTGGCCTTGATGATTTTGAGATATTCTTTGACGGCTTTTTTGAAGTTTTCTAGTTCGGCGCCTTCAATTCTGGTGTATTTGCCACCTAGAGGTAGCTTGAAAACACCGTTTTCGCGAACTTCATAGGTGATGGTGGTTTCTAACTTCTCATCTTTTTTGCCAGTCCAAGATTCGTGATAAATCCAGACATTGTGGCGGAAACGGAAAAATTCGCGGCGATGGCCCTCTGGAACTTTGCCAAAAAGCGTACCGCCAAGAGCAGATTCGGCATTAATAAGGTCAGCTTCGGTAAGCTTAGGGCGCTTAGCATCGCTTCTAAATAGCGCCATTAAAGTCATCCGTGGAGTAGCACTACGGCGACGCTTAGTTAAGCGTGATACTGGTTTTTTGGCGACTATCACGTCTTGAAAAACCGCTGGGTTTTGAGTCGACTTTGCCCTTTTTCTGGCATCGCGCGACATTCTAGCAGATGCGCGCATAGTTTTGAGCGAGTTTTTAAGCTCTAACCTAACTGATTTTGGCGACATTGTCCGACCTCCTCTGAGATAGCGCTGAGCTCGTGGAATAAATCTAGATCTAAGGTATCAAAAGCATAGCCCTCTTGACGGCTAAACGATGGGGTGTTGTAATCTGAATAGTTTTTTAGCATTTTCTGTAGTAGTCTGAGCCATTTCCTGCTCAGAGACTCCCTTTACTCTTGATATGTAGGCACAAATATCCTTGATACGTGCCGCTTCATTTATTGTACCACGAAATGGCTTTGGTGTCAAGAAGGGGGCGTCGGTTTCTAGTAATAATCTATCTGTAGGGGGGAGAGGGATGTCGGCAAAGGTGGCGAGGCCGTTCACGCCGATGTAAAAACCGCGGCCTAGCGATTTTTTGAGATTTGCTGGCGTGTCCGAGAAGGAGTGAACCACCCCTGTTACATCTTTGAAATTATTGAGAATTGCGAAAAAGTCGTCAAAAGCGTCGCGAACGTGGAAGATCAGAGGTAAATCGTGCTTTATAGCGAGGTCTAACATCGCTTCAAAGAGCTTAATCTGGGCGGCGCGAGCGGTGACGCCAGGGCGCGGGGCGCCTGCGCGATAGTCTAGGCCGACTTCGCCGATGGCAACCGGAGTTTCGTTCGCAAATTCGCTTGAAAAAAGCGCGTCCGAGGCTTCATCGCTTTCGGCTTCGTCGGGGTGGATGCCATAGGACCAAAACACGGTGCCGGGATGTTTCGCTGCAAAATCACGCGCGCGAAGCGAATCTTGGTGTGAGGTGCCGACGCAAATCACCTGTTCTACGCCGTTTTTGACGGCGCGCGCTAAGATTTTGTCTGGGTCAAAATCGGCAAGCTCGTGCGGAAAATCAGGATTTTTCTTTAGAAATTTTTGCGAAACCGGCTGGCGCGAGAGCGCAAACTTAAAAGTATCCAAATCGTGGATGTGGCAGTGGGTATCAATCAACATATTTATATTATAGCACGCCGCGCCTCGGCAGTGATTTAGGCGGCGCGGGCTTCGCGCTTGCGCTTAATAGGGTCTAACTGGCGCTTACGCAAACGGAGCGACTGCGGGGTGACCTCTAGGAGCTCGTCGTCTAGCAAGAAATCTAGACATTGTTCCAGAGATAATTGAGTGTACGGCGTAAGCTGAATGGCACCATCGGAGGCGTGGGTGCGCATATTGGTGAGCTGTTTTTCGCGGCAGACGTTGATGTCGATGTCCTCTTTTTTATTAGAAAGACCCACAATCATCCCCTGATAAACTGGCACCTGTGGTGGAATGTAAAGCGTGCCGCGGGCCTGAGCAGCGTCCAGAGCGTAAGCGGTGGAAACGCCAGTTTCAAAGGAAATCAGTGCGCCGTTTCTTTCTGGCTTGTACTTAGATTCTACTGGGCGGTAGCCATAAGGGATGCTGGACATAATCACGGTGCCTTTAGTGGCAGTGAGGAGATTATTGCGAAGGCCAATCAAGGCGGCGGTAGTAATTTCATACGTAAAGCGGGTGGCGCCGGTGGAAGTTAGCTCCTGGGACTTTAACTCGGCCTTTCTCACACCCATTTCCTGAGAGACGGCACCGACAAATTCGCTGTCTACCTCGATGGTTAAGTTTTCTACTGGCTCCTCTAACTGGCCGTCTTTTTCGCGGTAAACCACCTCTGGGCGGCCGGCCTCTAGTTCATAGCCTTCGCGGCGCATAGTCTCAATCAAGACTGAAAGATGTAGCTCGCCGCGGCCGGAAACTTTGTAACCAAGACCATCCGGGACGATTTTGAGTGCGATATTAGTCTCTAGTTCCCTCTCCAGGCGCTCGGCAATCTGGCGGGAGGTGGTGAACTCACCCTCTTTACCCTTGAGCGGGCT
>JAFWJE010000006.1 GCA_017511685.1 Candidatus Saccharimonadota bacterium | reverse complement strand
GACCGGAACAAATACCGCTATGGTGAACGACGCTAACTATTCTCCACTAGCCGTTGCGACTCACAATATGAATATCAGCGGTTGGGTTTGGGTAGTGCCAGGCGATTACGAGCCAGATCCAGAGCCAACGCCAACGCCTACTCCTACACCAACGCCGGTTTCCTCTTGTAAGGTGATAAACGTTGTGGCTGGCGATACTCTCGGCGCGATTATGAAACGCTGCGAGGGTAAAGTAGAGTGGGGCGAGGCGATGAACGAGTATGCAAGGAGTTGGTACTCTACGGTGGTTAGACCAGGACAATCGGTGTATCAAGGGTGGGTTTCGGGTTCGGGCGTTGGATTGTTCGCCGGTGATACAATCGAACGTCGCTAAAACTCTTTTCGCTCTTTAATAAGCCACACACCTCCCAATAAACTCACACTCTATAAGTTAAATCTAAAACAAAAATCTGTGTTAAATGTTGACCTTGTAGCCACCGGTGAAAAGAGTCTGGTGGCTACTTCTAAAACCGTGCCATCTGCGTAGGTTTTCTTAACTCCCCTACGCAGATGATACGGCTTTAGACCGTAATCGGACGTTAAAAACTTGCAAAATAGCTGCGAAAGTCGTGGGAAAAACTTGCAAAACTTCCACGAAAACCGGAAAAGTGCGGAAAAATCCACAAAATTCGTTGGAAAAATGTGGGAATATCCACAAAAATATGCCAAATTCCGTGATTTTTAGGGCGTTTTAGCCACTTTAAGCAGAAAGGTGGGTATTGTTATGGCTAAAAAGAAAAAGCGCTATTTACGGCGAAACAGGAAGCAACGAAGGAAACAGATACAGGCCAACGCGTATGATCGCCACCACCTCTGTTTTATCAAGAAGCGGTGGAATAGTGGCTCTATCTATGCGCTGCGACAGTTCCATTATTGCATTATGCTGATACCAAAGACTACTTTGCACCGGTTTATCCACGAGAATATGACGCATATACCAGTTCCGAGCGAGCTGGCCGCCAAAGGAGCGTTGGAGCAGTTGCGCTATCTTGAAAAATATGGCGCAATAAGTGATGACGATCCTATCGAAAAGAGGCTCGGCCTACTCGCCGCGCTCTTTGATTGCGTGGCCCAGCCAACCGCCGATGGTTTCCGCGAACAGTTAGCTATCGTTCGCAAGTTTTACGAAAAGCCTCCGTGATCGGGGGCTTTTAAATCCGTTTACAAGTATCGGGATATGTAAAGTCTTTTGCTATTATCGTTGACAACTGTAAAGATTTCGCGATTTTCTTTATAGTTCTTACCCCTTAAAAGTCGTTGACGTTTATCTGTTACTGTGCTACAATAAAAGAGATAAATCACGACGATTACGAGAGCCTACCACAGGCTCTCTTTTCGTGGTGGAAAAGTCTTGCACTCGTTTTTAAAGTCTGATACAATAGAAGTACGAATAACTGATATAGAGCCTCGATGGAAAGTCGAGGTTTTTGTGGTAATAAAATCTCGGCCAGATAAATCTCTTTGTTTGCGTTCAAAGCAAAAAGATTTTATAATTTAGGTAAGG
>JAFWJE010000002.1 GCA_017511685.1 Candidatus Saccharimonadota bacterium | reverse complement strand
GATTAGTTATTTTTTGGTGGTTTTGGTGGATTTTTTGGCGACGGCTTTTTTGGCTTTTTCGGCGGCTTCTTTGGTTTTCTCGTTCATGCGGTTCAAGAACTTGATGACGAGGAAGAGGGAGAGGGCGATGACGAGGAAGTTGACTACGTTCTGGATGAAGTTGCCGTAATTTAAGACAGCCTCAGTATTACCACCGAGGAAGTTTGGAATGACGAGTCTTAAGTCAGTGAAGCTGACGCCGCCGAGCAGGATGCCAACTGCAGGCATAACGATGTCATTGACAAGGGAATTAACGATAGCGGAAAAGGCGGTACCCATGACCATACCTACGGCGAGGTCCATGACGCTACCTTGGTTGATAAAAGTTTTGAATTCCTGGACAAAGCCAGTTTTCTTAGTGGATTTACTCATAATAATCACATTATAACACAAGTTGTGGGTGTTGTAAATAGTGTAGCTACTCAGCGGAGAAGTTATTAAACTGAGGATAGAGCTGGTCTAAATCGTTTACGGATTTTTCTAGAGCGGATTTTAAGTCCGGTTTGTTAGTTTTCTTGATGGTGTCGTTTTCTAAATCGATGAGCATGCCGATCTGATAGGCGTATTCACGCGCATAGGCGCGATCCAAAATACCGTTTAGGCGGGCGCCTTCTAGAGCGGCGTCTAAATCAGCGGCCCAGGTTTCTTCATCTAAGCCAGTTTGTTCTTTTTGGGGCTGGCCGGAAGTGTCGCCAAAGTCATTGGTAAGAGAGGAGTTAATGGCGTAATTGGCTTGGTTTAGGAAGGCTTTTAGGGAATTGCCCATGGAGCGGAGAGAGGAAGATTTAACCTTGCCGGTGTATTTTTCAATGCTGGTGATAAGATTGGTGGTGCGGAGGGAAAGTTTGTCCACGAGGTCGCGTTCAGAGTTTTTGTCGCCACCACCGCCGAGGGCGGCACCGAGAATTATGATTAGGAAAGCTAAAACCACGCCGCCGATAAGAAGTTTTTTCATCAGAGGGGAAAGGCCGAGTTTGCCGAGGAAGCCAGAGGTTGCGGGCTTGTTTGGCCGAGCTTCGGAGGCGATTTTTTCTAGGTATTCCTTATTATCCATAAGCTCATTATAACACAAATGGGGAATTTTGGAAGGAAATAAGAAGGTGTTGTATAATAGAGGTATGGAGGACGTAAAGGAGGAGATAAAGGCGCGGCTTTCGGTAGAGGATGTGGTGGGGCAGTATATTGAGTTGAAGCGCGCGGGACGGAACATGAAGGGGCGGAGTCCGTGGGGGGTGGACAGAACGCCATCTTTTATGGTGTCGCCGGAAAAAGGGATTTGGCATGATTTTTCGGCGAATAAGGGCGGCGATATTTTCTCGTTTGTGATGGAAGTGGAGGGGATTTCTTTTAAGGAGGCTTTGGAAAAGTTGGCGGCGCAGGCGGGGGTGGAGCTTGCTAAATACAATGGTGGTGATGCAAAATTGGCGGCACGGAAGTCGCGGATGCGAGAAGAGTTGGAGCTGGCGACTAGATATTATCAAGTGGCGTTGACGAAAAATAAGTCAGTGTGTGAGTATGTATTTTATAAGCGAAATTTGAATCGGGCGACGGTGAAGGAGTTTCGGATTGGATATGCGCCGCGGGCGGGTCGGGCGCTTACTGATTTTCTGACGAAGAAGGGGTATTCCAAGAGGGAAATGGAGGATGCGGGGCTTTTGAACCAATACGGTGGAGGTTTGTTCCGTGGGCGGATGATGGTGCCGTTTTTTGATATTAGTGGGCAGATAATTGGCTATACGGCGCGAGTTTTGGACGATAGTTTGCCGAAGTATTTGAATACGCCAGAGACGCTTTTGTTTAACAAGTCGCGGTTTATTTTTGGCTTATATCAGGCAAAAGAAGCGATTCGGCGGGATGGGTTTGTGGTGATTGTGGAGGGAAATATGGATGTGATTTCGTCGCATCAGGCGGGAGTGAAACAAGCGGTGGCGACGAGCGGGACGGCGATGACGGAGCAACATTTGAAAGCGCTGTCGCGATTAACTACGGATGTGCGATTGGCGTATGATGGTGATGACGCGGGGGTGCGGGCGACGGAGCGGGCGATAAATTTGGCCGGGGGGTTGGGGGTGAATTTGTCGGTGATTTCGGATTATCACGGCGCAAAGGACCCGGATGAGTTGATACAGCGGGGAGCAGAGTTGTGGCAGGAGGCGGTGTCTAATTATCAGCCAGCGGTGGATTGGTTACTTTCTAAATATGAGGAAAAGTTGGATTTATTGTCGGCGCAGGGCAAGAAAGAGTATTCGTCAGTGGCGATGAAAGTGATTTCGTATCTTAGCGACCCGGTGGAGCGGAAGCATTATGAGCAAAAAGTGGCGGAGCGACTGGATGTGTCGGTGGAGGATTTGCGGTTGAAAAAAATTGATACCGGGCAGCCGCGGCGATTAAAGGCGGTGAAAGCCGGGGGAGTGAACGCAGACAAAGTGAAAGTGATAGAGGATGCACTACTTTCGATTATGTTGTTTGGTGGGGAAGCGGGGGCGGGGATAGAGTTTCCGGTGCCGGAGGATGAAGTGCGGCTAAATGAGCTTTCTATGATTTTTGAAAATAAATATGCTAAGATGAGTGTTTCTGAGATTAAAAAAGAGGTGGATGAGCTTTTGAGGCTACACAAAAAAGAGGAAAAGGCGGCGGAGGTGGCAAAATTGACTGAACAACTGGCGGAGGTAGAAGATGATGATGAGAAAACTCGGGAAATTCTCAGGAAAATTCAGAAGCTACAAAAAACTTGAAAAAATGCCATATATAATATATAATTTCTTTAGATGAAAAAGAAAGATGATGAGATTTTGAATAGCGTGAGTTTTGAGTCGGATGAGCCGTTGATGGACGATTTGACAGAGGAGGAGGAGCTTTCTGACGAGGAACTAGAGATTACCGTTGATAATGTAGATGCTTTTGCTGATGATTCAGTGAGGTTGTATTTGCGTGAGATTGGTAAGATTCCGCTGTTGTCCAACGAGGAGGAAGCTGAACTGGCGGCGCGAGTGGTAAAAGGCGACAAGAAGGCTAAGGATAAATTGGCTGAGGCGAATATGCGCCTAGTGGTATCGATTGCGAAGCGTTATTCTGGGCGAGGTTTGGACTTTTTGGATTTGATTCAGGAAGGGAATACTGGGCTTTTGCGCGCGGTGGAGAAGTTTGATCCGGATAAGGGTTTTAAGTTTTCTACTTATGCGACATGGTGGATTCGTCAGGCGATTACGCGGGCGATTGCGGACCAAGCGCGGACGATTAGGATTCCGGTGCACATGGTGGAGACAATTAATAAGGTGATGCGGGCAACGCGGAAATTGACGCAAGAGCTGAATCGTGAGCCGACCGTGGAAGAAATCGCTAAAGAGATGAATATGGATACAGAGAAGGTAGAATATGTGATGCGGATTAAGCAGGATATTGCATCGCTAGACCAGAGCGTGGGGCGTGAAGGAGATGATGAAGATTCAGTACTGGGTGATTTTGTGGAGGATGAGGAGAGAGATTCGCCGGAGGATTCGGCGGCAAATCAGATTTTGAAGGAGCAGCTGGCGGAGATTATTTCGACTCTGTCAGAGAGGGAACAAAAGATTATCAAGCTGCGTTTTGGTATTGGTGGGGGGCGGCCACATACTTTGGAGGAAGTGGGTGCAGAGTTTTCGGTGACGCGGGAACGGATTCGTCAGATTGAAGCAAAAGCTTTGTCGAAGCTCCGCAAGCATAAAGACACTAAGAAGCTGCATGAATATTTGAGGTAGGATAAGATGAGAAATCGAATAAAAAATTTGTTCATGGCAGGGGTGATGCTTGGCGCTTTGGGGCTTGCTAGTGTGGTGCAGGCGGTGCCAGTGTGGGCAGCGACGGTAGAGGAATATGCTAGGCAATGTGCCGCCAAGGGTGGTTCTTATAATGTGCAGAATGGATGTGTAAAAACTGAAGCAGCAAAGACAATCACTACTTCGTCAACTAGTGATTGTACTAGCCAAGGTGGTTCCGTACAAAATGTAAGTAGCAATGGAACGACAGTAACTTGTCGTTTGCCGGCAAAAAAGACAGAAATTGATGGGCCGTGGAAAACTACTCCGCCAACAGATGGTGGCGGACAAGAATATAAGGGGCCTGATTATAACTCAAATGGTGGAGGTGATGGTACATCGCCAACTGAGTCTGACATAAAATATACCGGAGATGGTAAAGATGGATATAGCTATGGTTATGGGCTAGATTCAAAAGATACGCTGAGTACTAGCGTGCTGGATTGTTCGGATAGTGGAAACGGCGAAGGGATTTTTTGTATTTTAAACATCGGCTTGACGGTCTTGACTTGGGGGGTAGGGATTGCTGGGACGCTAGGGATTGTGATTTGTGGCATACAATATTTGACAGCGAGAGATTCGGTTGACCAAGCGGCGAAGGCTAAAAATCGTTTGGTGAACATTATTGTTGGTTTGGTGATTTATGCAGTGATGTGGGGCTTTTTGACTTGGCTGATTCCGGGCGGATTGTTCTAGGGAAATAGGGAGAGGCGCTGGTGGTTGCTTTGAATAAGACAGCAGCGGAGGGGGTATGTAAGGGGATGGATCCAGAAGGTTATTCATCTAGCGGTGGGTATGTGTCTTGTACTTTGGCTACAAAAAATGAAGCGGCGTGTAAGGCGGCTGGTGGACAATTGTCTGGGTATGTTTGTAAAATTCCGTATGAGGAGGAAGCCCAGTCAAGCTCAAATACGCCTGCAGGCAGTAGTTCTGGATGGAGTAGAGGAGAACATCCGGGGAGGAAGCCGACTGGGAATGGGAACCCGGATCCGGGGGATGGTTCTACTACAACGACTGTAGCGGAGGAAGCGATAAAAGGTAATGGATATAGTTCTACGGGTGGTGTAAAAAGTGCAGACCCGGAGGAAGTGCAGACCTCGATTCTGGATTGTGGGTCTGGTGCGAATGGTGAGGGGATATTTTGTGTAATGAACAACGGGATAACGGTGTTGACTTTTGGCATAGGTATAGCGGCAACGCTGGGAATTGTGTTATCGGGCATACAGTATATGACGGCGCGAGATTCTGTTGAGCAAGCAACGAAGGCACGGAAGCGAATTGTGAATATACTGATTGGGTTGGCGATTTATGCGGCGGCGTGGGGCTTTTTGAACTTTATTATTCCGGGAGGGATTTTCTAGTGGGGAAGCGTTTGATATTAGTGTATAATCCGCGGTCGTCAAAACACGATTTGATTGAGACGGAAGTGCTGGTGCCGGCAAGAAAATTGAAGGGCTACACTTTGGGGAAATTTGAGGTGGCAAAGGTGCCGGTGGATGAAAATGCGCGGAACTTGGCAAAGATTTTGACGGATGGAGATTTGGTAGTGGTGGCCGGGGGAGATGGAAGTGCGACGGTGGGGCTAAATGCGATAATGTTGGCGCAGCAAGCAGGTACTACTGGGTTGGTTTTGGGCGTGACTGGTTATGGAAATTTTAATGATATGGCAAGGATGCTAGGGCAGAAAAAGTTTGCGGAGATTATCGCGGATTTTGAAGATGGGAAAACACAGAAATTGTTTCCACTAGAAGCGATGGTGGACGGTAAACATTTTAGATATGCGGGATGCTATTTTACGTTAGGGATGTTTTCGGAGAGCACGGAGGTGTTTGATGTGCCAAATACGCGGGAGACACTAAAAAGAGGTAATAAGAGCGTAATGTATTCGCTCAAAACTTTAGCAGGGTGGTATTTCAAAAATCATCGAAAGGAATTTTTGCCGGGCGATATTCAGATGAATGGTATCCCAATGAATCGTAAAAAGATACGAAAGAGTGGGCGGGTAAATGATTTCCCAGGGAAACACGTGTCAGATATACTATTTGTCAATGGTAAAACGGTGGCTAAAGTGATGCGCGGAGGAGATTTTTGGCTTTCTCCTGATAAATATTATGTGGCGTTGGGGAGGCTAAAAGGCCTATTCAGACTGGCGATGTTTATGGCGAAGAGTGTATTTTCCAAATTGCCTGGACATGTAGTGAGGTCAGAGACGAGGATTAGTTTTTCTGGCGTTAATGAAGTAGAGATACAAGCGGAGGGTGAGTATAAAAAAATGAAGATGCAGGAACTTGTAATAAAAAAAGCGAAAAATAGTATAACGGTTGTGGTATAATAGTAGTAATGGTGGGAGAAATAAGGAACTATTATGCCTGCTAAAAAGAAAACAACAAGGAAAAAGGCTTCTTCTAGGAGCACTAAAGACGTAGCGCCAGAGCATGAATTGCCGGGCGGTTTTTGGAGGCAATGTATGGCAGTCTTGATGATTGCGCTAGCTGTGTTTTTGGTGATGACATGGTTTGGTAGCGGTGGAGCACTCTTGACTGGGGTGGACAACGCCTCAATGTTTGTGATTGGTTATGCGAAGTTTCTATTGCCAGTACTTCTAGTATATCTTGCAATTAAGATATTTAGAACGCCAGGGAATAGATTGCCGGTGGCGATGTGGATTGCATCGTTTTTGATGATTTGTTGGGCAGCAGGGGTATCTGGGATACCAACAATTGGTGTTGAAAATCCGACGGGCGGAGTATTGGGTGAAGGTTTAAATAAGGTGTTTACACAAGTGCTGGATCCAGGTGTAGTGGTGTTTATTTATATAGTATTGATATTTATTACAGCATTGTTCATTTTACAGACTTCACCAGTGGCATTCTTTAAGGCGATAATTTCGATGTTTACTTCTACTAAGAAAGAGGAGGACGCGGCGAATGCGAAGGTAGCAAAGGCAGCTTCTAAGGCGGCGGCTAGTGGTGATCTAGACATTAAGATTAATTCTGGCGTGTCCGTAGTATCGGAGGACATGCCAAGTGTGAAATTAAATAATCCAAAGGCTGGAGCCAGCGCGAAAGCGGAAGCACCAGTAGAAAAAGCATTAGTGTCAGTATCGGACCCAGATTGGAAAATGCCAAGCGTGGAGCTTCTAGAAAATAAGCAGTCCCCGGCAGACCCAGGTAATCACCAACAAAATGCGTTTATTATTAAGTCGACATTGGCAGAGTTTGGGATTGATGTAGAGATGGAGGGGGCAAATGTAGGCCCACGGGTGACGCAATACACCATGAAGCCGCCAGCAGGGGTAAATTTGTCAAAGATTTTGGCGCGCGATAAAGAGCTGGCGTTGAATTTGGCAGTAGATAAAATTCGTATTGAAGCACCGATTCCAGGGACACGGTCGGTGGGTGTAGAAATTCCAAATGTGAAGCCAGCAGACGTGCGGATGCGGGGTGTATTGGAAAGTAAAGAATGGAAAAGTGCTGACGACCCTCTAACCTTTGCTGTGGGTAAGGATATTTCTGGTAAAAGTGTAGTGGCGAATTTGGCAAAAATGCCGCACCTTCTGATTGCTGGTACTACGGGTTCTGGTAAGTCGGTGATGACCAACACATTGATTTCTTCTTTGCTCTATCGGAATGCGCCGTCAGATATGAAACTGATTATTGTAGACCCGAAGCAAGTGGAAATGGTGCAATATAACGATATTCCGCATCTTCTCACGCCAATTATTACTTCGGTGGATAAGGCCTTGTCGGCGATGAAGTGGGCGGTAAATGAGATGGAGCTGCGCTATTCTCTGATGGCGGAGGAGAAGGTAAAAAATATCGTTGACTACAACAAGAAAATGGCTAAGAAGGGGACCGTGTCGGTGCCGGATGCGGATGGAAATGAACAGAAGCATGATGGTGGAAAGATGCCATATATCGTGATTGTGATTGACGAGATGGCGGACTTAATGATGATGGCAGGGAAAGACCTAGAAATGTTGATTGTCCGGATTGCACAGAAAGGGCGTGCAGCAGGGATTCACTTGGTGCTAGCAACGCAGAGGCCGGAAGTGAAAGTGATTACGGGCTTAATCAAGGCAAATATTCCGGGGCGGATTGCGTTTGCAGTAGGGTCGCAGATGGACTCTAGGATTATGCTTGATATGGGCGGCGCAGAGAAACTGCTAGGTAAAGGTGATATGTTAATGCTGACGACAGAGATGATGGGCAAGCCACGGCGGATTCAGGGCGCGTGGGCTTCTGATGAGGACATTAATAAACTGACGGATTTCTTGCGTGAGCAAAGGCCACCTGAATACAACAACGAGGTGATTTCTCAAGCAGTACAGATTAAAGGATTGGGGCCTTCGGATGGCGGAGCGATTGGCGAATTGGGTCGGAAATACGATCCGAATGATCCGGTGGTGCGGAAAGCAGTAGAAATTACACTATCTAAAGGTAAGTTTTCTACGGCGATGTTGCAGACGTATCTTGGTAAAGGACATGGGTTTGTGTCGGGGTTAGCGATTTGGCTAGAGCAAATTGGGGTGATTGGCGAGGCAAAGGGGAATAAGCCGCGAGATGTGCTGATATCGTCGATGGATGAATTTGACCAGTTGGCAAGTTAAGGTTTTTGCTCACATCAGTTTTACTGAACGGTTTGCTCACGTCAAGTCAAAAATCAGTCTGTTAGTCGGCTCTGCGCCGCGGATGGGACGCGTACTCGAGCCGTACCAGACTGATTTTTGACTTGGTTCGCAAAATGTTC
>JAFWJE010000005.1 GCA_017511685.1 Candidatus Saccharimonadota bacterium | reverse complement strand
ATAGCGTTAGTACCTATCCATAGAGATTTTTTATTAGTAGTTGCTAATAATAGATAGTTATTACCCCCCCCCCAGTGCTTTCCTGATTAATCTCATACTATGAATTTTACACAAGTTGGTGGAAAAGCGCAAGGGTTTTTGGGGAAAATGTGTAAGAAAACCTCAAAAATATAGTGAAATCAAGATTACGAATTATGTTGTGATTTTTACAACAATGGGTGGGTGGTGCGAAAAAATCCCCCAGAGTGCCAGCTCTGGGGGAGGGCCTAAAAGCCGGTCTTGCCCTTGGGCACTAGGTGCAAGCCGCTTAGACTTTCTTAGGATTTTCGCCTTCTTGTATGAAGGCTAAAAATGTGGGGTTTTTGGCGTTGCGCTCGCAAAAGATTTTGAAATCATTGTCACTTTGAACTTTTAAGGTGGCAAAGTCCTCCATCATAGCAGCGTTGTCGTCGTCTCCATTACTAAAACTGGAATAGTAGTTCTCGTAGTCATAGATGAGCTTGATTTTATTGCTAACCAGATGGAAATACTCCAACACCAAGCGCAACTGTGCCTGAGCGGCGTCAATTTGCTCGCGAGTGGCGCCCAGCAACTTCAATGTTGCTATCTTGTTAATAGCAGCCTCAGTGGCGGCGATGGCGGATACGGCTAAACCTTTGAGCTTGGCATAATCACTGCGATTGCGCACATTCATCAGACGTATTGCGTGGCAACGCTCTTCGTCCCTAGCGCGAGCGGCGGCGTAGGCCACCTCATCGTAGCTATCAACCTCGGCGTCGGCGATGTCCTGCTCGTCGCCATAGGGCTGAAACGGCGCCAAAATCAGTTCGCATAAAAAGCAGTAATCGGCCGCATCCTCTATGGTGATGCCCAGCTCTGCTACGTGGTAAGCATCGCTAATTAAATTGGCGCACTCCCTAGACCGCAGCCTGGCTGCGTCTTTTATTGCGTTTTCCAACATTTTTCTTGCCATAATCATCCCTCCTTTGTCTGGCAAAATCCTAAAAAAATAAAGGTGCTTTATTAAAACACCTTTATTATAACATACTTTTGTTGCTTTGGCTACTTATTTTTAGGAGCCGACTTGTCGCGCTCGATGAGAGCCTCAATAACTAGACGAATAACCGCCCAGATGACGATATTCATCAAGCCTGCAACAAAAGCAATCAGCGGGACAATCAAGATGTTGACACCCAGAGATTGATTAAAGAGCGCTACGATGCCGGCGACGGCAAAAGATAGAATGGATAGCGCAAAATAGGCAATCTCGAGGAGGGTTAACTGCTTGTTGTCCTTGTATAATTTGATTAAACTCTTGATCATGATTCCATTATATCACACATTTTATACTTTGTCAAATCAAAAACCTTTCGACATCCATTTATTTTTTAATTAATATATGATATAATTGGGGTAGGCCCGAGTGGTGAAATTGGTATACACGTATGCCTTAGGAGCATATGCCTCGTGCGTGCTGGTTCGAGTCCAGTCTCGGGCACCATTGACATTACACCAGAACATGGTGTAATTTTTATGCGTGCTGCCACTCTAGATAATCAAATTCCATAAATACTTATAAAAAAAGAAGCCCTCGCGGTAGGTACCTTCGGCGCCGTGCGAGTGCTTCGATGTTTTAATTGTATCAAATCAAAACAGAAATGTCAACAATTCTGCCTTGCTTTGTAATCATGATTAATTTCTTTATCTGTTTTCGGGATTTAGCTTGTGTGATTAAGAACTTGCGGGTATTATCGTCGCGAGCATTTTTCATACGAGAGGTATCGATGATGATATTTGGGGACTGCCTGAGTGCTTTCTTAATAAGATGTTCAAGCGAGTTTGCTGTTGAAGATTTTGGCGATTTAATTTCGTATTCTATCCCATCGAGTAGAATATCTGCCGTATGCAGATTTGATTCTTCTAGGAACTCAATATTATGGCCAGCCATAGTGAGAATCTCGGCAACACGTAATTCGTGCGGCCAAAGTTTACGCCCGGATGCAATGAAAGTCCCTTTTTTCTGTCTACTTCGCATAGAATTATTACATTATACAGTGATTGTTTCCCAAAATCAAGCTATCTGTGGTATAATTGGGCGTATGAAGACTACAGTTAAAAACTTATCAGATACCAAGGTGGAAATCAAAGTCGTTTTGTCAAAAGATGAAATGAAAGATGCAGAAAACAAGGCCGTGGATCGCCTCGCCAAAGAGGTGAAAGTTCAGGGTTTTAGAAAGGGCAAAGCCCCAGCTGACATCGCCAGAAAGAACATGAATCCTAATGATATCAATCAGGTAGCGATGGATATTGCCGTCCGTACTGCGGTGCCACAGGCTTTCATGGAGCACAAGAAAAGCCCACTAGTCATCCCAGAGGTCAACGTTACGAAATTCGTCCCTGGTGAGACGCTGGAGTTTATCGCTACGGCTGACATCTTGCCGGATGTAAAAATTGGCGATTATAAGAAGCTCGGCGTCAAAAAGCAAGAGGTAAAAGTTACCGACAAAGATATCCAGGAGGTGCTAGATAATGTCGCCAAAGCTTACGCCGAGAAAAAGGTAGTAAAGCGCGCCGCGAAGCTCAGTGATGAGGTGATTATTGACTTTACTGGCAAGAAGGACGGCAAACCGTTTGATGGCGGTACCGCTCATGATTACACTTTGGCGCTCGGCTCTGGTAACTTTATCCCCGGTTTTGAGGATGGTATCGTCGGCCATAGCGTAGGTGACAAATTTGACTTGCCGCTAACTTTCCCTAAAGATTACCATGCTAAGGAGCTAGCCGGCCAGAAAGTCGTTTTTGAGATTTTATTGAAGCAGATTTCTGAGGTGGTCGCGCCAAAGCAGGATGATGCCCTAGCCAAAAAATGCGGGCCATTCAAGACTATCGCAGACCTCAAAGCCGACATTAAGAAAAATCTAGCCGCACAGAATGAACATAAGACTAACGAAAAATACAAAGACGATCTCGTGGCTGCACTCGTCAAAAAGTCTAAGGTGTCGGCGCCGGAGATTTTGATTTCTGACCAGCTCCGCTTTATTAAGGACGACATTTCTAGAAATGCCGCCGCGCAAGGGCTGACGTTTGAAGATTATCTGAAGCAGACCGGCCAGACCGAGGCTGACTGGGAAAAGGAAGCTAAGAAGGTAGCCGAAGCCCGCGTGAAGGCCTCTCTGGTCTTACAACTCTTGGCACGCGACCAAAAAATCGAGGTGCCAGATGATGAAGTTTCCGCCAAAATCGCTGAGCTACGTGATGTTTACAAGAAATCGCCAGAGGCACTCAAGAATTTGAAAGACCCACGCGTCCGCCAAGACCTCAAAAATCGCATGACCATTGAGAAAACTTTGGAATTTTTGATTGAAGCCAATAAATAATTGTTGCGCTAGCGAAAAACGTGTGCTAAAATAGACATAAGCACTTAAAAACGAGGGTGGTTTGTGAATAAAATTGCGAAATATCTGAATCAGCATCTCATTGGTAGTGTTTTTGATTCGCCGCAGATTATGGAGAAATACTCTACGGACCGTTCCCCACTCAAGATTACGCCACGGATGGTGGCGGTGCCAGAGAACGTGGCAGATGTGAAGAAAGTGGTGAAATTTATCAGCCAACTGGCAAAGAAATCGGTCCACGTGCCTATTACCGTCAGAGGTGCCGGGCTGGATAAGACTGGCGCAGACCTGGGTTCTGGATTGGTACTTTCTACAGAACGACTAAATAAAATCTTGGAAATTGATGACCGCTCACGCCTAGTGCGGGTGCAGGCTGGCGTGACGCTAGGGCAGCTTAATTCAGCACTGGCGCTATACGGATTAACCTTGCCGATTAAGGCAGATGAGCGTGAAACCATCGGGGGATTAATTGCGAATTTTACTACTGATGATGCCGCCGGCAAATACAACGGTATTTTCTACTACGTAGATTGCCTAGAGGCGGTGCTCTCTACTGGGGATTCCATCCAGACTGGAAGGCTCCTTAGGCGCAATTTTGCCCGCAAGGCGGACCTGACTAGTTTTGAGGGCGCAATATATCGCGACGTAGATCAGTTAATAACAGATAACACCGAGCTAGTCAAAGAGCTGGGCGGCCGGGCGACGATAGATGCCGCGGGCTACCAGATGATTTCTCAGGTAGTGAAAGACGTGACAAAAAGTTTTGACCTGTTGCCGCTATTTTATGCTTCGCAGGGGACTCTGGGAGTGATAACAGAGGTAATCTTACACTGTGAGGTATTGCAGCCGCTGTCTAGGCGGTTTGTGGCGGCGTTTGAGTCCATCGGCGCGGCCGAAAATTATATCCAGCAGATTATGCCGCTGGGTACGGAGGAGCTGAATCTCTATGATGCCCGGATGTTTAAGACGGCGGGCGACCACGGTAAGGATCCGGCGCTGTTTGCACCAAAGTTTTATAAGGGGTATTTTGTGCTGGCTAGTTTTGACGATAAGCCGCGGCGCATTAAAAAGAAGCTCCAGAAATGTCTGAAGCTTTTGCCAGATAATGCGGCGGCGGTGATGGAAACTGATGATAACGTGACGGATTTTGAGCGACTGAATTCCGCGGTGGTGAGTTATCTTAATAACGACATTCGCGGCGAGCGGGTGGGGCTGGCTGACGATTTTTACGTGCCGACAGAGCACCTGGCGAATTTCTTGACAGATATGCGGACTTTGGAATTGACTTACGGGCAAGAGTTACCGGTATATGGGAGTTTTTCCACCTCTAATTACCGGGTGCGGCCGGACATCCAACTAAATACTGTGGAGGGGCGGCAGATGGTGCTCCAATTCCTGAAGGGGCTATCGGCGCTGCTTAAAGAGCACGGTGGCTCCATCACCGGCGGTGCGCCAGAGGGACGAACCAAGGCGACGGTGACCAACGCAGAGCTATCTGAGGATGAGACGAAATTGTACCAGAAATTGAAGTTGATTTTCGACCCAAATGATATTCTAAATCCAGATGTAAAGCTAGGCGCGGTGACTTCTACTACAGTGCGGCACATCCGAACGGATTATCTGTCGGATATTACGCTCTAAAAACCGACCCCTTTTATGTGGAGTCGGTTTGGTGTTTGTTGGTGCTATTGGAGTTTTTTAGGCAGCGTTTTTAGCCATTTTGCGAGAGAAAGCAAAAGCAGTACCGGTACCTAGGACCATAGCTAGAGGCAAGAGTTCCTCTGGGCCGGTTTCCGGGACAGTAGCGGCGGTGGCGGCTGGCTTATTAGCGGCGGCCTTGTTGGCGCTGGTAGTGGTGCTTTCAGTAGTCTTAGTGACACCTTCGGTGACCGGGGCGGTCTCTGCCTTTTCCTCTATGGCAGCGGTTTTGTTTTCGTCGACGGCGGCGATGGCCGGGGTTTCGGCGATACTGTCATCGCTGTTTCTACTACCGATAATGGCAATGATGGCCCAAACGGCAATGCCTAACACAATGGCAGAGAAGGCAATGGTAATGATGATGACGCGAAGACGCTGGGTTTTGTCCTCGCTGGCGTAATTATAATCCATATAAACTCCAATTAACTTTAATTCGGTGAGGGGCCGTTTCTGACTGGGAAAACTGGCGTTCTCACGCTTATGACTACCATTATAGCACAGATTGTTGAAAAAGTCAATGGTTTCTGGATGAATTTGCGGGAAGGGCAAAAATGTGGTGGAAATTAGTTGGAGTAGACGCAGCGCACTGAGAAGCCGAGGTACTTGTAGTTGTTGTTGGCCGGATTGGCGCGTGTAGAGAAGAGGTACAAGGTGTAGGCGAAGTTACTATTGTACACAGTAGAAGACCAATAGTTCCCGTACGTACCGCGAGTGTACGCATTAGTGCCATTCCAGAAGCCTGCAAAAACGAAGTTATTAGGGAACTTGCGCCAGTTATTGGAGGCTGGGAAGTTGCTGGATAGGTTATCGTATGAACCATTTAGAGCATTCTGGAGATATGGGAAGTCGTTATTGGCAGTAGTGTTAGTAGTAGAGCCGTCGTAAGCACTTCGAGGGAGTCTCCAACCGGCTGGGCAGATGTTAGCGTTCTTAACGGCAGTAGTAGCAGAGCTTCTATCGGCCATAGTGGCACCAGTGGTAGAAAAGGAGCTAGAGCCGACGGTGGACTGGTTAGTGTTAGAGTTATAGCCAATGTTACTATTCGTGGTGGCAGAAGCAATAGCAGAAGCCCAGGAGTATTGGCCGCCATAGCTATACCATTGGAAGTAAGGGGAGCCTTGCTGGGAGACGGCCTTAGCATCAAGGCTAGTGGCTGGAGTTGTACCGTTTACTATGTTAATATTGGTGAGGCTGTATTGCTGTATATTGTAGAGGCTTGTTGTAAAGGACTGGGTTTCTGTGCCGACGGATGGCTTATAGCGCAGGTTTTCTATCATCCAGCATTTATCGTCTTTGAGCTTAGCAACGGCGTAGGTCTGGTTGTCACGGCTATCGGTGAGGGCGATGACGTCGCCTTGGTTCATAGTACTACAGCCGGTCCAGGTCTGAAGGTCGGTATTTGGTTCGGCTGGGATCCACTGGGCGTACATGGTAATGCCACTGGTGCCAAGTTGGGTGAGCATGTCGGAGGTGAGGGTAACGCCAGCGTCACTAGCCTGGGAGGAGTTGGCGGCGACTAAGGTCTCGTTCGGGCCGAAGGAGGTACCAGAGCCATCTGGCTTAGTGTTCCAACCGGCGAAGCCATAGCCAGAGCGGGAGTAGTTCGATGAGAAGAGAGTGATTTCTGGAGTGGAGCTGGAGATGGTACCGGTGTTTATACTTGTACTTGTGTCGTCGTAGTCAAGGTAGATTTGGGTCTGTTTGCCGATTTGGTCGGTGTCGGAGGCGGTAACTTCGCCGTTAGTTCCCATCTTGCCCTCTACGTCGGCACCATTCGGTGCGTAACAGATGGTATTAGCTGCACATCTGACTGGAATAACAGTTACATTTACCGCTATGGTGCCGCTATAGGTCTTGCCGTAGCTTGGGACGGAAACTTCTATTGGGAGGTTATAGGTGCCTATGTCTAGGTCAAACTCTGGCACCGTACATTCTAAACTAAGCATACCATCAGCAGTGCTGACGCTGGTAACTTCACAGGCGTTGCCTGTGCTGGCGGTGCCACTCTCACT
>JAFWJE010000004.1 GCA_017511685.1 Candidatus Saccharimonadota bacterium | reverse complement strand
TGGCCTGGGTGTGGATTTGTTTCATAATATTGCTATATTTGAAAGTAACTATACGTTATCATCATGGTTAACGATAATTTCTACGCATTTTACTGCTCTTACCAGGTGAGGGCAACCAGCAACGTCCAGGCGATGTTTAACAGTCGCGAGACCCTCTCCAGATGCGACGACTTCGTCGAATCCGAAGAAAGTCACTGTGGATACAGATTCCATATAAGAGACGAGGTCAGAAACGGGTTTGTTACTGTACGCATCACTTTCTACATGAGAACAGACATCCCCGATCTTGCGGAGCAGATCCTTCGTCTCATGATCTTCATGAAGCAGGAGGGCTTCAAGCTTGAGAAGTTGGCCGTCGCTAGGGATAGCGAGCTTTAAAGTACACCTTTTCATAGGCCTTATGCGTTGATGACTCTTCTGATGACAATCTGCTGAGCCTTCTGGGCGAGGAAGTTTAGGTTCTCTCCCTTCCATACGACCTTGTCTTCTTCGGTGATCACAGCGCGGCCGGTCTTCCAGTCGACGGAAAGGACCACGCCGGTAGCGAAGGTGTGACGGATCTGGCCGTCCTTGAATTCGGTAGTACAGGTCGGAACGAATTCCGGATCCACGTACCAGCCTCCGAGGGTGATGGCCGCCTCGCGGATCTTCTTGGCCATCTTGCCATTCCTCCTGTAATAGATGGCGTCATAGATGTAGCTGTCGCTGACGCCGAGATCCAGGGCCAGCTGCTTGCGGGCCTCCGGAGTCAGTCTAATGTGTCGTTTCATGATGTAGTGTATTTGTTTTTGTGTGTTATCTTTTGCACCTTTGTAGTCGTGCGGTGTCACCCGCACTGCAAATATAAGGCATCGCTTTGAATAATCAAAGGCGTTGCATAAAAATATTTGAAAATAATTATGGGCGTAAAAGAAAGGCTCACAGAATTTTTGAGTCATAAAGGCATCACAAAAACCGAATTTGGAAGGAAAATAGGCGTTTCAAGCGCCTATGTTTCATCTATTCGCCGGTCAATAGATAAAGAAAAAATCAAAAGCATCGCCTTGAACTTTCCTGACTTGAATATAGACTGGCTTTTATATGGAGACGGAGAAATGTTCCGACCGTCTCATCCTCATTGTGTATTTGACGCCGAAAATAAGGATCAGACTCAAAAGATTCCTATTTATGATCTCGTCGCGACGGGAGGAATCGTTTCTGTCTTCCAAAACAATGACATCACTCCGGAGGACTACATTTCTCTTCCAGGTCTTCCTCCAGTAGATGGGGCTGTATATATCAGAGGAGAATCCATGGCTCCGCTAATAAAAAGCGGAGATATAATTATCTATAAAAAGGTCGCTTTGTCAGAGGATAATATCATGTGGGGCCAGATCTACTTGCTTTCATACACCTATGATCAGGATAGTTACACTTCCGTTAAGTATCTACGAAGATCCGATCGTCCTGGTTATGTCCGGCTGGTTTCCGAGAACCCGAATTTTGACCCACAGGACATTCAGGCATCATCCATAACGGCCATAGCCCTGGTAAAAGCCAGCATAACCTTCCATACAATCGAGTAAGCCGATAAAAACAGAATAGCCACCTGGTGCATGTGCTACCAGGTGGCCATCTATATGTATCTGGATCCAGATCAACCTGGAAAACATTTCCCACACACTTTCATACTCACTTTTATCCAAAAAACGCCATTTTACGGCCATTTAAGGGTGATTTTTTCTAAAATTCGATGGTAATAGAGGGTCCGTATAGGCTGTTTTTATGGAAAAAAAGGCACTTTTTTAGGCAGTTTACCCCCTTCTATCGGCTTTTTTTTTCTCAAATTTGACCATCTTTTAGACCATCTTTGGATTACTTTTTGTTTTTTATCGTCCGTTTTTTGACCATCTTCTTGACCACCTATTTGACCACCTTTTCCGATTTTCATCCATTTTAGACCATTTTCGTAGTGTCACGAAAAAGATGGCCGCCACGCTCTGGGTCCGGCTGCACTTAAACAGCTGATGCCTGAAGCATGGCGGCCTCGAAAAGGCTAGTATAAGGCCGTTCTAGGCCATTTTTAGGGCGTACATGATAGTTTCCCTACCTGGGCGTTAAAATAGTATTTAAACAGGGCGTTTTAGTGGGCCTCTCAAGTTAAGGCCTCGTAAAGCTCTTGTACCATTTTGTTTTTGTGGCCGGCCTTTCAAGAAAACTTCACAACTCCGTACGAATCAATACCTTACACTACTGTACACCCCTGTAGAGAGAGATACCTTTTGTTTTTACCCCCGTAGACTTCACCCTCGTCTGGGGACCGCAGAAGG
>JAFWJE010000003.1 GCA_017511685.1 Candidatus Saccharimonadota bacterium | reverse complement strand
GAAGGATACGTCATTGCTGCTTGAAATACTAATACTGGTGCCAGCATAAGCGGAATGAGAGAAAAATAGACAAGCAAAAATACTGGCAATAACAATATATGGATTCTTCCCTATTTTTATCTTCATTTTTTAAATATGACCCTTTTACTAATTTTATTATAACAGCCCTAAGTGAGAAATGTCAAGGCTTATTGTTTATTTTGTAATAATTTCTTGGAGATTTTGCCAGTTACTAAGGTCTAGGTCGGCGGGGCGAGTGTCTTTATTGATGCCTAGGCTTTCAAAAATCTTGGCGGTGACTTCTTTTGGCAAACCAAGATTGTGCGCGAGTTTTTTGCGCGGGGCGGAAAAACCACGCTTGATTAATTTGATAGTATCTTCCGGAACGGTAGGCGGGTGCGGCTCTAAAATAATCACTTGGCTATCTACTTTTGGTGGCGGAGTGAAAAATTCCTTAAAAACGACCGGGCCAAGCGTAACATCAGCACGGTTTTTGACCGAGAGAGATAGGACTGATTCCCTGCCGTCCTCGGCGGCGATGCGCTCGGCGACTTCTTTTTGGATTAGAAGAACAATTTTCCTTGGTGAGTTTGTAGTTTCGAGAAGCTTCATGATGATGGGCGAAGTAATATAATACGGGATATTCCCTACGGCGACATAGGGTTCTTTAATACTTTCTAAATCAAATTTTAGAAAATCAACATTTATGACTTCAAGGTTTTTGCCGGGGAAAGATTTTGGTAAATTCTCAGCTAGTCGCTGGTCGTATTCTACGGCGAGGACTTTGTCGAAGCGCTTCAAGAGCGAGCTGGTTAGAGTGCCGAGGCCAGGGCCAATTTCTAGACATAAATCTACATCGGAGATGCTAAAATCCGCGATGTCGTCTAAAATTTCGCGGTCTTTTAGCCAATGTTGGCCGAGGGATTTGTTATTTTTTAAAGCCATTTTAGTACCAGGTAGAATTTTTAGTAACGCCACGGCAAGTGCCGATACAATTCCAGAATTCAAGCGCCTGCTTCCAACCACCGTAGCGGCGGTTAACGTAATCAATCATCCATTTAATCTGAGTAACTGGGTTCGTCTTCCAGTCTGAGCCCATACTAGCCATCTTCTCACCTGGGAGCGCCTGAGGAATGCCATAGGCGCCAGAGTAAGCATTGGTGGAATCAACGCGGCAACCAGACTCGTGATAAATCAAAGTGAGTGCATCATATAGATCATCCTCCGAAACACCGGCAGCGCGAGCATACTCAGCGCACTTTGACCACTCTGGAGCGATAGATTTCTTTGAGCCAACTGCAACGACTTTCTCGACCGGCTCTTTCGTAATTACTTCAGACTCTAGCTCGCGAGAAACTTCAACGCCATCAACAAATTGGATACGATATTTGAGAACTTTTCTGCCGTCTTCACCTTGGGTGCGGACTTCTTTTTCACCGTTTGCTAGCGAGCTATCTTGGATTGTGCTTTCAGTATATGGGATAGCTTCTTCCAGAGTAACAGTGCGGCCGCCATTTCTGGTAATTTTGTAAGTGGTGAGATCGCCAACTTCAAGAAAATTGGTGTTTTCAACTTCTTCAATAGTATCGCCATCATAGACCGTAAGGCCAGCATCTGCGGCAATAGTCTTTGGGTCATGGCTGGCGGTCATAAGACGTTTTCTGTTTAGGCCGTCAATAATCAAAACTGGACGAGAGCGATAAATATTAATGTAAAAATCATCAGAGTCGATCTGGGTAGTGAGGCTCGGCTCAACTTTGTCGGAATCAGCGAGTTCTACCTTTGCGCGCTCTAGTGTCTCGCGGACGGTAATAGCACTGGTTTTAATCTGGAAAATCTTTTTACTCTGATCGTAGATAGTGACAAAATGCTCCGGCTCTTCTTCATAGGAACCAGTTGGGTTGTCAGTTGGATCGGCATTTTCAATATCCTGGATCGCAGTTTCGTTCTGAGCGAAAGTGTTTGGAATTTTGTGAGCGACAATAGCCAAAGTCAGCGTCACAATAGCTGCTCCACACAGATATATTGCTAGCCTGAGCTTGTTTTTACGCAATCTCATACATATCTATTTTACCATAATAGATATGGTTATGTCAAACTATTTACTAAAGCGAACGTCCACCTTGTTGGTTGTAATTTTGTTGACTACCGGGACCGCCTTGTCGGTTACCGGGTCCTCCTTGAGTAGAATTACCTACAAGATAATCGGAGAACTCAATCGTCTGGACGGTTTGGCCATTAATTTTTAGATCATAGCTCTGGCCTTTTTCAAAGGCTGCGCTGGAGACCATAATACTATTGAAGCTCTTGGTCGGAGTGAAAGTGACGTCGCCGATAGTGACGGTTGAGCCGGCTGAATAAGTTTGGCTGAGATTGATGAGCGCAGAACCTTGGGTGGCGGAGCTGGCGTTTAGGCTCATGCCAGACATACCAGTCGCGATAATGGTGCCGCCGGTGATTTCAAAGACGCCGTCATAGTCTAGGGCGCCGTTACCAGAATTGGAAGGCCCGTCAACATAGACTGTGCCACCGGAAAGATAAATTGAACCGTTGGCATCCAGGCCGTCGCCACCAGCATTGACTTTAACTGTGCCACCAGCAATATTAATTTTACAAACAGTAATGTTGGAATTGTTGGTTGGGGACATGGCCATTTGTGAACAGAAATCTGCAGCAGCGTTGATACCATCGTCCGAAGCAGTCACATCAATATTGCCACCACCAATATTAATTTGTGTGGCTTCAATAGCTTCTTTAGATTTTTTAACCGTGACATTACCGCCAGAAATGGTCAAAATGCCCTTATCCGCCTCCTCGTCATTGGAGACTTTTAGCGCGTCATCGCCGACGGAAATTGTGATATCTCCGCCCTGAATGGTGAGACTGTCTTTGCCCTTGATGCCATCTTCAGACGCCGTAACATTGATGGTGCCGGATTTGATTTTGACATCATCTTTGCCATGGATGCCGTCGATAGTGCTAGAAATATTGAGCGTGCCGTCACCCTTAAAAATTAGGTCAGCCTTGGAATAAATCGCAGCGTCAAGATCCTCGGTTGGGTTTGCTTCTAACGTGTTTTCGCCAACGGTTTCAATATGGACGTTGCCATTACTTTCAATATAAATTGCTGGGCCAGACGAATTTTTAATGGCAACATTCTCCAAAATTAGTTTCACTTTTTCGTCGCCAGCATCAACGTCGATATAGCCATTTGTAATTGAGCCAGTGACCGTATAAACACCAGGCTTTGTGATTTTATTTTCGTCGTCTGTCAAATTGAAGGTGTATTTTTCAGCAGTTTCAAAATCATCATCAGCGCTTTCAATTTCTAGAGTTTCGACAGCTATTTCAGTGTTATCTTCCGTGTGATTTTTATTAATTAATTCAATCGCGGCGAAGGTGCCAAGCCCGACGACGAGCGCTGAGGCGATGCCGACGATGGCGATTTTTTGCTTATTTTCCATATTACTCCTTTCTAAAGTGTCTCGTCGTCAAGCTGGTGCGACAAGGCCACTTTTAAATTACCGTTTTTAATACGAATTTTGTCGATAAATTCTTTTTCGTTAGTGTCGGATTTTAGATTGACGAGATAAGTTAGCTCAAATAGGCTACCCATATTGGTAGTCTTTGATTTCTCTAGCGAGTAACGATTGAGGTATTTGTCGAAAATACTGTCAAAGGCGGAAGTATAATCAAGATCTTCTGGGACTAGCACAATAAGTTTATGCTCGGTCGTTTTGGACTCGCCAAAATTGAAGGCAGAAAGACCAACAATCATCAGCGCGACGATGATGGTGAAAATTGCAGCGAAGCCGAGATAACCAACGCCAGTTGCGAGGCCGATAACCATCGCGAAGAAAATCGCCATTAGGCTACGCGAATTACCAGCAACGCTACGGAAGCGGACGAGTGAGAAAACGCCCACGGTCGCAACGCCAGCGCCAAGGTTGCCATTCACAAGCATAATCGCCATTGCGACAAGCACAGGCAGAATCGCTAAAGTTGTGACAAAGTGGCTGGAGGCGCGAGCGGTTCTTTGATGAACCAGCGCAACGATCAGGCCAAGCCCGAAGGCCGCGCCGAGACACGCTAGAAAATGTGCTAAAGTTAATTCCCCAGATAAAATTGATTGAAACATTATAAACTCCTTTCTAATTTATTTTTGTAGATGCGGCCATATTTACTAAATGAGGCCGGGTAAATTTTCAAACTTGAAAGAGCTCTAGAAAACCAGAGCGGGTAGGCATTTAAAACTTTTACTTCCATAACAACTTCTTCGTTCTTAAAATATTTTTCGCCGGCGTCGCCCTGCTCCAATTTTAGGTCATACTCACGGCTTCTGACATCGTGGTCAAAAGTAAGGCGAAAATCATCTTCGTTTTTACCACAGAACGAGAGACGGTCGTAAGCAACATAGAGCGCAGGTTTCAAATGATAAAATTTAAAACAATGGTCTAGCTCGGCTTTGATTTGGGGATTTTCAGTTTCTAGTTCCCCAGTTTTTTCATAGTGATAAAAATCTTTCAAAGTCGTGACGATGCGACGCTTGCTGCCAATGCCGTTATATTTCTTTTTAATTTCAATGAAGATTGAATCATTTAAAGATTTTGGGACGTTGTAGCTACGCACGCGAATTTTTTCCTTGTAGAGCGGGGCCTCCATAGAATGAATCGCGAGATAGCGCTCGTCTGTGTCATAATAGACGCTACAATTGGTGGCTTCAAAATAGCGGTCCTTTTTAATAAATGGAGCGATAGCCCCAAGCAAGTTTTTAAACTCAGCTGGTTTCAAAATATACTTCGTTTCAATACGACGGAAGACTTCTTTGACATCCTTGTTTGTGGTAGCCATAATTTGTTCCTTTCTTATTTTTGTGTTCTTATTATACTTTGGTAACCTTAAGGAAAACTTAAAATTAGAAAAGCGCCCTTTTTGGGCGTTTTTCTTCTGTCAGGACAGTCTCGCGGTTATTTAAGTGACTTGCGGTATTGCCGTACGATAACGAATACGGTAACTCCACAGGTGAATAAGAGAAACGCTAGAAGATT
>JAFWJE010000001.1 GCA_017511685.1 Candidatus Saccharimonadota bacterium | reverse complement strand
GTACCAGACTGATTTTTGACTTGGTTCGCAAAATGTTCAGTAAAACCGACGTAGCGCAAAACACACGTTTCGCCATCCATTTATTCACTATTGACCTAGTTGCTATTGCTCTGATGGAGCGATGATGAGCTGGCGCTCGCGGCCTTCGCCTTCGGAGTAGGTGGTGATGCCGGAGTAATCTTCAGCGAGTTTATGGACGACGCGGCGGTCGGCTGGGGAGAGATCGAGACGCATTGGCTCGCCAGTCTCGCGGACTTTTCTAATCCAGGCTTCGGCCTTTTCGGCGATGCGGTCAGCACGTTGACGCTTGTAGTCAGCGACGTCAACGTTAACACGCGTAATTTCAGCGGATTTAGCCGCTAGGGCCTGGGAAACGATAAACTGCAAGGCACGCAAGTTATCAGCGTTGCGGCCAATGAGTAATGAGTTGATACTGGTGGATGGAACTGAGAGCTGAATGACTTCATCGTCAACCGTAGAATCTACAGCAACATTGATGCCAAAGAAGCTCAAAAGATCCTCCAGATACTTGGTGGCAAAGCGCACCGATTCATCTTTATCCATGATTATTTTCTCCTTTTCTTTTTAGTATCTTTGGCGGAGATGCGAGTGATTTTGGTGCCGGTTTTTTTGTTTTCCACCACTTTAGCTTCTTTGGCGCTGGCCAAGTTAGCTTTTTTAAGTTCTTTTAGAATAGCTTTATCAGCAGATTGCTCCATTTCTTCTCCGGAGCGCTTCAAGATAATGTGCTGCTGGATAACACTAATACCACTGGACAGTAAGTAATAGAATACGATGGCGCCAGGCAGATAGAACATAATAAAGAACATCATTAACGGCATCATGATAGACATCTGGCGCTGAGCAAGAGCGTTAATCTCGGACTGGTCAGGCTGAGCGCTGGCATCACCGGCGGAAGCTTGTTTTAATAGCTCGCGGAAAGATTTGGATTTTTTGGTCTTATCATTAGGGCGCTGCTGACGGGCGCTCAAGTACTGCATGAAGGCGGCGCCAATAGCAAAGATAAGCATGGTAATACTACTGATGGTGACTTTGCCGGAGAAAACGTCGGATGGGTGGGCAGCAAGGTCGACAGCCCAGAATAACTTTGGTTCAAAATTATAGACTGGGTTGACAACTTCCTCGCCGTTTTCGGAGGCGGCTTTGGCGGCATCTACGTCAGCAAAGTATTTATCTTGGCGAGTGATGATATCTTGGACGCCACTGAGCGAACGGACTGGCGCATAGGCGCAGTTGGAAACGTTGGTGTAACCGCAAGTGCTGCCGGATGGGCGCGGATTAGCGATGGCGGAAACAGACATAAAGAGCGCGATGAAAATCGGCAGCTGGATAAGCGTAGTAGTGATAGAGCGGAAAGGTTTAATATTATGGCGCTTGTAGAGATCCATCATCTGGAGAGATTCCATCTGACGATTCCCTTTGCAGTTCTTTTTAATCTCGGCAAGCTCTGGCTGAATCTTGCGCATAAGCTTAGTCTGGTGAAGCTGGCGCTTGACGAGCGGCCACATTAAGAATTTAACTAAAACAGTAAAGATAATAATAGCCAGACCAAAATCGCCGACAAAATTGTAAATTACAAGAAGTAAATTGACGATAGGGCGGACGATAACAGTATCAATTAGCCAAAACATAATATAGGTATTATAACATACTCTGTTCTAAAAGTGAATGGATGGAAGCGCGAAGCTCGGAAAAATCCATAGAGATAGCATCGCGATTATAGACAATAAAAATGTGGTCGCGCTTTTTGTCATAAGCTGGTAATTCGGCACGGATGGCTTCGTAAATACGGCGGCGGATACGATTGCGACCAACGGCGGACTTTTCTACTTTTTTAGAAACTACGACAGCAAAACGCTGGAATCCGCGGGAGTTGTCATTATACACTAAAGAAAATTTAGGAGTCCTGATAGTCTTGCCGTGAGCATAAGTATAGCGGACGCCGCCACGAGAATGAAACCGGTATTTTTTACTGAGCATATACTATATATTATATGTTATTTTTGGAGAGTTTGGTAGAATTTGTTGTGGAGAAGATTTTGGTGGGTGCCGCGGCCGACCAATTTGCCGCCGTCAATGACAAGTAGTTCGTCCATTTGGCGCATAATCTCTGGCTTGTGGGTGATGACTAAAATAGTGTGGTCTTTTTTAAGCTCCTTTAGGACTTTGACGACTTGCTTAGTGGTGTCGGCGTCAAGTGCGGAAGTAACCTCGTCAAAGAGCAGAACCTCGGACTTTGACAAAAGGGTGCGGGCGAGTGCTAGGAGCTGTTTTTGACCACCAGAGAGGTTGGAGCCGTCGGCGATGAGCGGAGTGTCGTAGCCTTTTTCTAGGCGCATGATAGTGTCATGAATACCGACAGTTTTGCAGGCGGCAATTTGGTGCTCAGTGTTGGAGTCAACAAGACTAAGGTTTTCTTTGATAGTCATGTCAAAGACGAATGGCTTTTGGGTAACTATGCTAACGTTATTAGTATAGACTTTTTTGGAATAATTCTCGATATCCTCGTCATCAATAGTAATGTTGCCTTTGGTCGGCTTATAGAGACGGAGGAGGAGACGGAAAATCGTAGATTTGCCAGAACCGGATTTGCCGACAACGCCAGTTAAAGAGTGTGGTTCAATGAGGAAGCTAACGTCTTTTAGCTGAGGCTTTTTCTCGTAGGTAAAGCAGACATGGCTGAACTGGACGCGGCCCTTGATATCGTCGGTGTTGTCGTTGCCAAAGGTGAGAGGCTTTTCTGGGCGGTAGTTTAAGAGGCGATGCATACGGTTGATGGCGACGGCAGATTTGGATAGCTCCAGGATATGAGCGGCGGCCTCCTCGTAGCACTCTTGGATATTCTCAAAATAACCGATGACGAGAACGAGCATGGCGACGGTGTACTGACCGCTGATGATGAGCGGAATAGCAATGAGGTAGGCGATGATGCGGCCAACGCCAAGGATGAACGGCACAATAGACTCAGCCAAATCAGAGTGGAGACGTTTTTTGCCGAAAAACTTTTTCCAGTTGGCCTTGTCTTTTTCTAGGACTTGTTCTAGGTCGTTTTTGAGGTTGAAGCTGTGAACCTCTTTATGACCATCAATGATCTGGCTGTAGAGGTCGGAAATGTGGTCTTGGTGGGAGCGCTGGATGAGAGTATAGTAATCGCGCTTTTTCATGTGGTAGACAAAGAGTGCCATGCAGATGCCGGTAAGCACAAGCGTAATGGCGCCAATGAGCGGGTCGACAAAAACGAGGATGATGGCATCGGCGACAATGGTGAGGGCGCTGGTGACAAAATCAAAGAGGTAATCTGGGATACGCTGATTTCTGGTGACATCCTCAAAGGCGGTGTTAATGATTTCGGCATGGCTGATGTTTTTAGCGAAATCTTGATCAAAAGTGACGGCTTTGTTTAAAATCTTTTGTTGGAGATTATCATGAATGTAGAGGGCATTTTTAGCATAGGCGGTGAAATTGAGGTGCTTTAAGAAGCTGTAAAGCAGGGCGCTGGCTAAGAAAATGCCGACGTTGATACAGGCGAGAGTGAAGTTCCCTTCTGTGGCGGCTTCAACAACGAGTGAGGCGGTGAATGGAATAAGTAGCTTGGAGCCGGTGCTAAGAGCGGAAGTAACGAATAAATAAAATAGCAGCTTTTTGTCAGTAGCGCGGAGGGAGAAAAACTTTTTGAACAATAGGTAGTAGTATTTCATCGGACATCCCCCATTTCGGATTTCAGTGCTTGGAGAGAGCGGTAGAGAGGGCTTCTTTCTAGGAGGCTCTTGTGGGTGCCAATATCGGAAATTTTACCCTGATCTAAGACGATGATGTGATCGGCAAGTTTCATGAGATCGGGTTTTTTGGTAATCATAATAATAGTGCGTTTATCCCTAATGCGGCCGATGAGGTTAGGAACTAGCTCGGCGGTGTCAGGGTCGAGAGAGGTAGTAACGTCGTCTAGGAGGAGGACTTCGGCATCGGTCAAGATGGTGCGGGCGATAGAAATCATCTGGCGCTGACCACCAGAGATGTTGCCACCGTTTTCACGCAAAATAGTATTATAGCCCATTGGTAAAGTTTCGATGAAGTCATGAATACCGGCGATTTTGCAGGCCTTAATCTGATGTTTAATGTCGGTGTCAACTAAGTTAAGATTGTTCC
>JAFWJE010000024.1 GCA_017511685.1 Candidatus Saccharimonadota bacterium | reverse complement strand
TTTTACCATTAAAGATACCACTTTCCACTTTGCCTCTCCTCAGCCAAAAGATTTAGCTATTCAGCTCGTCATGCTAGAAAAACTCTGTAAATACCTCAAGATTAAGCTAAAGACTGATTTTTCTAAGATGTCGCTCCCGCCAGGTCGCAGCTCGTATTTCAAGGGCAAAAACGGCCTGACTTTGATTGACAGTAGCTATAATGCTCACCTCATCAGCGTGGAGTCCATCCTTGATATGGTTAAATCCATGGGCACCAAGCACAAATGGTTAGTTATCGGCGATATGATTGAGCAGGGTAAAATTGAGGGCGAAGAACATGCCAAATTAGCCGACGCCATTAAAAACACCAAGCCAGAAAAGGTGATTTTGGTGGGCCGCCGGACCAAAAAATACACCTATCCACTACTTGACAAAAGCAATATAGATGTTATAGCATTTAATGATGTCAAACAGGCTTTAGCGTATATTGAGGGCAATACCAAAGGTTATGAAGTGCTAGTTTTCAAGGGTAGCCAGTACCTAGAATGGCTGGTTGAAAAATTATTAGCGGATGAAAACGACGCCGCCAAATTGCCACGTCGCGACCCAGTTTACGTTAAAAGAAGGGAAAAGAGAGGTTTAAATTAATGAAAACTTTATACATCATCCATGGTTGGACTTATACAGTAGAGCCTTGGCAGGCCACCTTGCGTCTTTTAAAGGAGCACGGCTTAGAGGTCAAGATGTTAAACGTCCCCGGCCTCACTACTCCGTCCGATAAAGTTTGGACCATTGATGAATATGCTGCTTGGGCTAATCAAAACATCCCGGACGGCGCTATTGCTCTCGGCCATAGCAATGGTGGTCGTATTCTATTAAACCTCTTATCTAAAAACCCCAATAAACTTTCACATGTCATCTTGCTAGATGCCGCCGGAGTCTATGAAGAGAATAAAAAACGTGATTTATCAAGGAAGGTCAGCAAGGTAATGTCGCCGCTTAAAAAAGTCAAGCCTCTAAGGAAAGTCTACCACAAGCTACTCGGCGCCTCTGATTACGATCACGCCCCAGAGAACATGAAAAAGACCATGGCTAATATGCTGGACAGTGATAAGCATCTTAATTTAGATGGTATCACCACTCCGACCACTATTTTATGGGGCAAAGCCGACACCGTCACGCCGCCGCGCCAAGCCGTCAAACTCCACTCCGCTCTTAAAAATAGCACTCTGAAGTTTTATGACGATTGGACTCACGCTCCTTACATTGTTGACCCAGAGGGTCTCGCTAGGGCAATTTACAATACCGTCAAGGAGGTTAGCTAATGAAGAAGTATTTCTTGGGTCTGTCCAGCACATACTCTGGGAAAGACACCTTGAGGCATCTTTTTGCCACCGGCAGCGATTTTGATTTGCAGGAGCTAAGGGCTTTTCTAGCCGCCCATTATGGTGCCACTTACGACCATGTGGCAGTTTATGCCAACGGTCGCACTGCGCTCACTGTCGCTTTGAAACAGATTGGTCAGCGCGGTGGTAAAGTAGTTATTACTAGCCTAACTTGTTATGCTGTCGTCCAGGCCGTCAAAGCCGCTGGTATGGTGCCAATTTTTGCCGACGTCGATGAAAAGACTCTCCATTTTGGTGGCAAAGAGTTAGAGGAAGCCTTGAAGGGTGAAACTGACGTAAAAGCCGTCATCGTCCAGAATAACCTTGGTATCCCAGCAGACATCACCGCCATTGAAGAAGTGGCAAAAAAGCACAAATTGCAGATTATCGAGGATCTTGCGCACTGCGCCGGTGTTAAATATAGAGATGGTCGCGAGGTTGGCACGGTTGGTCGCGCTGCGATTTTGTCTTTCGGCAAGGGGAAATCTATCGACACTATCTCTGGTGGTGCCGTGATCTTTACGAATCCGCTGGATCAGCCAGTTGAGCAGCCGACGGCCACAGAGTCTAAAAAAGAAACTATCCGCGCGCGGTTTTATCCGCTGTTTGCGGCTACTATTCGCGGGCTTTACCGGATTCATCCTAAACTTGGCCGCGGCCTTACTGCCGTGCTTGTTAAAATTCACTGGATTAAGCGTTCAGCCGATGGCAAAATCAACTCTAAGCTTCGCCTGACTTATTGGCAGTGCAAACTGGCGACTCGAAAGCTTAAATCTCTGCCGCATCGTGGACGCCAGCCAATTCGCGATTTCTATTTAGTCAAAGACCAAGCTGGTTGCGTTAAAGAACTAGAACGGCGCGGTTTCTACTTTAACGAAATCTGGTACAATCTGCCAGTTTGTCCAGAACGGTATTTTCATAAGTCCGGTTTCCGCGAGGAAGAATGTCCGGTGGCGGCCAAGCTCGCCAAAGAGATCGTCAACGTGCCGACTTGGTATCCGTCCGCCAAGATGCGCCCGGCAGTCCGTATTATCAGAAAGTACCTCATAAACCAAGACGACATTACAGAGGAAGAGGTCACCGAAACCAAAGAGGAATTTGACAAGATGTCCCAGGCTTTTCGTGCCGCCAAAGACGCCGAAAAGCGCAAATTTCAGATCGAAGAACAAAAGAAAGCCGAAAAAGCCAAGAAAATCGCCGCGAAAAAAGCTAAACTAGAGAAAAAAGTCGCCGCTCTAGATGGCGCCCCCGACGAGGAAGTCGTAGACGATGAGGCTCCTAGCAAAAAGTCTGCCGCTAAGGACAAATCTCAGGATAAGCCTAAATCTAAGGCCGATAAGTCCAAGCCTCTTAAATCCATCACTAAAAACCTTCTCAAAAAGCCTGCTAAAGATGTCGCCGACCTTGAACAAGACTCAGGCCTGCTCGACAAAGTCGACGCCACTAAAGAGAACGCTGCGACTGAATCCGACTCCAATGATTCTAAGAATCAGAAACCGCTGGCGGGTGACGCCGCTGGAGAGGAGGACGTCGCGACCGCATCCGATTCTGAGGGATCTTTGCGGCGACGGGCCGCAAGGATAGGGAGCACCCCCGCGACGGCGGGCGGTGCGACCGGTGCCCTCAGAACGGATGCAGAGCGACACCAACAAGCCGTCATGCGCCAAGCCCCGCGTAAACTCACCGCCCGCGAAAAACTGAAATTAGAACTAGAAAATGGCAAGAAAGAAGGTCCAAGTGTCATCTAGACTTTTCCTTGGCCAAGCCAGCAATTACCGCGCCAAAGATGTATTAAAACATACATTTGCCATAGGGTCAAAGAAATGTTCTAATAATTTAAAGCAATTTTTGGCCACAAGCTATCACGCCAAGCCAGAGAATGTTTTGCTGATGGCTAACGGCCGTTCTGCCCTAGCACAGGCCTTACAAACTCTCTTAGAACCTGGCTCCGGTGTTATCATTAACGGTTTTACCTGCTACGCCGTCGTCCAAGCTGTCAAATTTGCCAAAATGGAACCAATTTACGCCGATATTGACGAGAAAACTCTCAATTTTGACGAAAAAACCCTAGAAAACGCCTACAAATCCCATAAAAATGCCAAAGCTATCATTATTCAGAATACTCTAGGTATCACCGTAGACATCAAAAAAATCGAAGATTTTGCCAAAAAACACCATCTTATCATCATTGAGGATCTAGCCCACTGTGCCGGCGCCACTTATAGAGATGGCCGCAAAGTTGGATCTTGTGGCGCTGCCGCCGCACTGTCTTTTGGCAAAGGCAAATCTTTGGACGCCATCACTGGTGGTGCGCTAATTATGAACGACAAGACCGCCAAGCTAAAAGGCCAACCCGCCACTAAGCATCCAAAACTTTCCGACACGCTCCGCGCTCGTTTTTACCCACTCCTTGCAAGTATCGGCCGCGGTTTTTCCAAAATCCATCTGGAAAAATACTGGTATGGCCCGTTAATTAAGCTCCGTTTTATTGAACGCGCTGTGGATGCTAAGTTGGACTACGGACACCGCTTGGCCCATTGGCAAGCCAAATTAGTTAAAAAGCAACTAGAAAACTTAGACAAGCAGGGTTTCACCCCTATTAGAACCCATCGCTTTGTCAAAGACCGCGGAGCGTGCCTAGCAGAATTAGCCAAAAATGGTTACAATTTCAGAGAAGTTTGGTATGACGTGCCAGTTTCACCAGTCCGATATTACAAAGCCCTCAATTTTCCAGAAAAAGCTTGTCCTATTGCTACCGAAGTCGCCCAAAAAATCATCAATTTGCCCACTTATTACCCCTATGAAAAGCTAAATCGCGCCATCAAAATCATCGAAAAATATGAGGAGAAAGCATGAACAAAGAAGAACGCAATTTCCTCCAGTCTAAAGTCTGGGCTAAAGTCAACAGATTGATTGGCCACGAAGTTATAGAAGAAGATGGCTTAGTTATGATTGTCAAGAATGCCAAGCGCGGCCGCTACCTAGAAATCCCCGGCGGGCCAGTGATAGATTATCAAGACGAAAAAGCAGTTGCCGCCACAAGGGAATTAATAGTTAAAACTGCTAAAGAACACCGCTGTGTGTTTGTTAGATTCCGCCCACAGCTGTTAGATACCCCGGAAAATCGCCGGATTTTAACAGAGAAATTCAAGGCAAGACGTGCGCCGATGCACCTAGCGGCAGAGCATACGGTGATCATTGATTTGACAAAATCAGAGGATGACATCCTAAAATCTATGCGGCGCCAGACTCGCTACGAAGTTCGTCGCGCTGGTAAGCTCGATCTCACTGTTACCAGTGGCAACAGCGAGGCGCTTTTCCGCGAATTCCACAAAGTTCAATCAGAAACAGCTTCGCGCCAGCATTTTGTGCCGCCAGATCTAAAGACGTTACTCGCTGAGCGCGAGGCCTTCGGCAAAAATGCTAAAATCTACGTCGCAGAGACCAAAGATGGCGAAAAAATCGCCTACGGCCTCATCCTCATCCACGGTCACGAAGCTGAATATTATGAAGCGGCCTCTACTGATTTAAATCGCAAGTTGCCCGGCGCCTACGCCTTAGAATGGCAGGCGATAAAAGACTTAAAAAAACAGCAAATTAAGCGTTACAATCTCTGGGGTATCGCCCCGCCAGGCCAGCCGCACCACCGTTACGCCGGTGTCACCACCTTCAAAACTGGTTTTGGCGGTGAAATCGTCACCTATGTGCCGGCTCACGATATTATCATTAACAAACTGAGGTACACCCCTGATTATCTGATTGAAACTATTCGCAAAAAAAGGAGGCATTTATGACCAAAAATATCGAAATCACCGATGCTGCTATTCGTTCAGAGTGGGATGAGTTCATCACTAGCCACGATGAGGCTAATTTCCTTCAATCTTGGGATTTTTATGAATTTCATAAAAGTCGCGGCAATAAAATCGTTCGTCGCCTAGCCAAAAAAGAAGGCAAAATCATCGGCGCCTACGCCGGGGTTGTGGAAAACGCCAAGCGCGGCCGACATCTGGCTATCGCTGGTGGCCCTATCTTAGATTGGCGGAATCAGACGCTTGTTTCGGCGATTTTTAAGGATATCAAAGCCCAGGCTCAGGCCAAAAATTGCGTATTCGCCCGTGTCCGCCCGCAGCTAGAAAGAACGGAAAAGGCCTTCCAGATTTTTAAGAGTAATGGCCTGAAAAAAGCCCCAACTTTTCTCTCTGTAGAGTACGCCGCCATCTTAGATTTAAACAAAACTGAGGACGAAATTTTAAAAAGTATGCACCGCCGCATCCGTTATGCTATCAATAATGCCAGGAACAAGCATTTTACTATTGAAAAGTCCCAAGATCCCAAAGATATCCACCAGTTTTACGAGATAGAAAAGCAGACGGCGAAGCGCCAAGATTTTGTGGCTTTCTCTGAGGATTTTCTTACTAAGCAGTTTGCCGCTTTTGCTAAAAATAATGAGGCGATGCTCTATACCGCTAAGTATAACGGCGAGATTTTAGCCCAAAATTTCATGATTTTTTACGGCAACGAGGCCTCTTACCACTATGCGGTTTCTACCGAGCTCGGCACCAAAATGTCTGGCTCCCCGATTTTGCACGTCGAAGCAATGCGTGACGCCAGAAAACGCGGCATTGGCCGATACAACCTCTGGGGCATCGTCGGTGAAAACGAGAAAAACCACCGTTTCTACGGCGTGTCTTTCTTTAAGCGCGGCTTCGGTGGCGAGGAACTCAAATACCTCCCCGCTCACGATCTCATCGTAAACCCTCTCAAATACCAAAAAACCAAACTCATTGAAACCATCCGTAAAAAGATTAGACACACTTAAATCAAAAATAAATGGGTGACAAAAGGCTTTTGCTCACCCATTTATTTTTGATTTTTTATGCTATAATGGTTTTATTATGAAGTACAAATTTCCAACCAAAGCTATCATCACCGATGCCGGTTTTGCTAGCCGTTTCTTACCAATTACTAAAACTATCCCTAAAGCTATGTTGCCTCTGGGCGCCAAGCCGATTATGCAGCTCGTTGTTGAAGAATGTGCCGACGCCGGTATTGAGGAAATCGTCATTGTCGCTTCTCATGAAGGCAAGCGCATCTATGATGATTACTTCCATAATTATCCAGAAAAAATCGAAAAACAGCTCTTAGCCCAAGGCAAAGCCGACCGTTTTGAACCAGTCAAGGCCGTCTTAGCACTGCCAAAAATTACCGTCATAGAGCAGGATCCAAGCCTGCCTTACGGCAACGGCTCACCGATTGCCAGCGCGCGCAGTTTCATCAATGACGACGAGGCCTTTATCGTGGCTTATTCAGATGATGTGGTCTTTGGTAAAGGCGCTGTCAAAGATTTGATGGAGGCTTTCAAAGAGCATCAAGACGCCGCCGCAATTATCGCCGGCCAGAAAGTCGCACACGAAGAAGTCAAAAAATACGGAATCATCTCAATGGAAGATGGTAAACTCACCGGTCTAGTTGAAAAACCAGCTCCAGAGGACGCGCCATCTAATCTTGCCTCTTATGGTCGCTATCTTTTGACTCCAGAGATCTTTGGCCACTTAGACCCTAGGAACACTGGTCTAGACGGTGAGCTCTGGACTGCCGATGCTATCGCCCGGTTGATTAATACTGGACGTGTTTATGTTAAAGAGACCGCAGGTACTTGGATGACCACTGGTGACCCAAAGAATTATTTTGCCGCCTACACCAAATATAATGAAGGAGAAAAATAACCCATGAATGTCGCAGAGTGGATTTTAGTCGTTATTTTATCAGTCACGCTATTCATCTTCCTGGTGGTCGGCATCATTTTGCTAGTGAAACTCATCAAGATTGCCAACGAAGCCAAAAAAGTCGTAATTAAGGGTCAAGAAATTGCCGACAAAACTGGCGATGTTGTAGAAAATGTTAAGGGTATGACCTCTGTTGGTAGCCTTGTTAAAAATTTCGTTGATCGTTACGACAATAGTAGCGCTAAAAAATCCAAGAAAGGTGGGAAATAATCATGGCAACCAAAAAAGCCGCAAAAAAACCAGTCAAGAAAGCTCCAGCTAAAAAACCAGCCAAGAAAAAATCCGGCAAAGGTGGTGCATTTATTTTAGGCGCCGCTCTTGGCGCTGTCGCTGGCGCCGTAGCGGGCTTAATGACCGCCCCGCAATCTGGCGCAAAGACCAGAAAAGATCTTGAGAAAAAGGGCAAAGCCGCCCTAAAATCCGCCAAAAAAGAAGGCAAGAAACTAAAATCCGAAGGCAAAAAAGTCCTTAAATCCGCCAAAAAACAAGGTTCCCAGGCCATCAAAAACGCCAAGCGCGAAGGAAAACGCGTCTCCAAAAACGTCAAAAAGCAAATCGCCAAAAAATAATTTTGATTTTTATGCTATAATGGTTTTATGACAACGGAGGCCAATTTATCACCATCAGATTTTGTGCATTTACATAACCACACGCACTACTCTCTTTTAGACGGCCTCACCAAAATCCCTGACTTAATAGATTTCGTCAAATCCTCCGGCATGGAAGCCGTCGCCGTGACCGACCACGGCACTATGAGCGGCCTGGTAGAGTTATACAAAACCGCAAACGACGCCAACATCAAGCCACTTTTAGGCTTGGAAGCTTATGTTGCCGCCAGAAAACTCACCGATAAAGACCCCGCTCACGACAAAGAGCGTTTCCATATCACCTTGATTGCTATGAACAATAAGGGCTACGAGAACCTCTGTCGGATGCTGACCATCGCCGAGACTGAGGGGACGTATTATAAGCCTCGTATTGACCACGACTTGATGGAAAAATACAACGAAGGCATCATCTGCCTCTCTGGCTGTGCCTCCTCCGAAATTTCTGTCAAATTAAAGGAAGGCGACGAAAAAGGTGCACGGAAATTGGTAGATTGGTATGCCAAGACTTTCAAAGACCGCTTTTATCTGGAAATGCAGGACCACGGCCACCCCGATTCGCCGACTCACTGGGAGGCGCAAAACAAGATTAATAAGGGTCTCCAAAAAATCGCCAAAGATACCGGCTTGCCACTGGTGATTACTTGTGACGGACACTATCTAAAACACGAGGACCAAGACACCCACGAGATTTTGCTCTGTATTGGCACCGCCGCCTATCTTTCGGATACGGATCGTATGAGCCTCAAAGATTTTGAACTCCATGTCATCCCACCGGCTGATATTATCAAGCGCTGGGGTAAAGATTTCCCAGATGCCATCAAAAACACTAAGAAAATCGCTGAGAGATGTAACGTAGATTTACAGCTGGGCCGCATCTTAATCCCAAAGTTTCCAGGCATCCCAAAAGGCGACGATGAGAAATCCTATCTTGACAAACTGGTATTTCGTGGTCTAGTATTTAGGTACGCTGGCAAGACTGAGGAGGAAGCCAAAAAATTAGACGTCACCGCCTGCCGCAAGGCGCTAAAAGAGGCTAACAGAGAAGATGTTCTAGAGAGGATAGATTACGAGCTATCCGTGGTAGACAAAATGGGCTACAACGGTTACTTCTTAATCGTCCAAGATTTCATTAACTGGGGTAAAAAGCGCCGCATTGTCTATGGCCCGGGTCGTGGCTCCGCCGCCGGCTCCATTTTAGCCTATGCACTGAGAATTACCGAGTTAGACCCCTTAAAATACGATTTGCTCTTTGAGCGCTTCTTAAATCCAGACCGTATCTCCATGCCAGATATTGACACCGATATTCAAGATACCCGCCGCGACGAAGTCATCCAGTATTGTACCGAAAAATACGGCCGCGGTCGGGTGTCAAACATCGTTACTTTTCGTAAAATGATGGCCAAAAACGCCGTCCGCGATGTAGCGCGCGTCCTAGAGGTGCCGTATGCCGAGTCAGACCGCATCGCCAAATTAGTCCCCGACCCAGTCATGGGCCACCATGTCCATCTACAAGACGCGGTTAAAGAGGTGCCAGACCTTAAAAATGAGTATGAAACCAACCCCACCGCTAAAGAGGTCATTGATTTTGCCTCTAAGCTGGAGGGTACCATCCGCTCCCACGGCGTCCACGCTTGTGGCGTGATTATTGCTCCTGATGATTTAGTTAAGTTTCTACCACTAGAAGTCGCCAAGAAGACCGGTGCCTCCGGTGAAGTA
>JAFWJE010000023.1 GCA_017511685.1 Candidatus Saccharimonadota bacterium | reverse complement strand
TCTCGTCGAAAAGGACATTTTGGTGCGAAATATGGTTTCGAACCTTGAAATTGATGCACAAAAAAGGGTGATTTACAGATATAAATCACCATTTAATTTCATCTTCGAACCTGAGTTTTCCACAGGTTCCCCTGTTGGTGAGCCGGGAGGGACTCGAACCCTCGACACTCTGCTTAAGAGGCAGATGCTCTAACCAGCTGAGCTACCGGCCCACACCACCACATTATAACACGAAATACGAAAAAAATCTAGGGCTAAAACACTGAAAAAATCTAGAGCTAAAAAACTGTAAAAAATCTAGAGCCAAAACACTGCAAAAAAACAGGACTAGAACACCATAAAAAAGCGGGGCTAGAAAGCCCCGCGTGACGTAACTATAACTATTTGCTTTTTGACCTAGTAGGATTCTTTATCTCGTCGAGAAACTCTTCGAGCGTTAACCCATTATCCATAATCCTATGAGCGACAGCCGGTGATCCGACAAACCGCATATTTGATGGCCAGTAGTGGACGCCAGTTATGGACTCTTTTCCCTCAGGATAGCGAACTATAAATCCGTAATCAGCTGCCTTTTTATGCATAGTTGCAAAATCCTTGCGCACCTGTTCCGCATCCAGCGAGCTAGCCCAGGTTCCACTCGAACGGTCCCAAATGACCATGGTCAGCAGTAAGCCAGTATGGGCTTCAGAATATCCTACATCTGCGACCGGATTGTCCGGAGTCCGAAGTAGTTTAATCAGATATTCCTGATCAGCAGCAGTTCGATAACCATCGTAGATTCCGAGCTTAATTCCATCACTCAGCTCCAAATCTCGCTTCAACATCGTGTAGGCCAGATATGCCGCTTTTTCGGCTGCCATCGTGTCGCCATCCACGTCATTCGCGCAGTATATTAAATCTTTCTGAATATTAATATCATAATATCCACCAAATTCATACTTATGCGTACTATTCACGAGCAATAAATAGTCACGATTCGGATTCATGACTTCGTCAAGGCTATCCATCTTAATTGTATAAACGGATTTTACGTGACCATCAGGCTCACTACTTGGTGCATCATTAGCTAGAGCATCCAATGGAGATAGAAAGCAACATAAAAGCGCCAGACATAAGACTATCGAAAGTAACCTATTTTTTCTCATAAAACCACCTCCTTTTAAAGAACAATAAAGCAAATAGCTGTCTCCTTATTATACCAAAAAATTGACATTTTACACTTGCAATTTTGCAAGATTTTTAGTATAATGTATCACAAGTGTTAATATAAAGGTAAAATATGAGTTTTTCTATTCTAAAGAAAATCGGTGACGAACAGAAAAAGAAAGCTGTTGTTGACGTCCGTTCTGGTGATACCGTTAAAGTCACTCAGAGAATTAAAGAAGGTGATAAGTCTCGTCTCCAGGTTTTTGAAGGTGTTGTCATTCGCACTGATCGCAAAGATTCTCACACTGCCCGCATCACTGTCCGCAAGGTCACTTCTGGTGTCGGTGTTGAAAAATCTTTCCTCATTCATAGCCCACTCGTTGAGAAAATCGAGATTGTTCGTCGCTCCAAAGTTCGCCGCAAGAACTTGAGCTACCTCCGTGAGCGCTCCGGCAAATCCGCCCGCCTCGCTGGCCGTGACTTTGACCGCGCCGCTGCTAACGACGTCACCGTCGACGAGCCAGAACAGCCAGAGCAGCCGGCAGGCCCAGAACAGCCAGAGCACCCAGCAGAGCCAACACAAAACTAACCGCGACACGTCAGTTTCGCAGAACTCTTTGCGAACCAAATCAAAAATCAGTCTGGTACGGGCCGAGTACGCGTCCCATCCGCGGCACAGGCCCGACTAACAGACTGATTTTTGATTTGACGTGAGCAAAATGTTCAGCGAAACTGATGTGAGCGGTTGGTTTGTGATATAATAGTGGCATGATTTTGGGAATTGACGAAGTCGGCCGCGGCCCGTGGGCAGGCCCACTTGTTATTGGTGCCGTCATTTTAGGCGACCCTCAGGCTGACATTTGGCAAGACCTAAACGATAGTAAAAAACTTACTGCCAAAAAACGCGAAACCCTGAGCCAGACAATAAAGCAAAATGCCACCGCCACCGGCCTCGGCTGGGTTGCTGCTGCTGAGCTAGACGAAATTGGTCTAGCCAGTGCGCTTCGCCTAGCCACTTTTCGTGCGGTTGCCGAACTCTTAGATTTAAAACAGCCAAATAGCCTCACGGACTTTAACTTGAGTCTCAAGCTCGTCAAAACCCTTCCATTTACGGAAATTGTTATTGATGGTACTATTAATTTTCTAAAGGATACCTCACTTGAAAATTTCGTGACAGTCGTACCCAAAGCCGACGCCAAAATTAAAGAGGTTTCCGCCGCCTCCATCATCGCCAAAGTCGCGCGAGATAATTATATGGCAGAGCTAGCCAAAAAATATCCAGACTACGGTTTTGAAAAGCACGTCGGCTACGGCACTGCCGCCCATCGCGCCGCCCTCGCTACTCTTGGCCCTTGTTCCGAGCACCGTGTCACCGTGAAGCCAGTTGCTGAACTAGTCACGGCTATGGGATCTCCGAGGCCGATAACGGAACTGGTCGCGACTATGGGATCTTTGCGGCGACGGGCCGCAAGGATAGGGAGCGCCCCCGCGACGGCAGGCAGCGCGACCGGTGCCCATAGCGTGACTAGTTCGGCTACTGGTGCTAAGGGTGAAGCGGTAGTCGCAGACTACCTAGAGCGTCGCGGCCACAAAATCCTCGCCAGAAATCATAAGACTAAGCTCTATGAAATTGACATCGTTTCCGCCACTAAAGACCATATTTATTTCACGGAAGTAAAATACCGCAAAGACAAAAGCCACGGCCAGCCAGTAGATTTTATCAACACAAAAAAGCAGCAGCAAATGGCTTTTGCTGCTACAGCTTTTATGAAATATCTTGCCAAAAAATTAAACCGTCAAGTAGACGATTTGCCATCGCCGATTTTAGCCGCCGCGGCCGTAGAAGGCAAAGATTTTAAGCTCACAAAATGGTTCGAAATTACAACTTAAGTCACCCCCTCATCCCTTGACTAAAACGTCTTTTAAAACTATAATTATAAAGTTATGTTCAAACTATTCCGGAGTTTTAGACTGCGCGACGTGCTACTTATTTTACTGGCCATTGTCCTGATTTGTGCGCAAGTTTGGCTAGACTTAAAAATTCCGGATTTCATGTCGGAAATTACCAGACTAGTTCAGACTCCTGGTAGTGAAATCGCAGAGATTTTAAAAAACGGTGCACTGATGCTGGCCTGCGCTTTTGGTAGCTTAATCTCCGCCGTCATTGTCGGCTATCTCGCCGCCAATATTTCCGCCAGCTTTTCTAAGGTCATTCGCAAAAAAGTATTCAAAAAAGTTGAAAGCCTCAGTATGGCAGAGGTCAAAAAATTTTCCGTCGGTAGCCTCATTACTAGAACCACCAATGATATTACCCAGGTCGAAATGCTCGTTTCTATGGGTATGCAGATGATGATCAAAGCCCCCATCACCGCCGTCTGGGCCATCACTAAAATCGTTAATAAATCTTGGGAGTGGAGCACCGCCACCGCAGTCACGGTCGTAATTTTATTATCTATCGTTGCGGTGCTGATGGTCTTAGTGGTGCCGCGTTTCAAAATCATCCAGCGACTCACCGACAAACTAAACAGCCTCACTCGTGAAAACATTACCGGTATTCGCGTCGTCCGTGCTTTTAATGCTGAAAGCTATCAGCAAAGGAAATTCGAAAACAGAAACGACGAGCTCACCCGTGTCCAAATTTTTAGTCAGCGCGCACTTAGCATCCTTTCGCCAACCATCTTTTTCTTTATGCATTCGCTCACGCTCGCAATTTACGTCATCGGCACTTTTCTCATCGACCATGCCGAAGGTCCAGCCAAACTGACACTTTTTTCCAACATGATTGTCTTTTCATCCTATGCCATGCAAGTCGTAATGTCGTTCTTGATGCTGGCAGTGATTTTCATGATGGTCCCGCGCGCCCAAGTTTCCGCCGCTCGTATTAATGAAGTCTTAAATACCGAGCAGAGCATCAAAGAGGGAACTATAGAAGTTGGAAAAACTAACCAACCTGGTACCGTAGAGTTTAAAAATGTCAGCTTTAAATATCCCGATGCCAAAGAATATATCTTGGAAAATATTTCTTTCAAAGCTACAAAAGGCCAGACAGTGGCTTTTATTGGCTCCACTGGTTCTGGCAAATCTACGCTCATAAATCTCATTCCTAGATTTTACGATACTACCGCTGGCGAAGTTTTAATTGATGGTGTCAATGTCAAAGATTATACTTTCAAATCGCTTTACAATAAGCTAGGCTATGTTCCACAAAAAGCCGTGATGTTTGATGATACTGTCACTGCCAACGTTGCTTTTGGCGACAACGGCAAGGGCAAGAAAACTGCCAAGCAAATCACCGACGCTATTAAAATTGCACAGGGAACTAACTTCGTCGAGAAGCTAGACAAAACTTATTTCGCGCACATCGCTCAAGGTGGTACTAATATTTCTGGTGGACAAAAACAGCGCTTAGCTATCGCTCGTGCTATCGCCCGCGATCCAGAAATCTACATTTTTGACGATTCGTTCTCTGCACTAGACTACAAAACGGACGCCACTTTGAGAAAAGCCCTAAAAGCGTACACCAAAGATGCTACTTCGCTGATTGTCGCCCAGCGCATCGGCACCATTATGTCTGCTGACCAAATCATTGTATTAGACAGTGGCAAATGTGTCGGCAAAGGCACGCACCAGGAACTTCTAAAATCTTGTAAAGTCTATCAAGAAATCGCGAAATCTCAACTCTCCGAAGATGAATTAATGAAAGGAGCAGCATAATGCCGGGCCCACACAATGGTACTCGTGGTGAAATCGAAAAGTCCAAAAACTTTGGCAAGGCTATCACGCGTCTCATCAAAGAACTAAAACTATTTCGCGTAGCTATTATTGTAGCTATCATTTTGGCTTCCGCTGGCTCCATTATCGCCATCATCATTCCGAACGAAGTTTCAAACATTGTCAATGCTATTTCTGATGGCTTAACCGGCGCGATGGATTATGATAAAATTATCAAATTAGCTGTCTTTGTTGCTATTTTACAATCAACTTCAGCCATCTTTGAGATCATTGAAGGCTTCATCATGACCGACGTATCTAATAAATTCGCGCGCTTTTTAAGAAACCGCATTATTAACAAGGTCAACAAGCTTCCGCTAAAGTTCTTTGACGATAATCAGACCGGCGATACTATGTCGCGCATCACCAACGATATTGACTCCATTGCCCAGAGTCTAACCGAGTCACTTTCTACTTTGGTCGCTGCTGTTACGTTGCTCCTTGGCGTGATATTTATGATGTTTGTCACCAACTGGATTATGGCGCTTACCGCCGTCGTTTCCGGCTTCATTGGCTTTGTCTTCAGTTCCATCATTCTGAAAAAATCCCAAAAATATTTCACCGCTCGCCAGAGGGAACTAGGCAAAATCAATTCCCACATCGAGGAAATTTATTCCGGACTTGATGTCGTCAGGGCCTATAATGGCAAAGCCGAAGTCGGCAAAGAGTTTAATCGTCTCAACCAAAAAGTTTATGATGCTAACCGCAAGTCGCAGTTTTTGTCCGGTCTCATGCCACCAGCGATGCACTTTGTTGGCAACCTTGGTTATGTGGCAGTCTGCGTAGTTGGCGCCATGCTTACCACGCATGATATCATTAGTTTTGGGACCATCGTTGCATTCATCATTTACGTCCGCATGTTTACTTCACCGCTCTCGCAAATCGCCCAGTCACTGAGCTATCTACAACTTTCTGCTGCCGCTTCTGAACGTGTTTTTGAGTTCTTGGACGAGACTGAATTGCCAAGTCAAAAGGGACAAAAAATGTGGCTTCCCCGCGATCAAGTCAAGGGTTATATTGAATTCAAGGATGTCAAATTCGGTTACGATAAAGACAAGCTCATCATTAAAGACTTCTCCGCTAAAGCTACGCCCGGCCAAAAAATCGCCATCGTCGGTCCTACTGGTGCTGGTAAGACTACTATGGTCAATCTCCTCATGAAATTCTACGACATTAATTCAGGCGATATCCTAATCGACGGCGTGTCCATCCACGACTTAAAGCGAGAGAATATCCACGAACTATTTACTATGGTTCTCCAAGACACCTGGCTATTTGCTGGCACCATTAAGCAGAATATCGTTTATAATCGCAAAAACGTTTCTGATGAAAAAATCGACGACGTGCTAAAGAAAGTCGGGCTGACGCATTTTATTGGTACTTTGCCAAAGGGAATTAATACAGAAATTTACGATAACGATTCTGTTTCCGCTGGTCAGCGCCAGCTACTCACTATTGCCCGCGGTATGATTGAAGATTCTCCGTTCTTAATTCTGGATGAAGCCACATCCAACGTTGACACGCGCACTGAAGAATTAGTCCAAAAAGCTATGGACAAATTGGCACGCGGCCGCACCTCGTTCATTATCGCACACCGTCTTTCCACTATCAAAAACGCTGACCTAATTTTAGTCATGAAAGATGGTAATATAGTGGAGACTGGTACCCATAATGAGCTGCTCCAGAAAAAAGGTTTCTACGCGGAGCTTTACAACTCGCAGTTCCAGCACTAAAAAGGGAATTAGTAATTCTCTGCCAGCCACTTTTTCACTTCGCCGGCTAAATAAAATGAACCAAGCACTACCACTGGCTCCTTGTCGGCGGAAGCTTTTTCTATTACTTTTTGAATAACCTTTTTATAATCCGGGTCCGCCGTAATCGGCACACCGTTACTATTATTTTTAAGAAATGCCGAGCGTATTTCATCGATGTCTGATTTCTTAAAATCTCCCGGCTTTGTCAAATAGATTTCAGAAAAGATTGGAGCCGTAAGGATTTCTTTCGCCATCGCCGTTACGTCTTTACCTACTGCGCAGCCAAATAGTAGTTTACCAGAAATTTGTTCTCGGCGCATCCTACTAACTACTTGCTTTATACTATTTTTTGTATGTGCTACATCGATTAAAATATACGGAATATCTAGTACGCCGGTGATTTTTTCAAACCTACCCGGAAGTGATACTTTGCTAATTCCCCGCACCATCACTTCATCCGAAATCTCCGGCAAAACTTTAAGAACCGCCATTTTTGCTACGGCCGCATCTTGCTCCACATAGTCACCCAGCGCCTCCGCAAAAGTTATTTTCGCGCCTTGTTTTTTTGCAGTCTCCTTCAACACTGCTCGCACTTCGTCTGCTTGCGGCGCCGACACACACGGCACGCCGGGCTTCATAATTCCCGCTTTTTCAAGAGCAATTTCCGTCAATGTATTGCCTAAGAATCGCGTATGCTCTAATTCCACCGGCCCAAAAGCGCAAGCCGCCGGCTCCACAATATTAGTTGCGTCTAGCCTTCCGCCCATCCCTACTTCGTAGACAGCATAGTCGACTCCAGCTTCTTTAAAACACAACATAGCAAACATGGTCGTCAGCTCAAACCAGCCTACGCGTTCTTTTTTCAACGCACCGTCCGCAATTAATTTTTCCACTGCAGTGCGAAGCTCTAGAAAAGCTGCATCATAAACTTCCTGCGTGAATGGCTCAGCTCCCGTCCCTATACGTTCTGTAAAATGCAGAACGTGCGGCGACGCCAACACGCCAGTAGTGTATCCCGCCTCTCGCAAAATCCCAGCGATAAACGCCGAGATGGTCCCTTTTCCCTTAGACCCAGTCACATGAAAGCACGGACAAGACCGCTCCGGATGGCCTAACGCCTCCGCCAAAATCTGCATCGTTTCCAGCCGAAAAGCCCGCGTGCTCTCCCGCTGCTTAAAATTAACATATCCGTCCACCCACCGATTAAACTCCACCAAATCCAAATCCAAATCCAAATCAACCATATATAATATATATAATATACTATTTTTCTAGAAAATGCGGTATAATATAAGTATCACCACCCCTTCCCTCCCTATGGGGGTGGTGATTTTTTGTGTCACTGTCAGCACTATACCTCACTTCGCACAATCTGAACTTTTGTGGTATAATAATAGAGATGAATTTAAAGATAGGAATCTTGAATTTCTAAACCAATCTATTTCTTTTATTCCGTTTACTGCCAAAATCCGCTTGCCAAAACTAAATTGGAAAAACATAACGATTTTTATTCCTGAATCAAATAGCATATAATGATACTATGCAGAGTAAAAGAAAAACTGGAATTTTTATTGCGCCAGGTCGCAAACCTTGGCCTCACGAATTACGAGTAGCGGAGATTCTTTCTTTAGCTGGGCACTATATCGAATTCTTGGAAGAAGGCAACTTACACACCGCAGATATAAAACTAGATGGCATAGAATACGAAATAAAATCACCAGAATCTTTCAACTCGAATACTTTTGAACATAAATTAAAAGATGCTACCAAGCAATCGCCAAACCTAATTATTGACACTTCTCGCATCAAAAAAGTCCGAGATCTAAAAATCCGCAACTTTCTCGTCAATCAAATGCGTAAACAAAAACAAATAAAACGTATGATCATGGTAACAAAACGTGGTCAAATTATTGATATTTCTGCACTAATTTGATATAATGTAAGTATTGAAGTTCTTGCAGGGCGCAGTATGTGCCGAGCGCGAGAACTTCTTTTTTATGATACAATGTTATCGAAAGTCCGTCAGGCAGTGATGGGTATGCTCGTGTGAGAACTTTCTTTTTATCAGTTTTGCTTCACGGCTATAGCAAATCTCTGAGTCGTATCCCCACTAGAATGAGAAGGCAAATTAGCGTTATTGACAGTGTTAATTTTATAGTCCACGATATTTTCTGATAATACACCAGCATCAACCAATTGCTCTTTCGCAATCTCAGGTAAAAGCTTATTATTAAATTTAAATATTTGATAATAAAGCACATGTGGCGAAAAATAAATTTTTAACTCATCGGGATTACTATCAAAATTTCTTACGAAATATTCAACAAACTTTTTTGGACCATATTGCTCTATATTTTGTCTGCCAGAGTGAAGCAAGCCAATTATCTTATGCACTTCATCAAAAACCACAATTCCTAGGCAGTCAGCAAGCGGCAACAGTATTCCGACTTCCGTTTCTCTCGTGACTAAGCCATCAGAAACCGGTATTTCTTTTTCAAAATTATTTATAGAATATTCCGCCAAGTTTTCTTTTGTCAATTCAGCATATTCTGTAAAATTTTGTCTTTCGCCATAGATAGTTCTAATACGTGCAACATTATTTAAACCTATCGATTCACCCAACTTTCTCTGATTTTTTATAATCTCCGATTCTTCACCATTACCAAAAAATCGCATATTTCCATCATCAATTTCTGAAATCCCTACTTCAACCTTACCACTGAACAAAATTTGCTTTAACATACTAAAATTATACACCAAAATATGTTATAATTATACTAATAATAACAGATATCACAGGTTGGTTATGAATTTAAAGATAGGAATTGTTGGATTACCAAACGTAGGTAAGTCCACACTGTTTAATGCTCTAACTAATGCTGGCGCACTGGCCGCCAACTATCCTTTTGCTACTATCGAGCCAAACGTTGGCATCGTGCCGGTGCCGGACGAAAGATTAGAAGTCCTTGCTAAAATGTATGAAACAGAAAAAGTAGTTCCAGCTACTGTAGAGTTCGTGGATATCGCCGGCCTCGTCGCAGGTGCATCTAAAGGCGAAGGCCTTGGCAATAAGTTCCTTGCTCATATCCGCGAGTGTCAAGCGATTTGCCATGTAGTGCGCGCTTTCATAAATGACGACATCGTGCGCGCCGATGAAAAAATGGAAACGGACATTGTGGCGCAGGCAAAAGACGACATCGACATTATCAATCTAGAATTACAATTGGCCGACGACGAAACTAAAGCTAAAATAGCAGCTAAGCGCAAAAAAGATCCGGCCGACGAAAACGTTCCATTCTTGACGGAAAAGCCAGTAATTTATATGTTCAACGTGGACGAATCCGGTCTTACGGATGCGGCTTTACAAGCTAAGCTAAAAGATTTAGTAAAACCGGCCGAAGCGATTTTTGTTAATGCCAAACTAGAGGAAGAAATGGCTGGTATGAATCGCGACGAAAGAAAAGAGTTTTTGGAAAGCTATGGCGTTAAAGACGACGCGCTGGGCGAGTTGATTAAAGCTGCCTACAAGACCTTAGGTTTACAGAGCTTCCTCACTGCCGGCAAAAAAGAATGTCGCGCCTGGACCATTAAAAAAGGCGCTACCGCACCAGAAGCCGCCGGCACCATCCACACAGATTTTGAACGCGGATTTATTGCTGCACAAGTTTGTAATTATGACGATCTAAAGGAGCTTGGCTCCGAGCAAGCCGTAAAAGCCGCCGGCAAATTACGCACAGAAGGCAAGACTTACGTCATGCAAGACGGCGACGTCGTTGAGTTCAAATTTAACGTTTAATTTTTAACGCGCCTATGCTTGTCGCGTAGGCGCTTTTTTGATTATAATAAAACCATGACAAAATTAAATTATCGGACGCGCAGGATTATTTCCCTCTCCATAATTCTAACGCTAGTTGCCAGTTGGCTCATCATCAATCCTGGGAGTTACGAACAAGAGGTAGTAGAGCCGAGCAACACTGCTCAAGATGCTGAGCAGCTTGAGCCGCTAGGCGCCGTTTCTGAAACCGCTGCTGCGCCAGACAGCGAAGAAACCCAGACCTTAGCCGTCACGATTTTAGAAAAACTAGAAATCAAAGGCCGCGCGCCCAAAACCGGCTATGACCGCGCCGAGCAATTTTACAAAAGTTGGCCAAGCGTCAATGGCTGTAGTTTGCGCCAAGTTATCATCAAACGTGAGCTGGGCGATACGGCCACGCTGGCTGACGATGGTTGTACTGTCACAGCTGGCAGTTTCATAGAACCCTATACTGGCAGTCAAATGACTTTTTACCAAAAATCTGATTTCAGTCAAAAAATCCAAATTGATCATATTGTTGCGCTTTCCGATGCTTGGCAAAAAGGTGCGCAGCAGAAAGCCAAAGACGAAAGATATGCGCTAGCTACCGACCCGCTCAATCTAATCGCCGTGGACAGTGCCGCTAATAAGCAAAAGTCCGATGGCGATGCTGCCACTTGGCTCCCATCAAACAAGGCTTTTCGTTGCCAATACGTGGCGCGGCAAGTTTCCGTCAAATATAAATATGGCTTGTGGGTGACACAAGCAGAGCACGATGCTATCGCAAATGTACTAAAAAATTGTCCGAAAGAGCCTGCCGTTGGCATTTAGCCATAAAAGGTTTATAATATATGTATGATTAAATTTCTCACTGACACAACTTTACTTGTTTCTGATTTTACTCCAGCTAAGACCGCCCTGGATGAAATCAAACAAGATCCAATGGCTGGTTGGCTCACTGTTCCAGTAGACCAAACAGAATTAATCAATATCAAGCAGGCCGCTGCCAAAATCAACGCCGATTCTGACTATCTAATTTGCGTAGGTATCGGCGGCTCATACTTAGGGCATAAAGCCATGATTGATGCCCTTGGAAATCGCGCCCGGACCAAAGTTGTCTATGCTGGTAATTCTTTAAGCTCTGCCGCACTAGATCAATTATTCACTGAGATTGGTACTAAAGATTTTTCTATCAACGTCATCAGTAAATCTGGCACCACCACTGAACCAGCCATTGCTTTTAGGCTCTTAAAAGCTGGGCTCATCGCCAAGTACGGCGAAAAGGCTGCCGCCGGAAGGATTTACGTCACTACTGATGCGACTAAGGGTGCCCTCCGCGCCGAGGCTACCAAAAAAGGCTACACTGCCTTCACTATCCCAGACAATATTGGTGGTCGCTACTCGGTTCTTACTGCAGTTGGATTGCTACCGATGGCAGTAGCCGGCATTGATATTGACAAAATGCTAGAAGGAGCCAGGGAAGCAACCAGCGGGCTAAGCGCTGAGTTTAATGTTAATATGAGTTCCGCCACCGTAGATACTGCTGCCTCTACTGTCCGCGAAGCCTCCCGCTATGCTATTATTCGCCAACAACTCTACCGTGAACAGGGCAAAGAAACGGAAATTCTAGCTAGCTTTGATCCGCGTCTTGCTACCTTTGCCGAGTGGTGGAAACAACTATTCGGTGAATCGGAAGGCAAGAATAGCCAAGGTATTTTCCCGGCCGCTGTTACCTATACTACCGACCTTCATTCTCTCGGACAGTATCTTCAGCAAGGTCGCCGCAATATTTTCGAAACAGTATTGAGGATAGTGAAACCTAGCTCGCGTTCCATTGTCGTTCCGGAAGATCCACAGAATCTAGACGAACTCAATTACCTTGCCGGCAAGACCTTAGATTACATTAACGACAAAGCCAGAGAGGCTACCGTTCACGCCCATCGTCTCGGCGGCATCCCAGTCCTAGAAATTGAAATTGAAGATTTGACTGCCAAAACTCTTGGCGAACTTATCTACTTCTTTGAACTTGCTTGTGCTATTTCTGCCAAGATTTCTGGCGTCAATCCATTTGACCAACCCGGCGTAGAAGATTACAAACAAAATATGTTTGCCCTACTTGGCAAACCTCAAAAATAGGTGTATAATCTAAACACAAACAGAATAATTACAAAGGAGTGGGCACACTTATGAAATTAAATTATACTGGTCCAGTAGTTCTAGCAATCCTAGATGGCGTAGGGCTTCGTCGCGATGTTGCCGGTAATGCCGTCAAGCAAGCTCACACTGAATTTTTGAATTATGCCGTTGGTAATTACAAGACAACTTCCCTAGAGGCTTCCGGCGAGGCTGTCGGCATCCTTCCTGGCAATATGGGTAATTCCGAAGTCGGCCACAACACTATCGGTTCTGGCCAGATTATTAAGCAGGGCATCGCCCAGATTAATGAAGCTATCAACTCCGGCGCCATTTGGCAGTCAGCAGCTTGGCAAGACATCTCCGAGCGCCTAAAAAATAACCCAGAATCCACGCTCCATTTTTCCGGTATTTTCTCAGACGGTAATGTCCACAGCAGTATTTATCATCTAGAAAAAATGATGGAAAAAGCCCACGAGCAGGGCATTAAGCATATTCGCATCCACCTAGTTTTGGACGGCCGTGACACTCCACCGCAGTCCGCACTCCAATATGTTGCGGAATTAGAAGCCTTTATTAAATCTTTTGCCGACAATCCAGATTATCGCATCGCTTCTGGTGGTGGTCGTATGGTGTTCGTCGCCGATCGTTACGAGAATGATTGGGGTATTGTCAAAGCCGGCTGGGATGCCATCGTGAACGGCGTTGCTCCACACCAATTCCCATCTGCTACTGCCGCAATCAACACTTTCAGAGAAAAAGACCCAAGCATCCAAGATCAATATATCCCACCATTTGTCATTTTTGAAAACGGCCAGCCAGTTGGTACCGTCAAAGAGGGCGATAGCTTTATCTACTACGATTTCCGCGCTGACCGCGCCATTGAGATTGCGCAGGCCTTTACTTATGAGGATTTCCCGTATTTTGACCGCGTGTATTATGATGCTAACGACCAGCCTCACCATGCCCGCCCAGATGTTTATTTTGCCGGTATGACGGAGTACAATTCTGATACTCATGTACCAGAACATCGCCTGGTGGAACCAGTTGTTATCGAAAATACTTTGAATAGATTTCTCGCTGCTAAAGGCATCACTCAACTTGCTGTTTCTGAAACTGTCAAGTTTGGCCATATCACTTATTATTTCAATGGTAATAGTTACGAAAAAGCTGCCGGCGAGGCTCATATTGAAATCCCGTCTGACACCGCGCCGTTTGATACGCGCCCGTGGATGAAGTCCGCCGAAACCGCCGATGCTGTCATTCAGAACTTAGAGAATTACAAATTCGTTCGTATCAACTTCCCGGGTGGCGACATGGTGGGCCACTTTGCCGAACTAGAGCCAACCATTACTGCCATTGAGGCTATTGATATTCAGCTCGCCCGCATTGCCAAGGAAGTCGACCGCCTCGGCGGCGTGCTCGTCATCACCGCCGACCACGGCAACGCCGAGGAGCTAATGGACGATGAAGGCCACAGCAAGACTGCTCATTCTACCAACCCTGTTCCGTTTATCATTTATGACAACACCGAAAATCGCGACGCTTATCATTTTGCCAATTTGGACGATGCTGGCCTCTCCAACGTTGCCGCCACCATCGCCGACCTCCTCGGCCTCGACGACAAGCCATCTTCCTGGCACCCTTCATTAATTGCCTAGAGTATTAAAAAAATAAATGGGTGTCGCAAGGTTTTTGCGCTACGTCGGTTTTGCTGAACATTTTGCGAACCAAATCAAAAATAAATGGGTGTCGAAACGTGTGTTTTGCGCGACATAAGCTTGGCCAAGCGGCCTTGAGCGGTCGCGCAAAACACATGTGAGACAGGCCCCATTTATTTTTTTAATTCTATGTTATAATAAAAGGGTGTTAGAAGTATTACTTATCATTTTGATTACGACTTTAACGACGCTAGTCTCCCTCTCCGGTGGTTTCCTATTACTTTCCGGCTCCAAGCTCGCCAAAACCTTCCAAAAATACGGCACCATTTTTGCCGCCGCCGTATTATTATACGCCGTCTTTGGCGACATTGTTCCAGAAGCCCTAGAAGAACTTCCTGCATGGCAGGTTGCTCTATACGTAGCTATCGGCACCGCAACTTGTTGGCTAATTGGTTCAGCGGTTGGTCATTTTCACAAGCATGGCGAAGACACGCATTTTAAAGACAAGAAGCAAGCCTACTCCATGCTAATAGTCGACACACTACATACCGCCATGGATGGCATTGTTATCGGCACTACTTTTGCCGCCGGCGGCATCGGTACCGGCCTTATGGCTGCCATTGCTACCGCCGCCCACGAAATCCCCCAAGAAATTGGTGATTTTTCCATCATGATTAAATCTAAAATGGAAAGGCAAAAAATCATTAAATACCAAGTTTGGTCCTCTCTCGTCCTTGTGCCGTTCGCGCTCATCTCCTATTTTATCGGAGATTTCTTAGGCTCGGCCCTCCCGCCGCTCCTCTCACTCGTTGCCGGGTTTTTCCTCTATATTGCGTTAAACGAAATCTGTGATATCATTAAAGTAATCTGGCAAAAAGCCACCAAGAGTTATCAAAAGAAGGAGCTAAAATAATGACGCCAAAAATCACCAAAGCTATCATTCCGGTTGCTGGTTGGGGCACCCGGCGTCTACCCATTACTAAGATTATCGAAAAGTCCATGTTACCAGTCGGCAATCGCCCGCTCGTGGACTATTCTGTCCAAGATTTAGTGAGAGCCGGCGTGACCGATTTCTATATGGTAATCAGCAACGTGGAGCCTTGCCAAGTCCGCGAGTTCTACAAAGATAATGTCGCTCTTAATGAATATCTAATAGAGCGCGGCAAGACTGACCGCTTAGAGCTGGCCAAGACGCTCCCAGATGGCATTAATATCCACTATATTAAGCAAGACCCTTCCGGCAAATACGGTACAGCCATCCCGGTCGCCATGGTTGTAGAACAATACGATATTAATGAGCCAGTCTATGTTTTTATGGGTGATGATTTTATTTGGAACCCAGACGGCCAGTCTGCCTCAGAAACTTTGCTCGCCAGCCTCAAAGGCCCAGATGATTCCGCTATGCTAGGCGTAGAGATCCCAAAAGACGAGGTGACAAAATACGGTGTTTTGTCAGTCAAAGACGGCCAGCTTTCTAGTATTGTCGAAAAACCAAAAGTAAAAGATGCTCCATCCAACTTGATTAACCCTAGCAAATATATTTTGAGTCCGGAGTTGCTTCATGAAATCGTCAATTACGTCCACCTCAATAATTTCGGACCGAAAGATCAGGAGTATCTCATCACTGATCCGATCGATGCTTATATTAAAGACGGCGGCATCATGCGCGTCGCCAAGGCTGAGGGCCAGTATTTAGATGGCGGCTCCGTAGAAGGTTGGGTTCACGCCAATAATATTGTCTGCGGTAGCCAAGAATAGTATTCACAAATTATACGTCTCGTGATATAATTTACTCATGATAAAAAGAGCAGGAAAAAAGACCTATCAGCAGGAATTGGGCGGCGTTGTTGCGCACTTGCGCCAAGAAAAAGGCCTGACCCAGTCCGAGCTAGCTAAATTAGTTGGTACTTCTCAGCCGGCGATTTATCGCATTGAGCAGGGTCGCCAGAACATTTCCCTTGATATGGTCAAAAAACTTTCCTCCGCCCTAAAGTCCCCGATTTTAAGCATAAACACCTCTGTTTCTCAGAGTCTTTTCATTGAAGGCGGCAAAGAGCTTTCCGGCGAAATCACCGTCAATACGTCTAAAAATGCCGCCGTCGGCCTGCTCTGCGCCAGCCTCCTAAACTCTGGCAAGACCACCTTAAAGCATCTTGCCCGTATCGAGGAAGTTTTTAGAATTATCGAAGTCTTAGAATCTATCGGCGTCAAATGTCGCTGGACTAATCGTAAGCGTGATTTAGAAATTATATCACCACGTGAATTAAAAATCCAGAATTTAGACATCTCTGCCGCTCGCAAAACCCGCTCCATCATCATGCTTCTTGGCCCGCTCCTACATAGGTATAGGTCATTTAAGTTGCCTTATGCTGGTGGTTGTTCGTTGGGCGTGCGTACCGTAGAGCCACACCTGCGTGCACTCAGGGCCTTTGGTTTGGAGGTGGATGCCACTTCTGAGTCGGGTTTTTATCGCTGTAAAGTCCGCCGCGCCAAATTCACTAGTCGCCGCGTTGTCCTTACGGAGCGTGGTGATACTGTTACAGAAAACGTCATCATGGCTGCCGCGCTCAGTGAAGGCACTACCACTATCGTGGGTGCTTCGCCGAATTATATGGTCCAAGACGCCTGCTTTTTCCTCCAGTCGCTAGGCATCAAGATTTCCGGCATCGGCACCACCACGCTGACCATTACTGGCCAACCCAAAATCGTGAAAGATATTGAATACTCACCATCTGAGGATCCAATAGAGGCTATGTCTTTCATCGCCGCTGCCATCACTACTCACTCGGAGATTACTATTCGCCGCGCGCCGATAGAGTTTTTGGAGATTGAGCTAGAAATCCTAAAGAGTATGAATGCCCGCATTGAGCGTAGCAGGGAATACCGCGCCGACAACGGCCATACCAGATTAGTGGATCTCACCGTTAAAAAATCAGACTTAATTGCTCCTGCCGACAAAATCCATCCCATGCCATTTCCGGGGCTTAATATTGATAACCTACCGTTTTTCTCAGTCATCGCCGCTTCCGCGCGTGGTCGCACACTGATTCACGATTGGGTCTTTGAGAATCGCGCTATTTATACTACTGACCTCACGAAGCTAAACGCGCGGGTAGAATTGCTGGATGCCCACCGCGTCTATGTTGAAGGCCCCACTAACTGGCGCCCAGCCGAGTTGGTCGCGCCTCCGGCTCTCCGCCCGGCCGTCGTATTATTGATTGCTATGTTGGCCGCTCCCGGCGCCTCCATCCTCAGGAACACTTACCCAATAGATCGCGGCTACCAAGATTTCGCCGCCCGTCTCCGCACTCTTGGCGCCGACATCGCGCCTTTAGCCGGTATCTAATGCCAAATGTTGTAAAAAATACAACAAGAAAACTCTTGCTTTTTCATTTGGCTTATGTATAATAAAAACATAATAAGGTCATTAAGAGTAGTATTATGCATATCAAAATAAAACAAAAAACCAAAATTATCACCACTTCAGTCAGCATCTTTGCTGGAGCCTTTTTCTGCTCATTCTTAGCATATTCCGTTTTCGCTCCAACTAGCCCCTCTAATGCCGACACTCTCCATTTTAACTTCAGCGCTTCTGGCTATACTACTTCCGTCCAGTCCGCCAGCACCGTCAGTATTGACCTAGAAACCTACCCTACTGCCACTACCGCTACTGCTTCGGATACAGTTATCACTAACACTAACAACCCAGACGGCTATAAACTCTACGTCTTTATGGACAGAAGCACTGACTATAGTGAGACTAACCCAGGCAATGCTCTGTATAAGGATGGTGACACTACCAGCTCTACCTTCATCCCAGCTACCGCTGGTACCCTAGCTAACCCTACTGCCCTATCTATGAACACTTGGGGACTCAGCCTAGATAACGGTACGTCCTACGGCGCCGTCCCACTAAAGTCCGCTCCGCATCTAGTTGCTAGTAGTGACACCGCCACCACTTCAGAGGGCGATACGCTAAATGTCCAGTACGGCGTCAGCGCCAACATGAACCTAAAGTCCGGTACCTATACTGGCAATGTAGTCTATGAAGTCATCCCAGACGCCACCACCGGCTCCTTTGACACATCCGCCGTCTATCCTGCCACTGCCGAGCCAGGAGAGACCCTCACTATTGTAACCGACTTATACACCAGCACCGCCCTCACATCTAGTGACATAACCGTCACCGTCGGTGAAGGCGCAGAGAGTTATGCTTGTACAGTAAATGAGGTCAGCACCGCCGCCGGCAACCTTGTCATTACCTGCGCTCTCCCAGCCGATGCCGCTGATGGTGAGGACCTCCCACTCACCGTTACCATCACTCCATTCAGTAAGACTTACAATATGACTGTTACGGTTATGACCCCAGGCCCAACTTGCGCCCCATACACTATCTGCTACCAGCCAAACGGCGCCGATGTCCAAGGAGAAATGCCAAACCAGACCCAGGTTTACCTCAATTCCGCTGACAATGAATATAAGACCGATACTATCACCAGTAGCACCACCGAGTTCACCCTCTACGCTCCAAACTTCTCCCGCACCGGCTATGGCTTTGCCGGCTGGAACACTAAGGCGGATGGCACTGGTACTAATTACGGTCCAAGCGAAACCCTCCAATCTAACACCCTCACCGATTTTGGCACCAAAGGCCTTATCCTCTACGCTAACTGGATAGCCTCTGCTGGTGACATTGGTAGCTGGTCTGGTTGTTCTAGCCTAGCCAAAGGCTCCGTTACTGCTCTTACCGATAGTAGGGAAAGTGGCAACCCACAGACTTACGCTGTGGCCAAGTTAGTAGATGGTAAATGTTGGATGATAGAAAATATGCGCTACCAAGGTGGTGGCACCAGCTCCAATAGCTGGGGAACTAGTACGAGCGCTTCCTACTTCAACTACACCAATATGGACCGAAGTCTCACCGCTTCGCCGACTGACAGTAATAGCACTGGTGCCCAATGGTACAGTTATGGCGCCTACTACTCCTGGCCAGCCAGAACCAGCGTCTGCCCATCCGGTTGGAGCGTACCAACGGCTAACGGCAGTAGCACCGACTTTGGTTATCTCTACTCTTTAGTAGGTAATGCTAGTAGCTTCGCAACATCCAATAATCTCCGTAAATACCCTAATAATTTTGTATCCGCCGGGAACTGGTACCAGTCTAGCGCGTACGAACGCGGTCAGACCGCGTACTACTGGTCGGCTACGCAGAACAATAGTACCAACGCGTACTACCTGGCCTTCGGCCCTACCTACGTCGCTCCAGCCGACGGCCGCAACAAGAGGTACGGGTTCTCTATTCGCTGCGTACGCTCCTCTTAATTACTCTTATGGCAATCCTGGCAGCGTGTACAACCTGTACTACAGTACGTCCGGCGTGTACCCTCAGGGCTACAACACTAAGTACCGCGGTTTTCAAGTATGTTGTTTGGCTACGCGGTAAGGAGGCGTGGCAGTAGATCCTATTACCCCTCCCCTAATCTTTAATCCGTATGCTTGACATCCCCACTCCGGCCTACTACTGCTGTTGTAAAAATTACAACACATTTTCGCACAAACCCCATTGCGCTTTTAATCTTGCTTATGTATAATAAATACAAATATGAGATTTAATAAATATCACAAAGTACTCTATATTGCCAGCACATCTCTTGCGGTTACTATCGCTACTTTCCTAGTTAGCTCCATCGTGGCACCGGCGGAGCGTGTTGATGCCGATACTGTCGCCTATAAGGACGCTACCACCGGTTACGTTACTTCCGTCCAATCTGCCGATAACCTCACCTTAGAGATGACTACTCTCCCTAGGGCCAACCTTGCCAAAATCAGCGATACGGTGGTGACTAAGACTACCAACCCTAACGGCTACCAGCTCTACTTCTCCATGGACAGAGTCTCTGACTATGCTAACAATCGTCCTGGTAACGCCCTCTACATGGATAATAACCCTACTTCCTCTAATTTCATCCCTAGTACCACCAATACCTTTGCGGCGCCGGGAGATTTGGCGGATAACACTTGGGGCTTTAGCCTAGACGATGGTGCTAGTTTCTCTGCCGTTCCACTCAGAAACAGTGCAGTAAAGGTAGCAGAAAGCGATAGCGCTACCAGCGCCACAGGTGATAGCTTAGCCGTAACCTATGGTGTAAGCGCCAATAACGCTCTACCAGATGGCACCTATTCTGGCCGGATAGTCTACAATGTAGTATCAGAAACTTCCGCTAC
>JAFWJE010000022.1 GCA_017511685.1 Candidatus Saccharimonadota bacterium | reverse complement strand
GCCGCCCTAAGCCGTGAGGGGCTGCTGTGGGTGCTGATGTGGGCGCACACGGCGCTTATGGCTGAATACGAAGCGGTTAGGCTGTGTGAAGTCGGGCGGCGAGTCGGTCGGCTGGCGAAGTCGGGCGGCAAGGCTGTGGGGCGAAGTCGGGCGGCAAGGCTGTGGGCTGTGGGGCGAAGTCGGGCGGCGAGTCGGTCGGCTGGCGAAGTCGGGCGGCAAGGCTGTGGGGCGAAGTCGGGCGGCGAGTCGGGCGGTTGGCGAAGTCGGGCGGCAAGTCGGTGGGCTGGCGTGGGAAAAGTTGGGGCGGCAAGTCGGTGGGCTGGAAGACCAGCTCTCAAGGGGGCGAATAGACCTTTGTAAATGCTAACCAAAAAAGCGAAGTGACTAAAAGGCTTTTTCTTTGTTAGGCTGCACGAAAAAAAACGCTTGATATACATCAACCGAAAAAGCAAATTTTGAAATCGTTCTCCGCTCGTTCTCCGCTCGTTTTGCGCTCGTTCTTCGCTCGCGCAAACTGCCGCCCCTCTGCACTCCTGACGCCACTCCGCACCCCTCTACATATGTTTTACAGCATATTTTTGCATTTTTCTTGCATTTTTTTTGGTTAATGTTTGGTTTATGTTTATATTTGCAGCGTTAAACAAACAAAAAATGCTGATTATGAAGACAAAGTATTTAGTAAGATTTTACAATTACAGAAATCGTGACTTTGACTCCGTAACGATGTTTGCTGAGTCATTGAGTGAGTTAATCGGTAGCCTTGAATGCGTTAAGTTTGCTTTCCGTATGGCAAAGATTTACTCATATAATGGTAACCGCTGTATTAAGATAGTACAGTAAAACATATAAATTATTAGTTATGAATTATTTAGTTTATCATGAAAGGGTCGAGTTTATCGACAAACGTAGGTTAGAAAGTTACTTTGTACAGGTAACTTTGGATGATGTGGTTTATTACGGAGTATGCACTCTTAGCGAGCTCGAACAGCTGGAGTTTGCAACTGAAGCTGACTTCAAACACATCATCCTAAAAAATGGTAGCTGGAGCCATCACAAGATAGATTATGACTATAAAGATAACATCAACGAAAACTAAAAACAGATCATCATGCAAGAGGTTGGATATATTTTGAAGAAAATTCGCATAGAAAACGGATTTACCCAGAGCGAGATATGCAAGCTCGCTGGAGTCGGCAAGAACGCCCTCATTAACCTTGAAAATGGCAGAAGCGTTTCTCCGACTACCATACGCAAGGTTAAAGATACGTTATACAGAAAATCAAAGGAGATTGACTTATGCGATATACTAAAATTGTAGATATTCGGGACCTGGAGATATACAAGAACCCAAACATAAGGCTTGTATATCTTCACTTGTGCCTCATGGCTGACTCCAGGACTAACGAGGTAACATTAAGTAGGTCGTTAGCTTGTGACCGAATAGGCGTGACTCCAGCTGCTTATAGACACGCTCTCGAGCAGCTGCAAAAGTCGGGTTTGATTGAAGCAGTACAGCAACCAAAAAACAGCCTAACAAACGACCAAGAAACAACCAAGGTAGCAGCCAAGCAAGCAACCAAGTTAAGACTATTATTTACCAACAAATTAGAGCCTAACAACAACCAAGCAAGCAACCAAGCAAGCAGCCAAGAGTACAGCCAAGAGTACAACCAAGAAAGCAACCATAAAATAAAATATAATGAAAAAATAAAAGAAAAATTCTCTCTCCCCGCACACGCGCGGGAGGTGATTTTTTCTAACATTGATGCGGTAATGATATATTGCAAGTTGAACCAGGAGCAAGCCAGGGCGTACTGCATTGCTTTTGCGGCGGCTATGGAAAGAAAGCACAAGACCTGGGCGGATGATGCCGACCTTATAGCGCATTTACTCGATTGGTCTTACAAGCATCGTGACGGGGCGAAAAACTTAGTAATGAACAATAGCCCACAAGAGGACCCAAAACCGCAAGAAGCCCCAAATACGGAGCGAAAAATGACAAATGAGGAAGGCTGGGCAAAACTTCGGAAACAATGGGAAATTGATGCGGCAAACGGCAGCGAGTTAGCCGCGGAAATGCTCCGAAAACACTTTACCGAAGTCGCACAAAATAACAATTAAACCAGGAAAAAAGCTTTTACAAATTAACAATAACTAACACAAAACCAAGTAACCACTAAAAAAAAACACTTATTCGCATCTGGACAAACTAAGCCAATAGAAAAATAAATCACTTATACGGAACAAAAAAAAGCCGCTACGTAATCACTACGGAGCGGCTTCTTCATCAATGACTTTAGCCTAAAAAAGACTAATGTTAACGTTAAATAATCAATATACCATAAAAATTTTTTTTGCAAAAGAGTAATTTCTACAGATTAGAAACCACCACCGCCGCCACCTTCACCACTTGACGTTGCGAAAGGTACTTCAAGCTCTGTTCCGTCACTCATAGTTACGACCACTCTTGCGAGGTTAGAAGAAGCAGAAGTTGTGCCAAATGTGAAAGAGATTACATTGCCAGTCTTAGTTATTCCAGTTCCGGAAACTTGAGTACCGGCAGAAGTTGAGTAAGCGATAACACTTGTAACTGTCAACTCGGTAGAAGTTGACAAAGTTACCTCTCCAGCCTTACCACTAAGCAATGACAATGAGCCAAAATACTCGTTGGCAGCATATGGAGTGCCGTCAAGTTCTAACGTACTAATATAAAGAGGAGGTGTTACTCTCTCCTGGGCGTTACGGCTAAGAGGTGAAAGTACAACCTCATCAGTTACGCCGTAAGAGTCGATTGCAATAGCGAGCTGTGCAGCACTTGAGTACTGAGTCAAAAGTGCACTATTATTAGGTACAAGTGACTGAGAAGATACAAACACCTTGCCGTTCTTCTGATTGGAAAGTATCCACGTAAAACCACCTAACGAAATGTTGTCGTTAGTAGCCAAATATCCGCCGTTAACCTGGCTGCAGAAAGCTGGTAAGTAATCACGTAACAAGTCGGTAGATGTAGTGCTTAATGTCACCTCGTAGAAGGTGCAAATTGCTCTTGCTATTCCTAAGCCGTCAACATATTGCTGGTAGCTAACAAAAGACAGCTGCATGCCTTCTTCAACGTTAGTGTTATTGCTTACAATTGCATTAGTAAATTGTGCAATAGTTGTATTCTCATCAATTGTAAGACCGCCCAGGAGCAAAGATGAGCGCCAAATATTACCTACCTTAGTAATCTCGACTGGTGCAATAGTTCCTTGCGTTATCTGAAAGCCGTCAATGATACAAGCACCTTGTACGGCTTCGGAACGAGTCAAAGCAACACGGGCGTTGTTGACATTAAGCTGCATGAACTTATTATAGTCTGACTGCTTACCCTCTTTAGACTCATAAGCTTTCTTCATCCAAGATTTAGACAGCTTGTAAAAATTGACTAAATTAGCCCACTTAACACGGCGTACTTGCTGGGCGTCACTTCGGGAAGCCGTAGCGCCGTAATTTGAATTGTTGAGCGCTTGGCGAGCTACTTGCTGACCATTGCTAATATAATAGGTAATATCACCTATCTTACCGCTTAGCACTCGGTTTGCTGCATTTCTAATAGTTGCCATAATAGAACAAATTAAAGAATTAGTTAAAAAAAGAACACGGCAAAAATAAACATTTATTACGAAATAACAAGCCTAACGAGCGAAAAAAACAACAAATTACATAAAATTACTAAGGGGGGCGGCGGTAGCCGCACCCATTGAGCCGCCAGCGAAGCGGCGGCGAAATCAAAACAAGTCCTCGCAAATCGTCATAGTGGGTCGCTTAGTCTGCTGAATTGGGTCGCTTAGTCTGCTGAATTGGGTCGCTTAAATCGTCATAGTGGGGCGCT
>JAFWJE010000021.1 GCA_017511685.1 Candidatus Saccharimonadota bacterium | reverse complement strand
GTGGTAAGGCAACGGGTTTTGGTCCCGTCATTCGCAGGTTCGATCCCTGCCGACCCAGCCATTCCGTTTTTACTCGGCTTGATAACCATTAATTAAAAGGAAACTATATGCCAAATACAGTCATCGAGGCTAAAAACCTTACTAAAACCTACGGCAAAAAGTCTGCCGCTTTTACCGCTCTCAAAAATATCAATTTAAAAATTTACGAGGGTGAATCTGTTGCTATCGTCGGCAAATCCGGCTCTGGCAAATCTACCTTAATGCACCTTCTAGCCCTGCTTGATCGTCCCACCAAGGGCGAGATTTACGTTGACGGCAAAAACGCTAGCAATCTCAAAAACAACGACCTAAATAAACTCCGTAATGAACGTTTTGGCTTTGTTTTCCAGCAATTCTTCATGAATGCCAACAATACCGTCCTAGAAAACGTCCTACTACCTTTAAAAATCGCCAAAATCAGCCGCAAAGAACGCAAAAAGCAAGCCGAAGCTGCTCTAAAAATCGTTGATCTAGAGAGCAAAATGAAAAATAAAGCCGTTGATCTTTCCGGTGGCCAAAAACAACGCGTTTGTATTGCTCGTGCTGTCGTCAATAATCCTCAGATCATCTTCGCCGATGAGCCTACCGGCAACCTCGACTCCGCCACTGGCGACAAGATTACCGATTTACTCTTTGAACTTAACAAAAAACAAGGTGTCACGCTTATCGTCGTCACCCACGATGAAGATTTAGCCAAGCTTTGTAACCGCATCGTTCGCATTTCCGACGGCAAAATCATTTCCGACCAGACCGTCCGCAAAGATTATCAAAAACAAGCCTCAAGAAAACGCGAAACTGAAGCTGCTCGCGTTAGAAATGCCAATGAAAAGAAAGGGGGTAAAAAATGAAACTCACCGATATTATTATCACTGCCAACCATAATTTATTCCGCAGCAAAACTCGCACTATTTTAACCATTATTGCTATTTTCATCGGTAGCTTCACTATTATTTTGAGCAACGCCATCAACTCTGGCGTTAATGATTTTATCGACAAACAAATTGAATCAGCAGGCGGTGACGGCTACCTCGAAATAATGCCAACAGCCGTTACTGAAAATGCCGTGATGGCACTTTCTGGCAATGGCGCAGTAGAATACAAAGAAACTGGGAACGCACCGTCAGAACAACCGTATATTACTAATGAACAAATCGAAAAAGTCCGCGCCATCGACGGCGTAGAATCTTTCGATGTACTCCATACTACCACCGTTGATTATATTACTAGCAATAAAATTGACAAAAAATACAAGCTATTTAATCTCAATCTCGTTCCACGCGGCAACGTCAATCTTGATGTTACTGCCGGACGCAAGCCAGATTCCGAAAGCACCAATCTCGAAATCGCCCTCACTGAGGATTTAACTAAAACTCTTGGTTTCGAAAATGCTGAAGCCGCCATCGGCGAAACCGTTACTTTAGCTATTCCTAATACCATCGATTGCTACACTGCTGCTACTCATTCTGAATGTCAACGCCAAGTTACGGCCACTGTCGTCGGTGTTCAAGCTCCAGGCGTTATGGCCTCCGGTGGTCCACGCGCCAACCTCGCCCTCTTTGAAAAAGTTCACGAATTAGCTTCTGACGGCATGTCTCAAGAAACTAAAAGCCAAGCTTACCAAGCTACTGCCCAAGTCGATCCAGCTCGCGTAGACGAAATTAAAGCTAAACTAAAAGACATCGGTCTTACCGCTATGACTATTGATGACCAAGTCGGTATGATTCGTACTTTCTTTGATGCTATCTTGGTTGTATTTAACATCTTTGGCGGCATCGCCTTGCTTGCTGCTGCTATTGGTATTATCAATACATTATTTATGTCCGTCCAAGAGCGCACTCGCGAAATCGGCCTCGAAAAGGCTCTCGGCATGAGCAGTGGTAAAATCTTCCTCAGCTTTTCTACCGAGGCTATCTTACTCGGCTTCTGGGGTTCAGTACTTGGTATTGCGCTTTCTATGCTCATCGGATTCGGCCTAAACGCCCTCGCTCACGCCACCTTCCTCGCCGACCTTCCTACCTTCAATATCGTCGTATTCAACCCTATCAATATGCTAATCATCGCTCTTATTATCATGCTAATTGCCTTTATTGCTGGCACCGCACCTGCTATTCGTGCCGCCAAGAAAGATCCAATAAACTCTCTCCGCTACGAATAGTATTGACAATTATAGCAAAATATGCTATAATAGAACATCTCTCCCCATGAAATATCTTCAAGTATCTACCCCCGTTAAAATCACAAAGCTCGTCCCCGGCGGACAGGGAATTGGTACTTTTACTGGAAAAGAACTAGACTCTGCCGACAAATCTCCGGAAAATATGCGCCTATTAAGCTTGGTCGGCAAAAAAGGTTTTTTCTGGAATGCCCTACCCAGCGAAACCGTTTCTAAATTCACTATTACTAAGAATAAATCACACTATTTTGAAGCTATTGCCGATGAAATATCCGAAACTTCCACTCATCGCATCGCACCAAAAGATTCTTGTTTTCTCGCCACTTCTCCTTGGCAAATCATGGATTACGACTACGAACTCACCCAAAAAACCGAGTTACTAAAAGAAACCTTCTCCCAAGTCGGTTTGGATATTACTGGAGAGAATGTCGCGGCAGGACCCGCCGACTGTATAAATCTTGTCCAAACCGACTTTAAGAGCTACTTTTACCGCAACAAAATGGAATACTCCCTCTTTTGGGACAACGCCGAGCAGAAAATCAAACTTGCCCAACATGCCCGCGGCTCACACCGCAAAATCCCACTTAAAACTTCCAGCATCGAACGCCCAGAAATCTGGCAAAAAGCTTTAGAAATTGTTGCTGATTTAAATAGTCGCCACGAGGAAGCCAGAAAATATCAATCCCTTCTGCTTCGCTGCAACAAAAATGGCGATGTTTCCGGTGGTCTTTACGAGAACGGTCAATCGCACCCTATTTTTAATAACTTAGAAGATAAGATCCTCGACCATACCTATTCTTACTCACCTAACGGTTTTTTCCAAATCAATCTACCTGTTTACGAAATGGCGCTTTTGGAAATCAAAAAACACATCAATACTGACAATGTATTAGACCTTTATTCTGGCGTCGGCACCATTGGCCTCTCCGTCGCACGTGACAAAAATCTCACACTCGTAGAAAGTAGTCCCGCGGCCTTTGCCGAACTAGAAAAAAACGCTAAAGGAAAACACCACGTCATCCTATCTAAATCCGAAGAGACACTAGACTATATCGCCCCCGACCAAACGGTGATTCTAGATCCGCCTCGCGCTGGCTGTGATAAAAAACTCATTGAAAAACTCCTAGAAGTAAAACCAAAAACTATTATCTATCTTTCTTGCAATCCTTCCACTCAGGCCCGCGATGTCAAATTGCTAACTTCTACCTACAATATTACCTCCCTCACCCCCTTCAACTTCTTCCCCCGCACCCCACACCTCGAAAACCTCATCGTACTACATATATTATAAAAAATAAATGGGTGTCGTAACATGTGTTTTGCGCGGCATAAGCTTGGCCGAGCGGCCTTGAGCGTCCGCGCAAAACACATGTTAGACAGGACCCATTTATTTTTTTATGTTATAATCATAGTATGAACATTTGTTTTCTAGGTGCAGGTGCTTTCGGCAAAGCTTTAGCCAAAATCGCCGAAAAAAACAGCCACAAAATTAGCTTTTATGATCCTCAAGTTTTCCCAGAAATCCCCCTTGAAACCGCCATATCAAACAAAGATTTGATAGTTTACGTTGCGCCATCCAATAAATATCCCGAGCTTCTGCCACAACTCGACAAAAATATCCCGATAATTTGCGCCAGTAAAGGATTCTTGTCAACAAAACCATTCGAAGAGTTCAAAGATTTTTCCGCACTTGGCGGCGCCGCTTTCTCTAAAGATTTTGAAGACGAGAGCAAACAGCTCACTCTCACAGCTAGTTCTTCGCTCTCTGAAATTATTTTCAGCACTGAAAATATCACCATCGAATATACTAGTGATACTCTGGGTATCATGCTTTGCGGCGCACTAAAAAATATCTACGCTATTGGTGCTGGCATTTATCAGCAGAACCAAGCCGACGAAAACTGCGGACCTTCTATCACTCCACAAAACAACAATGAACATCTCGCTATCATCTTGCCGTACTTGGAAACTGCTGCCGCCGAAATCGGCCAAATCCTTGAACAAAATGGCGCCACAAAAGACGTCCTCAAGCTTTCCTGCGGTATTAAAGACTTAGTTCTAACTTGCTCTGAAAATTCTCGCAATTTCCGCTTTGGTATAGACATCGTCAAAAATAATCCTAAAGAACTAGCTACTATTGAAGGTCTCAATATTATTAACTCCTTAGCTGATTATCCAGATTTTGTTATTCCAGACTCTGCCACTATGCTAAAAGACATTATTGAAAAAGTAGAAAACTACGAAAGCGAGCAAAATGCCGCTCAATAGCAAGCAAGAAGAAGCCGTCAAGTATTTAGAAGGTCCGCTTTTAGTTTTAGCTGGACCTGGCACTGGTAAAACTCAGTTGCTTTCTTCCAAGGTAGAATACATCTTAAAAAATACTGATGCCGCCCCAGAATCCATTTTATGTCTTACTTTCACCGAAAATGGCGCTAGTAATATGCGCGAACGTCTCAAATCCATCATCGGACCGTCCGCAAACAAAGTTAACATCCACACCTACCATGCTTTTGGTTCAGACATCCTGGCTAAATACAAAAATTATGCTACCAATTTTGACCGCAATTTAGATAGTAGCATTGATACTGTCACTCAATACAAAATCATCAAAAATATCCAAGATGGCTTAGACCCGCTTGACATCCTAAAAGGCGACAATATCAAAGATATTATCGATACAATCTCCTCTGCTAAATCCGCTCGCCTAGACAGCGCCGATCTCGACAAAATCGCCGACGATAATATCGAGACTACCGCTATTTTAAACGCCGAAATTAATCCGTACTTAAAGAATATTAAACGCGCCATGAAATTCGACGTCGGCGTAGAGACAGTTTACCAGCCCATCCTCGAAACCTTGCTTAAACATTCCGATACAACCCCAATTACTAAAAATATCGAAAAAGAAGCCAACTACCTCGCTCGCGAATTAAGCGAAATCATTGATTCTGAAAGCAAAAAAGAGAAGCCGTCTATTTCGCCACTTACTAGCTGGAAAAACAAACGCTTTGAGCTGGATAAAAACGGCAATTTTCGCCTTAAAAACATTATCGCCAATAAAAAGTTAAAAAGCCTTGCTAATGTTATGCGACGCTACGAGGATACATTAGAAGAAACTGGTCTTTTCGACTTTGCCGATATGATCAGTCAAGCCATTAAAATTCTAAAAGAAGATCGCGGCTTTAAACTCACATTAGAGGAGCAGTACCAATATATCCTCCTGGACGAATTTCAAGATACCAATACCGCCCAAGCCGAGCTCATCTATGAACTTACCGATTATGAAAAACCGCTCATCATGGCTGTTGGCGATGACGACCAAGCCATCTTTGCCTTCCAAGGCGCCAACGCCTCCAATCTTTTAGAGTTCCAGAATCATTACCGAGCAAAAGTCATCACCCTTACTGAAAATTACCGCTCCAGCCTACCTATTCTCGATACTTCATTTAAAATCCGCGAGCAAGTTGCTGAAAGTTTTGCTAAGGCTCATAATATTGTCAAACGCCTTACCGCTCACAAAACTGAAACTGCCGATATTTCACGCCACGAATTTATTGAAGCTTCCGCCGAATATCATTTTATCGCTGAAAAAATTTCAGAACTTATTAAATCCGGCGTTAGACAATCCGAAATCGCCATCATCACGCCAAAACATAAATACGTCACCGATTTATTGCCTTACTTAAAAGCTAAAGAGAATATCAACATCGCCTATGAAAAACGAGACGATGTGCTCATGGACGAAAAAATCCACGAATTAACACTTCTTGCTAAATTTATTTACGAACTAAGTCAAAAACGCGACCCATCAGACCAGCTACTTGAAATATTGTCTTTCCCATTCTTTGAACTTGAACCCAGCACTATCCTCGCAGCTATCAACAAACGTGACAAAAAAACTACTCTGGAATTCTTAGCACAATCCGATGACAAAAAACTCCAGAATATGGCCGAGTTTTTTACCATTATGGTCGAAAAAAGTTTTAACACCCCACTCGAATTATTCTTTGATACTTTAATTGGCACCGAAAATTACCAAGCAGACCAAAAATCACCATTCCTGGATTACTATACTGAAAAAGATAGTGATTTTAACGTTTTTTCACTTTATGAAAACCTCCATGTCTTACGTGAAGCCGTAAAAAAGCATACAAATCTAGAAGCATCCAAAAACCAAACCGACAAAAAGACCCTAAAAGACCTCGTCATTTTCCTTGATGACTACACTGTTGCCGGCGAAAGCTTAACTAACACTAGCCCTTACCAAGACGCCGCCGATGCTATCCAAATCTTAACTGCACACAAATCCAAAGGTCTAGAATTTGAATATGTATTCTTAGTGTCCACCGACGATCGCGCCTGGGGCAATGCCAAAGGGAATAACAATTTCTTAAGCCTCCCCCAAAACCTCATTGAAATCCGCCATACTGGTGTCACCGAAGATGAGCGCCTAAGATTATTCTTTGTCGCTATTACCCGTGCCAAGACTCATCTCATTATGACTAACTCGCTCAAGGATTTTTCTGGCAAAGAACCTGGGCACCTTGAATATCTTGCTGAATACGAAAACGAACAAGGCCAGCTAATTTCGCCACACCTTCCCCAATCCGCCCAAATCGTCAGTAGACACTACGACAACCTACCAGACGATAAAAAACTCGCCGATCTCAAAAGCTCCTGGCTTAGAAATTATTCCACAACAAATGGTAACCTAAAAGATTTACTTAGGAAGCGTTTGGAAAACTATAAACTCACCGCCACCGACCTTACCTCTTTCATCGATATAGTCTACGCCGGACCGCAAACCTTCTATAAAAACCGGATTTTAAACGCGCCAGAAGCGGCCTTTTCAGAGCAACTCACTTTTGGCAACCTCATTCACGCCACTTTTGAGCAAGTCACTAATAATAACCTCACTGATACTGAAGCTCTAGAATATTTTAAAACCATCGCAAATTCTGCTACTATCCCGCCCGAAAAATTAGATAGCATCATTGAAAAAGGCGTAAAAAGTCTTGAAAAATCACTTGCTACTTTTGGTGCACTTTTAAAGGACAAGAACGCTCGCGCCGAAGTCAACCTGGCGCACGAACATTTAAATTTAAACGGCGCACCGCTCACTGGCAAAATCGATCACATTAACATCAATGAAGCCGAAAAAACCATAGAAATCTACGATTTCAAGACTTCCGGTTTTACCGACAAAGGCTGGACTTCACACGCTACTCTTTATAAATATATGCTCCAACTCGGATTTTATAAATTACTGTTAAACCTCTCCCCAACTTACAGTAAATACAAAATTACAAAAGCCCACATCTTATTTGTAGTGCCAGATTCTGCCGATTCAGAAGTCCATGATAAAGTCTATCTCTATAACGATAAAGACGAATCTGAACTTAAAAGCCTCATCACCGCAATCTATCCGCTTATTAAATCACTGGACTTTGTAGAAAACCCGGAAATCTTTGTTGAAAATGATTCCAAAAAAGGAATTAAAGACATTAAAGATTTTGTCCAAAAAATACTTGACATAAACCAAAACTAGTATTATAATTATCGCAGTTTTATACTTAGGTTGTATAAAATGTCACTCCCATGCCCGCATACGAAAGGTGGTGATGATGTATGGTATGGACAGATCAGGCTACTGGCAAGAGTTTTTCGGTTTCTGGCAATGATAAGGCAGCTTACGCTCAGGCCGCCGCAAAAATTCAATCTCAGATCAACCAGGGACATCCTGTTGATAAAAGCGGACTTGAAATTTTAAGAAAAGCCGAATATATCGGCGTCAAACCACTCTAGTAAACCAGTAACAGTACCTTAGCGTTAGGCCGCAAGCCTAAATGCCAAGCGGAACTTTTACAGTTAAGTTCCGCTTTTTCTTGTGTTTTTTTCATTTCGCCTATGCTTTACTACATCCCGCCTACGCTTTTCTATACCGCCGAATTATGTTATAATAGTTCCATGAATTTTTGGGACAAATTACCACACCCTTTTACAGTCTTAGCGCCAATGGAAGGTGTTACTGATATTGTTTTTAGACACATAATTGAAACTGCTGGTCGTCCAAATGTCTTTTTTACTGAATTCACTAATGTTTCTAGCTACGCTTCTGAGAAAGGTCGACAAAACGCTTTGGAGCGTTTAGATATTTTTGAAAACGAGCATCCCATCGTCGCTCAAATTTGGGGAAAAGAACCAGAACATTTCAAGAAGACCGCAACAGCGCTAGAAGGCTTAGGGTTTGACGGCCTTGACATCAATATGGGCTGCCCGGACAAGCACGTCAATAAAGCCGGTGGCGGTGCAGCCATGATTAATACACCAGAACTTGCCATAGATTGTATTAAAAGCGCCAAAGAAAACACCAGCCTTCCGGTTTCTGTTAAAACTCGCCTAGGTTATTCTAAAATTTCCGAATATGAAAATTGGCTAACACTATTATTGCAACAAGATCTCGCCGCTCTCACCGTTCATCTTCGCACCAAAAAAGAAATGAGCAAGGTCCCGGCCCACTTTGAGCTCATTGATAGCATCATTGCCCTCCGTGACAAAATTGCTCCACAGACTAAACTCATCATCAATGGCGACATTGAAAATTTAGAACAAATCACAGACCTCCACGCCGCTCATCCTGGCGTCGATGGTTTTATGATCGGTCGCGGCGTGTTTAAAAATCCTTTCTGCTTTAAACCGCAAGACTCTAAATCAACTCCATCAGAACAAACTAGCCACATCCCATCGCAAAAAGAGCTCTTACGTCTCTTGGCTTTACATCTTAATCTTTTTGACGCTCGTCGCGCTGAACTAGAAAATCGTGGTTCTAAATATTCCTATGAACCACTTAAACATTTTTATAAAATCTATGTTAATAATTTCGACGGCGCCAAAGAACTCCGCATTAAACTCATGGACTGTAAGACTACCGACGAAGCCCGCAAGATTATCGCTCCATTAATCAAATAAAACCACCCAAATGTTGTAAAAATTACAACATTTCATTGACCATATCAATTCGCTTATGCTATAATCAAAACATATGGAAGTTATTCCGCAAATTTTATTACTTATTGTTGGCTTTGTCTTACTTATTAAAGGCGCTGACTTTTTTGTCGATGGCGCATCCAGCACCGCTTCCAACTTCAAAGTCCCTAAAATTTTAATAGGTCTTACTATTATCGCCTTTGGCACTTCCGCTCCAGAACTTGCCGTGTCTATTAAAGCTCTCGCCTCCGGTAACACTGACATGGTCCTTGGTAACGTTATTGGCTCAAATATTTTAAACATTCTCCTTATTCTTGGCATCGCCGCCATGATCAGGCCGCTCCGCATTAGAAAAAACACCATCAGAAAAGAAATTCCTATTACCGTCTTGGTTTCAACCTTACTCGTCACGTTATTCTTAGATATTCAATTAAATCACGGCGATACTAATCAAATCAGCCGCGGCGACGGCATTGCTATCTTATTATTCTTCGCTATCTTTCTTTATTATCTTATCAACATGGCCCTTCACGACCGCGACAAAACTAAAGTCGAAAAACCAAAATGGAAGCTTGGCCTATCACTCTTATTTACCGCTCTCGGTCTTGTCGGTATTATCTTTGGTTCCGACATGGTCGTCAATTCCGCTACTGCTATTGCTACTCATATTGGCATCTCAGAGCGCATCATTTCTCTCACCGTCATCGCCCTTGGTACTTCACTTCCAGAGCTTGTCACTACTATCGTCTCTGCCAAAAAAGGCGAAACCGAACTGGTCCTTGGTAACATCTTAGGCTCCAATATCTTCAATATCTGCATGGTTCTCGGCATACCTGTAGCTATTTTTGGCGGCATTACTCCTGCTAGCTTTCAAATCCTAGATCTTGTTATGCTCGTCTCTTCTGCCATCCTCCTTTTCGTATTCAGTATCACCCAACACAAAATCTCCCGCGCCGAAGGCCTCATCATGTTCCTCGCCTTCGCCGGTTACTACACCGCCATCTTCTTCATTTAAAATCTTAAGTAGGGTAATGTAAGGTTTTTGCGCTACGTCAGTTTTGCAGAACTTTTTGCGAACCAAATCAAAAATTAGTCTGTCACGGGTCGAGTACGGTACTGAAATACCGGCGCAGACCCGACTGACAGACTAATTTTCGATTTGACGTGAGCAAAGTGTTCAGCAAAACTGATGTGAGCAAAAACCTATGAGCCAGGACCCATTTATTTTTTAACATTTTCTATGATATAATGGAGGTATAATAACTGGAGTTTAATATGTTTGACACCAAAGAAGAAAAAACTGCAATGGACAAAGTCCTAGAACGTTTCACTAATGAAATGAAAAAAGTTCGCACCGGCCGCGCCCACCCAGATATGTTATCCGGTGTTAAAGTTGAAGCTTATGGTCAATTTATGCCATTAAATCAAGTTGCTAATGTCACTATCTCCGACGCTACTATGTTACTTGTTACTCCATTTGACCCTACCAATATTGGCAACATTTGCTCTGCCATCCGCGCCGACAGCACACTTGGGCTAAACCCATCTGATGATGGTCGCGTTATTCGCGTCCCTATTCCACCACTTACTGAAGAACGCCGCAAAGAAATCGTCAAAACTGCATCAGAAAAAGTCGAAGAAGCTAAAATCGGCATCAGAAATGTCCGTGAGGATGCCAGAAAAGACATCAAAGAAGCTAAACTCCCAGAAGACGCTACCAAGCGTGCTGAGAAGGAAATTGACGACCTCACTAAAGAATATACTGACAAAATTGACACTGCTTTCAAAGAAAAAGAAGCAGAAATCATGAAAATCTAAACACATTTGTGATATAATAAGCTTATGATTACAGTTATTGGGATTATTGTTGGATTTCTTATCTTGATGCTACTTGTTGTGGCACACGAATTTGGCCATTTTATTGCCGCCAAAAGAAACGGCGTAGAAGTAGAAGAGTTTGGCATTGGCTTTCCGCCTCGCGCTAAAGCTTGGGTAAAAAATCCCGAGTATATTAAATGGCGCGCCGTCAAAAAATCTGGGAAATCCGTCGGCGATAAACCTAAAAAATGGCTAAAACTTCCAAAATCTGAATGGGGAAAACCTCAAAAAACTCTTATATTCTCCCTAAATTGGCTACCTATTGGCGGTTTTTGTTCCATGAAAGGGGAATCAGATAGTGATGAGCGCCCGCATAGCTTTGGCGCAGCTTCTCTCTGGGCTAAAACCAAAATCCTCTTTGCTGGCGTTGCTATGAACTGGCTAGCGGCCTTCATTATTTTAACCGGCCTCGCTGCCACCGGTATGCCTACCTTTATGGATAACCAATTCACTATTGCTTCCGATGCGCACATCACCCCCGCTACTGTTACCGTCGGCAAAGTGATTGAAAACTCCCCAGCCGAACATGCTGGCTTAAAAACTGGCGACCAATTCATTAAGGTCGGCGACGAAACAGTTGTTACTGTCGATGATATTTTCAATTTTAACGACGCTCACGCTGGTGAAACTGTCACTTATCTCATGCGCGTAGATGGCGAGGATAAACCTTACGAAATCTCCCTTAACAACAAAGATCAAGAATACGTCCTCGGCGTTTATCTCGACCAAAGCAGTCTGCCAACTACTAGATACACTTGGTCGGCACCAATTATTGGCGCCGTTAGCACCATTCAACTCACCGGTGAAACTTATCGTGGTCTCGGCACAATGGTAGGGTCGCTCTTTTCTGGCATCACTAAACAATTCTCCGGTGATGAAGCCGTCAAGCAGGAAGGCAAAGAGCAGATCGGCACCGCCGGCGATTCCGTTTCTGGCCCAGTCGGCATCATTGGTGTCTTGTTCCCAGCCTCCATCCAATCTGGTCCTACTACCCTCGCCTTCCTCGCCGCCATTATCTCCATCTCTCTAGCCTGTATGAATGTTCTACCTATCCCAGCCCTAGACGGTGGCCGATTTGTCCTTATCGCCTTGTTCCGCCTCCGCGGCAAAAAACTAAAAAAAGAAATCGAAGAAAAAATCGTCTCTCGTACTTTTATCTTCCTTCTAATTCTTATCGCTTTTGTCACTATTTTAGATATCATAAAATTTTTCTAATAGTTCATCATGAAAACAACTTCAAAACTACAATCAAAGCCACAATCACAATCGCAGCCAAAGCCGAAACCCTCTGTCAAGCAACATAAAAACGTAATTATCCAAAAAATCGGTCTTTGCCTACTGGTTTTATCATGGACTGTACTTGTGTTTTACGCTTGTCGCATTTTACTCAGTTTTCCTTTTCGCTGGCTCCTTAGCGTTACTAACTTATCACCAAATTTCGTTCAAATGCTCTATTCGCTCAGTCTCTACGCAGCTACTATTACCATTATCATCCTTATCCCTAAGCATTTCAAAAAATCCTGGAAAACTACCAGAAGCGACCTCGGGCTCCTCGGACTTCCCACTCTTTCTGACCTTGCCCTCGCTCCCGCCGGTTTTATTATTTTTCTCATTCTAAGCGCTGTTGTTAATTTCCTTATGTCAAACTTGTCCTGGTTTAACGCCAACGAAACCCAGAGTATCGGCTTTAATTTCTCTTACGGCCTAGACCGTATAATAGCACTCTTTTCTTTGCTCCTAGTCGCTCCTATCGCCGAAGAAATCATTTTCCGTGGTTATCTCTACGGCAAACTCAAAAAAATTATCAAACAACCAGTCGCCACCGCCATCATCATCTCCACTTTAGTTACTTCCCTAGCTTTTGCCGCCATGCACCTTCTAGTTGACAGCACCGGTATTCACCAATTAAACGTCGCTATCAATGTCTTTTGCATGAGCCTCATCCTCTGTCTACTCCGCGAAATTTCCGGCTCCATTTATGCTGGCATTTTACTTCACGTCATTAAAAACACCCTCGCTTGCTACATTCTCTTTTCTACCATGTACTAGATATGGTATAATTAAAGAATGAAACTATCTCATTCATTTGCCAAAACCCTTCGCGATGCACCCAAAGATGAAACTGCTAAGTCCGCCCAGTATCTCATCCGTGCTGGCTACGTCCATAAAGAAATGGCCGGCGTTTATGACTTTTTACCACTCGGCCTGAAAACTCTCAAAAATATTGAAAACATCATCAGGGAAGAGCTAGACGCCATCGGCTGCGAAGAGCTCCAGATGTCCGCTCTCCAAAATTCTGAACCTTGGCAAAAATCCGGCCGTTGGGCCGACCAAGCCGTAGATATTTGGTTCAAAACCAAACTCGCTTCCGGCGGAGAATTAGGCCTAGCCCCCACTCATGAAGAACCTATCACCACCCTCATGAAGACCTACATCAAAAGCTATAAAGATTTACCAATTTATGCCTACCAATTCCAAACTAAGTTCCGAAATGAACTCCGCGCAAAATCTGGCATTATGCGCACGCGTGAGTTCTTAATGAAAGATCTTTATTCCTTTTGTCCAGATGAGGCTTCCCACAACGCATTTTATCACAAAGTCGAAAAAGCCTATAAACGCATCTATGAACGCGTCGGTCTCGGAGACTGCACCTACCAGACTTTCGCTTCCGGTGGTATTTTCTCCAAATACTCCCATGAGTTCCAGACTCTTTTACCAGTCGGCGAGGACACTATCTATTACAACGCCGATAAATCCATCGTACTAAACGAAGAAGTCGTCACACCAGAAGTCCTAGATGAATTCGACATCAAAAAAGCCGATCTATCTTCCGAAAACGCCGCTGAAGTTGGCAATATTTTCACACTAAAATACAAGTACTCAGAGCCTCTCGGCCTTGATTACACCGACAAAGATGGCCAGAAAAATACCGTCTTTATGGGCTGCTACGGCATTGGTGTTTCTCGCGTGATGGGCGTTATTGCCGAAAAATTCGCCGATGCTAAAGGCCTAGTTTGGCCAGAAGCCGTTGCTCCATATAAATATCATCTCATCACCATTGGTGACGCCGCCGCCGAAATCGGCCAAAATCTAGAAAGTGCTCACCAGGACACTATACTCTATGATGACCGTGATCTTCGCCCAGGCGAAAAATTCGCTGATGCTGAACTTATGGGCATTCCAACTCGCATCGTCATATCCGACAAGACCCTAGAAAAAGGTTGTGCCGAAATCGTCTCTCGCGCCACCGGCGAGACTAAACTTATCCCAATAGAAAAGGTTACTAATTTAGACTGGTAGATTCACTTGCCATATCTAAATAGGTATGCTACAATAATCGCTATGAAAAAGACAATCAACCTCACCAAGCAGGGAAAGCTCGACCTTGAAAAAGAGCTAGATGAGCTCATTTCTCGCCGTCCAGCCATCGCTGAACGCTTACAGACTGCTCGCGCTTTTGGCGACCTTTCCGAAAACCAGGAATATTCCGATGCTCGTGCTGAGCAAAAAACCGTTGAAAATCGCATCGCCGAGATCGAGGATATCCTAAAAAACGCCAAAATCATCAGAAACGCCGCTCATGACAAGGTTTCTATGGGCGCCACCGTCACCGTTACTCTTGCTGGCAAACGCCAGACTTATTCTATCGTTGGCCCCGTAGAGGCAAATCCTTTGGATGGTAAAATTTCTGATAAATCACCTATTGGTCAGGCTTTAATGGGCAAAGTCGTTGGTGACACCTATGAGCTACCTAACGGCAACAAAGGCAAAATTGTAGAAATCGCTTAAAAAATCCTCCTATCGGAGGACCACAATTACATTATACCACACTTTGCTCAAAAAGTCAAGATATGGTATAATCTCATTATGACAACATTAGCTGATTATCGCAATGAACGTATCAAAAAATTACAAGAACTAAAGGCTCGTGGTATCGACCCTTACCCAGCCAAATCTTTTCGTGATACTAAAATTTCCGAAATCTTAGACGATTTTGACCAGAAACAAGGTCAGACCGTTACAGTCGTCGGTCGTATCACTTCTATCCGCAGTTTCGGCAAACTTGCTTTCATTAAAATCCGCGATTATACTGGCGAAATTCAGCTATTTATCAAAGATAACCTTGCCGGTGACTTTACCATTAAAGATATTAAGCTGCTCGATACCGGCGATTTTATCGAGGCAAACGGCACTATAGACAAATCTCAAACTGGTGAAATTTCCGTCTTTACAAATAGCATCCGCATCCTCACCAAAGCTCTCCGCCCACTTCCAGGCCGCGATGGCTTCACTAATAAAGAAGAACGTTTCCGTCGCCGTTATGTCGACATGAATGTTAATCTAGAAGTACGCGAACGCATGGTCCGCCGCAGCAAGTTTTGGCAAGCTACTCGAGATTTCATGAACGCTCACGGCTTCATTGAAATCAACACCCCAGTCCTAGAACTTACCACTGGTGGCGCCGACGCCACACCGTTCGTTACACATATGGACGCCTTAGACCAAGATTATTACCTCCGTATTTCTCACGAGTTACCATTAAAGCGCTTACTCGGCGCTGGCTTTGAAAAGGTCTATGATATTGGTCCACGTTTCAGAAACGAAGGCGTTGACGATGAACATTTACCAGAGCACATCGCCTTTGAATCTTACGCCGCCTACGAAAACTACGAGGACGGCATGAAGCTCTATGAAGAAATGATTAAATACGTCGCCAAAGAAACTTGGGGCACTTTGCAGTTTAACGTCGGTGGCTTCACGGTCGACCTTGATCAAAAGTGGCCTCGCATTAAATATGCCGACCTCCTCAAAGAAAAGTATAATGTTGACGTATTTAACCCAGATAGAGAACAACTCAAGAAAATCTTGCTAGACGATTTCAATAATTCTGCCGACAAAAACGATAAAGCCGCCAGAAAATCCCTAGAGCATACCTTAGAGGTCGCCTCCGATGCTCGTTTAATCGACGCCGTCTGGAAACTCATCCGAAAGACTTCTGCCGGACCATACTGGCTCATTGAGGAACCACTCAGCCTAAGTCCGCTAGCTAAAGTTGTCCCAGAAAATCCAGTAGTTACTCAGCGCTTCCACCCTATCATCGCCGGTACCGAAATGGGTAACGGTTACTCCGAGCTAAATGACCCACTAGATCAATTAGAACGCTTCAAAGAACAACAGGCCATGCGCGACGCCGGTGACTCTGAAGCACAAATGTTAGACCAAGATTTTGTCGAAATGCTAGAATACGGTATGCCACCAGCTTGCGGCTGGGGTAATTCCGAGCGCAATTTCTGGCTCCTTGAAGGCGTTTCTGGTCGCGAAGGCGTCCCATTCCCAATCATCAAAGCCAAAGCAGACTAAATAAATTACTCTTCTCTAGCAGCTTTAATTTTTGGATATTCGTCGATAAACACCTTGATGCAGCCAGCAATCGGAATTGAGATAATCGCGCCAATCAGCCCAAACGCATACATCCCAATCACCACGGACACTAAAATGACCAGAGATGGTAAATTTAGGGAATTGCCTTGGATTTTTGGTGAAATTACATTGTTCTCAATCTGTGAATACACTACGTAGAACACTAGGTAACAAAGCGCCGCCCATGGTGAGGAAAACAGAATTAAAAGCGTAATTAATGCGCAAGAAATCACTGGCCCAAACATCGGAATCAGATATAAGGTCATCGCAATCATTGCCATCGGGATAGCTAGCCCTGACGAAAACCCAAAGATTAGTGACAATGCAAGCACAGCAAGCCCTGCCACCACGCCATCTAACACTGCTACCAGCACCTGTCCGGTGACATACTTGGAAATCACGCCTGTCACTTTCTCTACTAGCTCTTTTGCGACTTCGCCACGCTTGCTGTTCTTAGAATAAATCCGCTTCATTACAGAATCTACCACCCCTGGGCCCTGCGTTAAGAATAGAATAGTCAACACAATCACCAGTATCGTACCAGTCAAAATCCCAGAAATGGTGCTCACACTCGTCATCAGGGTCTGCGGGAAACTACCTAAAATAGACGAAGTGGTGTTTTTTACCATCGCTACAATCTGCGTTTTAGCATCAGTCACTCCAAAAAAACTGCCAATTTCATTAATCTTATCCCATCCACCGACTGAATTCTGTACTTGTTCAGGGACTTGCGACACAAAATGTGAAGTCTCATTAATTACTACTGGCCCTACCGCCGCAATAATAGTACCGATGATTAGCACCACGCCAAAAACCGAAACTGCCGCCGTCAAACCCGGGCGCTTCTTTCTTTTATCGATTTGATCAATTTTATTGGCAAGTGGCTTTATTGCCACCGCTAGAAAAATTGAAATACCGATGATAATTAGCGCCTCATGCGCCTGAACAATCAAAAACCACACTACAGCTAGCGCAAAAATCACCAACCAAAATCTAACAAAAGTTTTTGTATCTACCTGAATCGTTCTTGACATTTGACCTCCTATTTAAATCTATTATACCGCACAAAATTAACCATGACAAGTATTTCCCTAAAAACTTCTGACAATAATTCTAAGGCAAAATAACAATTTTAAGTCCAAAATACGTTTAACGAATACAAAACGCCTTTTGAAGTTCTGCTAGTTTCGCATCAGCGATATTATTAGCATATTCTTCACCAGTTTCTAAAAGTTCATACACCATTTCGTCCGGTATTGCGGCAATATTTTCCTGAAAGTCCGCAAGGAACGACGACACCGAACTAGCTACCTGCTTTTTCAAATCACCATAACGTGTCTCGCCAGCCCAGGTAGAAATCACTTCCTGCAAAGGCCTATCGTTGACTAAAGCCTCAATCTGCAACAGATTAGAAACCCCCGGCTGATTTAGCATATCAAACTGAATTTTGCCTACTGAATCAGTCGTCGCCGACATGATTTTCTTAGCCGCCACCTCCGGCGCATCAAGGAGCATTATCTTACTATTTTCCGACTTAGACGACTTACTCATTTTTTTCTCAGGGTTCTGTAAATCGCGAATCCTGATGCCATCATCCATCTCCATAAATTTAACCTGATCGATAGTTTTTACCGGCGGCACAAAAATCTCCCGACCAAATTTATGATTTACCCGAAACGCCAAATTACGCGTCAACTCCAAATGCTGAAACTGGTCCTCACCCACCGGCACATATTCTGCGTCATACAATAAAATATCCGCCGCCATCAGAATCGGATAATTCAAGATACCGGCGTTCGTAGATTCATCACCACCGTTCGACTTCTCTTTATACTGCGTCATCCGAAATAATTCACCAGTAGAAGTCACACAAGACAAAAGCCACATCATTTCCGAATGTGCTGGCACATATGATTGTCGATAAAAGTGAACATTCTCATTGATTTTCAAACCGGCCGCCAAATAATACTTAATCTCCATCAACAAATTTTGCTGCAAATCACCATCTACATCTGAAATAATCGTATGCAAATCCGGTACGAATATGTTAATATTATAATCTTTACTATATTTATTAGAAAGTCGCACCATCGGTATGAGTGCACCCAGGAAATTCCCCAGTGTCGGCTCAGAATTTACCCTAATGCCAGTTAAAATCGTTTTCATACTTTCATTTTAACACAAAGTATGATAAAATAAAAACATCCTTTGTGGGGCATTAGCTCATTTGGTAGAGCGCTTCCATGGCATGGAAGAGGTGAGGAGTTCGAATCTCCTATGCTCCACCATTTTTTATGTTATAATATATCTATGATTATCACCGGTAAAAAATTCAGCAAACCTGCCATGTCGCGCGTCAAAAACGGCGACGTTTCTTTACCAGAAAAACGCGTCGTCAAAAAAACTCGTCTAGACCACCTTTTAGTCGAAAAATATCCTGAGTATAATCGCAGCACTCTCCAAAATTTTATCAAATCCGGCTATGTCACTCTAAATGGCGAAATTGTCAAAAAACCTAATACCGAAATCGTCACCGCTATCACCGAAAATGGGCAAATTACTACTTATCCAACTGACGTTAAGTTAGACGTTCCTAAACGCGAAACTCTTACCCTCCCTCAAAAAGACATTATCTATGAGGATGATAACGTTCTAGTTATTAATAAACCAGCTGGCCTACTTTCTATGGCTAAAGGCGAGTACACCAAAGAACCAACTTTAGAAGATTACGGTCTCCTAGTCCACCGCCTTGACCGCGACACTTCCGGCGTAGTAATCTTAGCTAAAAATGAAGCTACCCAGAAACTACTCCGCAATCAATTTCAAGAAAGAAAAGCTCACAAAATTTACTATGCCATCGTCGAAGGCCGACCAAAGCACGACGCCGCCCTCATCGACCTACCTATCGCCAGAAATCTCAAACATCCCACTACTTTCATGGTCGATCCCAAAGGCAAACCTGCTGAAACTTATTACAAAGTCCTAAAAACCATAGACGTTTCAAAAAATGCCACAAGCGACTTGAAAAATACCATAAGCGGCTCAAAACTTACCTCAAGCATTTTATCATTACTAGAATTAAAGCCCGTTACCGGCCGCACTCACCAACTCCGCGTTCATCTAAAATATCTAGGTCACCCTATTTTAGGTGATCCAATTTACGGTGATACCAAATCACCAAAAACCCGCCTATTCCTCCATGCTGGCAGTTTAGAAATTTCCATACCAGATGAATATGGAGAAGGGAATACCAGAAAAACTTTCACCGCCGATTTACCATCAGATTTTAGCACTATCATGGAGTAAAAATGTTTTTTGACGATCCAGCCCAAATTCCAGAACTCGCCGCAAAATCCGGATTTTCAATTTTTGCTATAAAAGATACTGTTGGAGAAACCGTCAAATTTCCCTCCAAGAACATCTTAGAAGTAAAGCCCGACCCACAAACCGGCAAAATCACTATCGAAAAAATTCGCGAGATCATTGATTTTTGTAAAGTCGAACAGAAGAACCCGTTTTATATCATTATTAGAAATGCCGAAAAGCTCAACGAATTCGCTGAAAATGCCCTCTTAAAGCTCCTGGAAGAACCCGCCAAAAATTACCACTTCGTTCTGTTCACAAATAACACTTCCGCACTTCTTGAAACCATTTTATCAAGGGGTGATATTTATATCTTGCGTTCACAAAATATCCTAGAAAAATCCGTCAACGCCCCGTCTAACGACTACCGCGCCTACGCCAAACAACTCATCACCGCAAAGCCAGCGGATTTGCTAAGCCTCGCCGAAACTATCACTAAAGACACTAAAATTAAGAAGAATCTCCGTGAAAACGTTCTTATCATCATCGGTATCGCCATTGAGACTCTCTATAAATCTTATTTTAAAACTGGCAACCTTAGCTTTATCGCTAAATTGCCAAACTTCCTCACACTAGAAGAAAACATCAGAAAAAACGGCCATATTAAACTCCACATAGTAGCAGATTTATGCTAATTGTGATACAATATCCTTATGTTAGGCATCCTAGCAATTCTTTTAGTGACTATCTACATGGCTTTTTTGTTCCCAATTTTCAAAAAGAAAAAACAGGAAGACCGAATTACCGGTCATACCGCCGTCCAAGTTAAAAAACTTTGGGGTATCGCTCAAGCCTCTATGCGCGAGAGGAAACCACTCCGCGCCGAAAAAGCTTTACTCGCTATTTTGAAAGTAGACGAAAAAAACGCCGCCGCTTATAACCGCCTTGGTATTCTATACGCCAAAGGCCAAAAGTTTGAAGAAGCTATTGAATGTTTTGAAATTGCTCAGTCGCTAGACAATAATGCCTCCTCGCTCCATAACGTTGGTTTGATCTACTATGAAATCGGCGAATACGAAAAATCCGCCATGGCTTTCAAACAAGCCCTAGAAATCGAGAACGATTTACCGTCTAGATATATCGCCCTCGCCAAAGCCGAAGAAAAAATGGGCAATAGAAAAGCCGCCATAGAAGCCTTAGAATCTGCCTTTAAACTAGATCATAGTATCAGTACTTTGCGCCAAATCTTAGCTATCCACACCGCCGCCGAAGATACCGAAGCCATCAATGAAACTAATGCTCGCATTGAAGCCCAAGCTGTAGAAAACGCCAAGAAAAAACAGCTCGAACGTCGCCGTATGATGCGCCGCGCCGTACAAAAACCACGCATGACCAAAGCCGCCCAACAAGCTCGCCGCCAAGCCAAACAACTTGCCGCAACCAAACGCCGCAAAATCCAATAGTACTTGCTAAATACCAAAAAGTTTGTTACAATTATTCTGTGCCGCGATAGCTCAGTCGGTAGAGCGCATCCATGGTAAGGATGAGGTCACGAGTTCAAATCTCGTTCGCGGCTCCACGTTAACAACGCTGGAGTCGTCTAGTGGCTATGACAGCAGACTGTAAATCTGCCGGGGTTCCCCCATCGTTGGTTCGAGTCCAACCTCCAGCACCATAATCTTGACAGACAGTCAAGATTATTTTATTGTTCTCGTGCTTTAAATATGGTCGCCGTGATAGCTCAGCTGGTAGAGCAGCCGCCTTGTAAGCGGCAGGTCGTCGGTTCAAGTCCGACTCGCGGCTCCATTTTTTTATTCCAAAAAATATGTTATAATATAAACCAAGATGAACACTTCCGATTTTGATTACCTTCTACCAGAAGAACTTATCGCTCAGGCTCCGCTAAAAGACCGCGCCAGTTCGCGGCTACTTGTGCTAGATAAAATTACCGGAAAATACCAAGATAAACATTTTACCGATATTCTTGATTACCTAGACTCTGGCGATGCGCTAGTCTTAAACGAAACCAAAGTCCTCCCCGCCCGCATTTATGGCACCAAACCAGAAACCGGCGGCGCCGTAGAATTATTACTCCTAAAAGATCTCGGAAACGACACTTGGGAATGTCTGGCTAGGCCCCAAAAACGCCTAAAACCCGGCACCATCATCCACTTCGGCAACCACCAAGACCAAGAATCCCCGTTCCTCACCGCCACCGTCACAAAATTACAAGAAGAGGGAATTACCCACATCAAATTCACTTACAAAGGTATCTTTCTAGAAATCCTTGAAAAACTTGGCACTATGCCACTCCCACCTTACATCCACGAGCAACTCAAAGACCAGTCGAGATACCAAACGGTCTATGCTAAAAATCTCGGCTCCGCCGCCGCACCCACTGCTGGCCTACATTTTACACCAGAACTTCTAAAAGCCGCGACAGCAAAAGGCATCAAAATCATCAAAATTACCCTCCATGTCGGCCTCGGCACCTTTCGCCCAGTCCAAACTGATAATCTAAAGAACCACAAAATGCACACTGAGACTTACGTCATAGACCAAGCCGCCGCAGCTGAATTAAATGCCGTCAAAAAATCCGGCAAAAAAATCGTCGCCGTCGGCACCACTACTGTCCGCACCCTAGAATCTAACCTCCAGAACCACCCACAATTCACCGCCGAAACTAAAGACACCGATATCTTTATCTACCCCGGCTACCAATTCAAAGCCGTAGATGCCCTTATCACTAATTTCCACTTGCCAAAATCCACTTTGCTAATGCTGGTTTCCGCCTTTTGCGCCACCACCGACACTGCCACTAGCAACGACACCGCCGCCGACACTACCACTAGCAACGACGCCGCCGCCGGCATCGCCAAAATCAAAACCGCCTACGCTCACGCCGTCCAAGCAAAATACCGCTTTTTCAGTTTCGGCGACGCCATGCTAATCACGGAGCTACCATAATGAAAGTAACCTACAAACTCTTACACCAAGATAAAACCACCGGCGCCCGCTACGGCAAATTAATTTTCACAGCCCCAGATGGCAGCACGCAGGAATATGAAACCCCAATGTTTATGCCGGTCGGCACCCAGGCCACCGTCAAAACTTTGAGCCCAGAGCAGGTAAAAGCCACAAAACCCGGCATCATCCTAGCTAACACTTACCACCTCTGGCTCCGCCCCGGCGAAAATATCGTCAAAAAAGCCGGCGGCCTCCACCAATTTATGAATTGGCACAGCCCAATTCTGACCGACTCCGGCGGCTACCAAGTGTTCAGCCTCGCCCACAACAAGAAAAAAGACATCACAGAAGAAGGCGTTCATTTCAAATCTGAACTAGACGGCTCCAAACTTTTTCTAACTCCAGAAAAATCCATAGAAATCCAGAATAAACTAGATTCCGATATCGCTATGAGCTTTGACGAATGTCCGCCCGCCACCGCCGATGAGCGCTACCTCAAAAATAGCGTTGAGCGCACTTTGAGATGGGCAGCGCGCGGCAAAGCCGTCCATAAAAATCCGCACCAATCGCTCTTTGGCATCGTCCAAGGTGGTCCACATCAGAATCTCCGTAAGTGGTCGGCCGAACAGACCGTCAAACTAGGCTTTGATGGCTACGCTGTCGGTGGTGTCGCCAATGATGACGAAAACAAAGATGCTATGTACCAGGCCGTAGAATACTCCACCCCTTACCTCCCATCAAACCAGGTCCGTTACCTCATGGGCGTCGGCGAACCAGTCGATCTCGTCGAATGTGTTAAACGTGGCATTGATATTTTTGATTGCGTTTCACCTACTCGCCTCGCTCGCCACGGCAACGCTCTTGTAGCCGGCATCAAGATTACCACCACAAACGAGCCAAAAGAAAACCGCATCAACCTCAAAAACGCCAAATTCACCGAGGACTTCACGCCTTTAGAGCACGACTGCGATTGCTATACTTGCAAAAATTACACTAAAGCCTATCTTCACCATCTCATAAAATGTGACGAAGCCTTCGGCAAAACTTTACTCAGTATCCACAACATCCGTTTTCTTATCCGCCTCACCGAAAAAATGCGCGAAGCCATCAAGGCCGACCGCTACGCCGATTTTATCCAAGATTTTTACGGCCCCAATCAACCCTAAAACTGTTTACAAAATCCCCAATCTGTGCTAAAATAAATCCAATATGGCAAAAAAGAATAATACTAAGCGCAAACTCGTTGGTCTAGTTTCTGAGGAATCTGGTATTCGTGCGTATTACACCAAGAAAAATACGATGAACACCCCTGACAAACTTTCTTTGAAAAAATATGATCCTATTTTGAGGAAGCACGTTGTCTTCACCGAAACCAAAAAGAACCTCGGCCGCAACGAAGTCAAAGAAAAGAAGCGTTAATTAATAAAGGTTTTTGCGCTACGTCAGTTTCGCAGAACTTTTTTGCGAACCAAATCAAAAATCAGTCTGTCACGGGTCGAGTACGGTACTGAAATACCGGCACAGACCCGACTGACAGACTAATTTTTGATTTGACGTGAGCAAAGTGTTCAGCGAAACTGATGTGAGCAAAAACCTATGTGAGCCAGGCCCCATTTTTTTACTATTAATTTTTCTTTTCACAACAAAAAATGGCAGGGGCAGAGGGACTTGAACCCCCGACACCAGGTTTTGGAGACCTGTGCTCTACCAACTGAGCTATACCCCTACACAACTAAGATTATATCATACAATCTCAAAAACCACCACATTCATCACTGAAATCATCTAGAAATCACCAAAAAAATATTAAAAAAATTACCAAAAACCCACCAAAAATCTCCCCAAACTAAGCATAAGTGTGCTATAATAAATAATGATGAAAATACTAATGCTTGGATGGGAGCTGCCACCACATAATTCCGGAGGTTTAGGTGTGGCTTGTCTGAACTTGTCCCGCGCTCTAGCCAGAGACGGCGCCAGTATTGATTTTGTCGTCCCTTATACTGCAGAACACGAAGAAATTGAATTCATGAACGTTTTGTCCGCCACTAATTTAGATCCGCTTTTCCGCTACGGCGTTGGCGCCTATGATACAAAATACGTTGACGCCGCCCTCATTCCAGAAAGCGGCCAAAATCACATCCAGAAAGTCTCCATCCGCAAAATCCAGCAAGATTATTGTAAATTCGTAGAAGATTACCTCATGGAATACAAACCCGACGTAGTCCACGCCCACGATTGGCTCACTTTTGAAGCTGGCATTTTGGCCAAAAAGAATTACGGCATCCCTCTAATTGCTCATGTTCACGCCACCGAATATGACCGCTCTGGCATGAATGGTGGCAACAAACTCGTCCACGAAATTGAACGCGAAGGCTTGCTCCTAGCCGACAAAATCATCGCCGTTTCAAAGGCTACTAAGAACATCATCGTCAAAAAATACCACATCCCAGCCGAAAAAATCAGCGTAGTCTATAATTCATTAGACGAGGATTTCATCAAATCTACCTACACTTACGATGACCAAGATTACAAATACCTAGAGACTATGAAACATTTCGGTTACACCATCGTCTCCACCGTCGGTCGTTTCACCATCCAAAAAGGCCTCGGCATCCTCATGCGCGCCGCCGCTCGCGCCATTTCTAAGAACCCTAAGCTCATCTTTGTCTTTGCCGGCGACGGGGAACAAAGACAAGAATTGCTAGAACTTTCCGCCAAGTATAAAATCGCTAAAAACGTCGTATTTACTGGCTTCGTTCGTGGTAAAAAACTCCGCGACATTTACCAGGTCTCCGACATTTTCGTGATGAGCTCCATATCTGAACCATTCGGCCTTACCGCCCTAGAAGCCGCCCATCATGGCGACGTCCTCATCCTCACCAAACAATCCGGCGTATCAGAAGTGATAAGACACGCTTTTGAATATGATTTCTGGGACGAAGAAAAACTCGCCGACGAAATCGTCGCCGTATCTAAAAGCAAGGCTCTAAAAAATACCTTAAAGCGCGGCATTAGTGAAGAATATCACAAAATCTCGTGGCAAGATGTTGCCAAAAAAGTTGAAAAGCTATATAATGAAGTAGATAAACATAAGGAGTTTTGTTGATGCGAGCAATCTGCCTCTACCTACACATCCACCAGCCTTGGCGCTACCGCAGGTACAGCATTTTTGACGTCGCACACAATCATAATTATTGGTACGAAAAAGATTACTACGACAAACAAAACAATGAGCGTATTTTCAAGAAGGTTGCCGAAAAATCTTACCATCCAATGCTTGATTTGTTAGAAAAAAATCTTAAACGTTACCCAGAGTTTAAGGTCTCACTTAGCATTACCGGCACCTGGCTAGAACAAGCTATGGAATGGGATCCAACCCTCATCTCCCAGATTTCCCGGATGCTCACCACCGGCCAAGTTGAAATTGTCGGCGAAACTTACTACCACTCTCTCAGCTTTTTCTATGATAAAATCGAATTTGAATCACAAGTTAAGCTCCACTCCGATACCATCGCCCGCCTATTCGGCATCCGACCACGTGTCTTTAGAAATACTGAGTTCGCCTACAATGACGAGCTCGGCAAATGGGCAGACCAAATCGGCTACAAAGCCGTCCTCGCCGAAGGCTGGGACAAGGTCCTTGGCTGGCGCAGCCCGAACCACGTTTACAAAGTTGCCGGCGGCACCAGAACTCGGCTCCTGCTCAAAAATTACCGCTTGTCCGATGACATCGCCTTCCGCTTTTCTGATAGGAACTGGAAAGAATGGCCTTTAACTGCCGAAAAGTTCCAAAATTGGCTCAATATGGACGCCCTTCGCGGCAATCTCATCAACCTCTTTATGGATTTTGAAACTTTCGGCGAGAACGTTTGGGAAGATACCGGCATCTTTGACTTCATGGACCAGCTCATTTACATGTGGCTCAAAGAATATGACAACAAATTTGTCACCGTCTCCGAAGCCGCTGACTTAGAACAGCCAGTAGATGAAATTTCCATGCCACAGACTGTTACTTGGGCCGATACGGAGCGCGACCTCACCGCCTGGACAGGGAACGAGATGCAACAAGAAGCCCTCTCTACTCTCTATGCTATGAAACCGCGCATTATCGCCACTGGAAACACTGATTTACTAAACGACTGGCGCCGCCTCACCACCTCTGACCATGCCTACTATATGTGTACTAAATACTGGAGCGACGGCGATGTCCACGCTTATTTCTCACCGTTCGACTCACCGTTTGATGCTTTTATGTATTATATGAACGTCATCCGCGATTTTGAATGGCGCATTGAAGCCACCAGCCAAAATCTCAAATCCGCCGCTGAACTCTAATACTAAACTCTAAACCGACTCCGCAATATTAATCCAGCGCGATTATCAGCTTCGTTCCAAATCCCAATCTAGATGATGTCTTTACTCCATCACTCTTGAATACTGCCAGCTGCTCCGGCATCAAGACTGTCCCCTCGTCCATGATTATCAAAGAATTTTCGGTACTCTTAATCGTTATGTGTGACGAGCGCCCTTCTTTCTCCACAAAACTCAGATAAAACATCAGCGGCACCGACACTTTTTCTGGATGCGTCACCTTAATGTTAGGATAGCGCAGGTCCAAATCCAAAAGATGCCCTCGCCGCGAAAGTCGTGGCAAGAACTTCAGATAAATCGGGTCCACAACGGCAGATAATTTCATATTTTCATTATAGCACAAGCGCCTCAGCCATGCACTGCCATTTTACACCCCGCCCTTAGACCATTTACACTCCCGGCGAAAACTGCTTCAGTCGCCGCCGATGATCTTTATAGCGCGGGTCGTGCGCCCCCACTTCCGCCCAAAATGCCGCCGAATGGTCCATGTGATTAAGATGCGCCAGTTCGTGTAAAATCACATAGTCGCGTAGCGGCTCCGGCACTTGCATTAAACCGATATTGAGTGAAATTGTCTGGTTAGATGAACAACTCCCCCACCGCGTCCCCGCGTGGGAAAACCGCACCCTAGAATATTGATACCCATATAGTTTCGCAAAATATTCCAAACGATACGGCAGATATTCTTTAGCCTTTTTCATCAACAATTTTTTCTTAGCGTCTCGCGCCCGCTGCGACGCCGGGTCTTTTAGTGGTAACTTCTCCCGAATTGCTGCTCGACTACTTGCAAGAAACCGCTTTGCTAAAAAAGCCGAGGTGTACGCCGGAACTGACATCTGTAATCGGCCAGAAGGTGAGACCGAAAACCTAGCTCCCCGTGCCAAAGGACTTTTTCTGACGATAACTTCGCCAAACTCTTTATCTTCAATAATCACATTTCACTCCACATGACGCACCCGTCTCAAAATATGTTGCGTCCAAAGTATTTCAATGTCAATCCGGCTACAATCAGCCACTAAGCCGCCAACTGTGACAATACGTGTGAAAGTTGCGTCTCAAAGGTATGCTTACCCGAAAGCACAATTGGCTTTTCATCCTCAGATGGCGCCTCTAATTTCGCAATCTCAGTATCGTAAACTTCCTTAGCCTTCGCCACCGATTTTAACCGGGACTTCAGCCGCGCCTTAATAGTATTGACATCGGTCTGAATCCAGATCAGTGATGGGTTGTAATTTTCCTCACGAAGTAGGTTTTTAATCTCCTCACGGTTCACCTCGGTATCAAGCTCCCCCTCCAGGATGATATTCTGCCCAGTCTTGGCAATTAGGCCCAAGATGTAGAGCACCTTCTCCCGAGAAAAGCCATTAGAAGCACCAATCTCAGACAGATTGTAATACGGAGCGCGAAACTGTTGTGAAAATTTCTCGCAAAAAGTGGTTTTGCCGCTGGCTGGCGCCCCAAATACCAAAATAGCGCGCGGCTGCGAGAGCGATTGTGATTTTTTACCTTCCATAATGCTTTAATTATAACACGGATTAAACGCTGGGCGCAAGTTTTTTGCGTGGCTTTTTTGACGTCGCCGCCAGCTCCGATGAATTGGCAATCAGAACTTGTGACGGATAGTAAAATATCCACGCAAAATAATCCATAAACGGCTTTACAGCAAGCGGCAGCACCGCCGTCGCGCTAAGGTATGATCCTGCCACGCAAAAATCGCAGAGGATAAACAGCAAGAATCCCACCGCCGCACAGGCAGACTGCACCGATCTCCTGGAGAAAAACCACGAAGCCGCAAAAAACACGTTGGAAAATATCCCATACGCATAAATCCCCGCCGCCGCATACATCGGATTGACTTTCAGCCACACCGCCACTAAGAACACAATCGCCGCTATCAGGACATAAAACACCAGCGCCACCGGCTTGGTCTGCTTTAAACGCGCCGTATGGAAAAACTGCACAAAACAAAACGTAAACACACCAATGATGGACACGCTATCAATCGCCAAAATCACATCCGCAAGCAGTGTCAGTGCCAGCGCGATGGTCAGCAGCGCATCTTTTTTGAACTTCGCCATAGCATAGACTAGACATAGCGCAATCCCTACGATTTTCAGCACCGTCACCCCGATAAAATCCGGAAAAAACGCCCCCATCGTCGCAAACCCCACGTATATCGCCGCCCACGTTAAAAGCCACCGCCGATCAATCGTCAAAAGATACCGCACCAAATGTTTCATATATCACCATTATACCATATATAACACAATCCAGTATAACTAAGCATAACTAAAAGCAAGTGTGAGGGGCATAATGATTGGAGCGCACTGCCCAGGACGCGGGCCGAGGCCTACGAGCGCGAAGCGACACAGCGGACTGAGAAGCCGAGGAACTTAATGAGGTCTTCCCGCGGGTAGACATCTCCAGTGTAGTAGTTCATGTAGTACGCGAAGTTAGCATTGGAGACAGACGCCGACCAGTAATAGCCATTCGACGAGTACGTCTGACTACCAGAGTTGAAGTAGCCGACGCGCAGAAATGTAGCTGGGTATTGCTCCCACTTGGCAACACTATTATAACTATTATAGAGTGTCTGGTAACTATAAGTGCCACTATAGGTTGGTAATCTCCAGCCAGCTGGGCAGATGGAGCCGTCTATGGCAACGCCACTACTGCTGTCATTAGTTCCGCCTTGACCAGCCGTAGCGCCCGACCAAGTATAGTAGTATTCAGTGCCGGAAGTGTCGCCAATTTGGGCATTATATCTAGTAACATTTGCCGAGGTAGTATTCGGAGTAATCACGTAGTTAAAATCAGCAGACGTAGTGTAATAGGATACGCCGCTTCCAAGGTTAGCATCCGTCATCTCAAAGGTGGAGCCATCATTCTTAGAGCCGATACCACGCTTGCCATTGTTATAGAGGCCTCTTAGGTCGTATTTAAGGTTTTCTGTCATCCAGCAGTTACCATCGGCAAGTCTGGAGACGGTATAGCTACGCTTTGTACCAGTACCGTCAGCATCGCGGTCATCGATAAGAGTTCTGGTCGGGACCCACGGAGTGGTGCCATCCGAGGTGATGTTCTTTGATTTATAGGTTGCCTTGTCGGTGACTAGGTTGTCAGTATTAGTAGCGGTGGTAGCATCTGGATAATGGACACTCTGGCAGATTTCCCAGGTCATTTCCTGCATCGTGGTGATGCTCCAGAAGTCTTCGATATGCTCTTCCCAGATGGCATAAAGGGTGGCAGAGCCGGTAAAGCGAGTGGTAGTACCGGAGCCAGATTGGTCATCGGAGAGGACAGTGAAGCTATCACCAGCGACATAGAGGCCGTCTGGGCCGGAGCCAGAGCCTTGGCGTGCTGTGGCACTGGTAGACCAGCCCACAAAATCGTAACCATCTCTGGTCGGGGTGGTGTTTGGGATAGTGAAGGTCTTACTCTGGGCAATGACGGTGTCGGTCATAGGGGCTGGGAGATTAGCGACAGTGTCTGATGTGTTCTTGTCAAAGGTGAGAGTGTAGTCTACTGGGAGAGGGTTACCTACGGCAGTAAAGACGAATTGGTTTCTGTAGGTGCCAGCTTTCTTAGCAGTATTGACATTAACGCCAACGCCGATGCTAGTCCGAGAATTATAAGCAGCAGTATCAACATCATCACGCAGAGTGATAGTGGCACCATAGACTGGAACACCAAAGTAGTTGGCTAGGTTACCACCAGAAAGAGCAGTACCAGAGATAGTCTCATTCCAGGCTTTACTCATGCCCCATTGGTTCTGGTAGGTAGAGGAGGTGGCAGAGAAATTAGCCTCGGTAATTGGGCTGGTCTGAGTGGCAGCGAGGGTAGAGATAGTATCACTCTGAGTGAGATTTACAAGCGCATTAGTGTATGTTGCAGTAGTGGCTGGATCGGTTTCTGAGGTAGTGCCGTCGGTCTTATAATCAGAGGAGGCGTATAGATCATAGCCAGTAGCATTAGTGCTATCGACTTGGAGGAGAAAATTGTTCTTGGCAAAAGCGCCGGTGTCGGTCGGGATAACGTCTACATTGACGGCGGTGATGTCAGTAGTACCGGTACTGTCTAGAGCACGGATGGAAATGACTGGATCTACATAGACGTTGACATCTACGGCAGTAGAAGCGGACGGGTCGACAGTATCCGCATAGGCCACAGACGGACCTAGCACCGCAGCCGAACCGGCTAATGCGCTGACCAATAACCCAGCCAGCCCCAACGCGCCAACAAAATGCTTAGTATTTTTCGCCCATATTAAATGAGCCCTATCTCTATATTTCACTTTTTAACCTCCTATTTACACCCATTATACATAAGCATTCTATAAAACGCAAGCATTTTCTACCAAAATCGCGTTGTACTTTTTACAACACCACAAAATCCAAAAATGTTCCTCTTACGCTTTGGAATTCTGTATACTTGCAGTATAAACACTATAGCAAAGCAAGAGCCGAAGCGTTAAAACAATTTAAACTATTCCGACGAATTAGGCGCATGATACTAATTGAAAAATCTGGAAAAACACTTGACGTCATAAAATAATTTTGATAAAATAAAAGTACTGGGGGCGACCCGCTGCCGGAGTGCAGAGGAGCCAAGCCCCCATTTTTTTATACCGCAAAATAACCATAAACATATTGACTTTTTGACAAATCTGTGATATAATATAGTTATTATAACCATTAGGAGTTATAGAGGTGAAAAAGGTCAATAAATCCAGTTTTGATAAGGCGTATAATTCCGCTGAAAAATCTTGCCAAAACGCTTACGCCGCCGCCAAAACCGCCGTTGGTAATTCTGTTGCCATCCGCCCAATTATTGTTGCTATCTTGGCGTTTGCCATCGGTTTTAACGCCGGTCACATCTTTTTACCAATCAAACAGGCCAAAGCTACCACCCCAGCTACTGAGACTACCGAGGCTACCGAAGCCACCACCAAATCCACTAAATCCGCCCCTGAAAAAGCCGAAACTACGGCCCTTGCCACCACCGCTAAAACCACTTACACCACTGCTCAATCCATCACCGTTCCTGACACCACCTCATCCGCCAACATCCCTACTACTGGTCTCTACATCCCTAGCGTTGGCATCTATACCTCAGTAGCTGCTTCTAACCTCCAGAATAACACTCCTACCGTCCCATCAAGTGGCGCTTCTAAGTACGGCTCCCTCATCATGGGACACGTTTTCGGCATTTTCGCCAATCTCTCCGCCACCGCCGCCGGCCAAAAACTCTACCTAAACGGCGAGACTTACACCATCACCTCTGTTGAACGTAATCTCCCCGTCTCCTCCGACCGCCGCCTTGTTGGCAACTACACTATGGGTCAGCTCATCTATCGCGACGATAACAATCTTGTCCTTATGACTTGCGCCGGCTCTTACAGCGCCAGCATCAACACCTACTCTCACCGCACTCTAGTTTTCGCGACGCGCTAATTAGCCGTTACAATTAGCCTATGGGTGTAATCATTGGTGCCATTCACCGGCTCACCAGCGCAAGTCATCAAAACTAGCGTGTCAATCTCCTCGGCTTTCAAAATCTCTTTCATGGAAATATCTTGCTTCTGCTTTTCTACAATATCGGTTATGGTATATTCTTTTCCGTTATAGGTTACTTTATCGCCCAGCTGTAAATCCTTAAGGTTAGAAAAAGCAGTAGAAGAATGACCAATTAGTAAGGTTTTATTTTCGTGAGTAGAATAAGCCCCCACAATTTGCTCTGGAACTTCCAATTCTTTGCCTTGTTTTTTAATAGTTTTGACCGGAAGTGACTCAGCAGTATTATCAAGTGACAATGTAGCACTAGCTTGACTAGCCTCCTCGGCATAAACATCCTCAGGCCGCGTCGCCGGCTGAAATCCAAAATAGAAAAACACCAGCGCGGCCACAAAATACGCCGCAAAAATCCCGAGTTTTAATTTTACCTCCTTAGAAAAACGAGATCTATGTATAACACTTCCCATTTATGCTTATATTATACATAAACGTATTGAAAATGTAAACTACAATTTATGTAACCGTACCGCAAACCCACCCCCCGGCGCCATCCACACATCTAGATAATCCGCCTTTGACACCCTCCGATTTTCAACCACTAAGGCTAGCTGGTTCTCGCGGTAATGCGCATCATCGCCATCCCGATAAATCTCCGCTTCATACATCGCACCCTCTTCCAAAAAGTCAAACCCCACTCGCACCCGCCGCGCTTCCTCATTCGTCACCCCACCAATATACCAATCAGATGACGCTCTATCCCGCCGCGCCACTACATAAAACTGCCCGATTTGCCCAAGCAGCGGCAAGGTAAAGCCCCACGACACCGGCACATCCCGCACAAACTTGAATAAGTCCGGGTGTAACTCCTCATAGAACTTTGGTCTATCCGCCGCCATCTGCATTCCGGAATAAATCGTCACATAATATGCCACTTGCCGCGCCAGCGTCGTCGCCATCCGCTTTACATTATTAGACACGTCAAAAATCCCCGATGTATAATCCATTCCGCCGGACAAAAGCCGCGTAAACGGCAAAATTGTCGCGTGCGAAGGGAACAACGCCCCACCCTCATATTCCTGCCCACGCGCCCCCTCGCGCGTCAGCAAATTCGGCCACGTCCGCTCAATGCCTGTGCCTTTAATCGGCTCATGTACATCCAGACAAATCTGATACTTCGCCGCCAGCTCCAACGCTTTCTGATAATGCCGCACCCCCGCCTGCGAATGATGGAACTCTCGCCGACCCTGAATCGTCATGTACGCCCCCGCATATCCCGGCTTCACATAATGAATCCCGTTGTCCGCATAGACCCGATACGCTTCCTCCAACTGTTTTTCATAATTATCGACGTAGCCCACCGTCTCATGATGTCCGACCAATTCCACACCCTTTTCCCGCGCATATTCCGCCACAGCTTTCAAATCAAAATCTTCCGCCGGATGCACAAAATCATTCGTCGGCCCATTCGCCAACCAATCGCCGTTCCAACCATTATTCCAGCCTTCAATCAACAGCCCCGGCACACCCAGCCGCACACACGCATCAACGTACTCTTTCGCATGTTCAGTCGTCGCGCCATGTCGCGGCCCTTCCGCCCAAGTCCACTCACCCACATACATCGCCCACCAAATCCCCATAAATTTCAGTGGCTTTACCCACGAAAAATCTTGCGTCTTTAGAGGCGGCTCATTCAAATTCAACATCATGTGATTGACCGTCAGCTCTAGCGGCGTGTCCGCTATCATTATCATCCGCCACGGCGTATTAAACGGCAACTCCACATACGCCCGCGCCCCGTCCGAAAGTGGCGTAATATCCGACACTAGCGCTCCGTCCGCATCCAGTTTCAAAGTCATTGAACCATAATTATACAGCGCCGCCTCATGCACGGAAATGAAAAATCCCGTTGGCGTTTCGATCGTCAGCGGCGTATGTACCGAACCCGACAATTCGTAGACCGACGCCCGCGTATAATTATATTCATAGCGATCCGGCTGATATGCCGGAATATACCACGCATAACTATTACCATCCACGTTAAATTCCGTCGCCTCATTTTCTACCACTAATTTCTGAAACTCCGGCTGCGGCGGTATCTCATACCGAAACGCCACACCTTCATCAAACACTCTAAAACGCAGTGTAAACAACCTCTTTTTGCCACCAGATTCCGAAAGATAAAACGCCGTCTCGTTGTAATGGTTTCTAATAAACTGCGTCTCGCCACACACCGTCTCCCACGTTTCGTCAAAATTTTTCTGCACCGCCCGCACCAGCATCAACCCCATACCTAGCGGAGCGTCACCGCGCAACTCTACCAATAATTTTGAATCTTTTAAGACGATTTTATTATCTTTTTTAACAGCATAAATAATCTGCCCGTTCAAAAGCCGCACTCTGCATTCTATCCGCCCATCCGGCGACACGATTTTTTCGTCGTATTCAAGCAACGGTTTTTTAGGCCCAAACAGCCATCTAAAAAATCGTGCAAAAAATTTAAACATAAGTTTATTATACCACAATTTGTGCTATACTAAAACTATGAGACCAAACTATAGCCCCAGTCATCGCGACCGCTCCAAAGGTCCGCGCCTACGCATTTTTATCCTAGCCTTCTTGTTTTCACTGATTGGCTCCACCCTCGCCATCATGCTTTATCATGCTTTCAAACCCGATGGCCTTGTGGCTAATCTCACCGCACCAAAAACTATCACTTTGAAGGTTCCTTACGTTTTTGTTACTACTTTTGATGACGCCACTTCTGATGTTTCTGCCGACGCCGCCATCGCCAAACTCGCCAGCGCCGAGGCTGACAGTTCCACCGACACTACTAGCACCGCCGACAACTCTGCTGACGCCGCCAGCACCTACCAACTCGTCGCCGTCAAAGACCTTACCCCAGAACAAAAAGTCCTAAGCATCGACGGCAAATACTACCTAGATTATTTAGATATTCCAGAAACCCTGCCGGACAACCATATATATAATGGTGCTTTAATCAAAGAAATTACTTTAGAAGCAGACAGTCCAGAAATTGACAATTATCCTGAAATCACTAAAAACCACATCTTAAAAATCAACCAGACCGGCGTTACTGCCCTGACTCGCGCTATGCAGAACAAACTAAATCAAGTAGGCGATGCCACTTTCTTTTCCGAAAAAATCGCCGATTTCTTAAAGGATGCCGACCTCACTCACATTTCTAACGAAGTCAGTTTTGCTGATAATTGTAGTAACAGTGCCAATATGCGCCTCTGCGCCGACCCACGGATGTATGCCGTCATCGAAGCTATCGGCACCGATATAGTAGAACTCACTGGCAACCATAACAATGACTGGGGTACAGAGAACAACACCGCTACTATTAATAAATATCATGAAAACGGCCTCCAGACTTTTGGCGGCGGCCTGACTGAAGCTAACGCTAAAGAACCACTTACAATTTCCGAAAAGGGAACTAACATCACTTGGCTCGGTATCAATCATTCCACTTCCAGCAAGGCCAACGGTGAAGGCGCCGATGGCGACCAACCTGGCGCCAATATTTACGATGCCGCCGACACTAAGGCTCGCATCGAAGCCGCCAAAAGAAGCAGTGATTTCGTGATTGTCGATATTCAGTTTGCCGAATGTTACTGCTACCCAGACGAAGGCGCCGAAATGCCAGAATGCGATGCGCCTATCGCTGGCCAAGAGGAGTTTTTCAAAGAACTCGTCGATGCTGGCGCCGATTTAGTAGTCGGCACCCAAGCCCACCAGCCTCAAACTTATGAACTTTATCATGGCGTACCTATTTATTATGGCCTCGGCAACCTCTTCTTTGACCAAACTTACTGGCCTGGCACCGAGCGCAGCCTCGTCCTCACCCACTATTTCTATAACGGCCACCTCCTCCAGACCAAACTCACCCCCACCGTCTATGATTCCAACTACCAAACCCGCCTCATGACCCCCACCGAATCACAAACCTTCCTCAAACGCTTAAGCTAAATCAAAATCTAAAAAATACGAAACGCGGGTTTTTGCGAGCATTTTGCGAACCAAATCAAAAATCAGTCTGGTACGGCTCGAGTACGCGTCCCATCCGCGGCGCAGAGCCGACTAACAGACTGATTTTTGATTTGACGTGAGAAAACCGCTCGCAAAATCCGTGTGAGTATTTTTTAGATTTTGACTTAGCTTAATACGTGCTAAAGAATTGTGACCAGTAGGTCTTGTATTGCGACCCCGGCTCAAACACAAACCCCACCGCCATCTTCGTAAACTTATCCGACAGAATATTTGCCCGGTGCGACTCCGAGTTCATCCAAGTCTGCACCACCGTTGCCGGCGAAACCGCCGTATTACCCGCCGCCAAATTTTCACCAGCCGTCCCACCGTTAGTCGGCTTACACACCGTATCCCAGGACGAACCATCTGGCCGCTTATGATCGTAAACACTTATGATTTCTTGCGCCCGCGTCTGCGCCCCCGCCTCACAAGTTGACCCCCACGTCAGTGCCGCTAGACCATACTTGGCCCGCTCCGCATTCACTAAGTCTAGCACTTCGCGCTTCCACTGGTCCACCGGCGGCGCAATCACCGTCACCGTCAAAGTATCGCGCTTAGCACCATCATACGTACCAGCCGTAATCGTCGTCGTCCCCGGCCCCACGATTGCCGGATACCGACACCGCGCCGTAGAAAATCCTAACCTAGCCCGCGCCTCACTGTAAAAACCTTTTATCACCGCCGGGTTACTCGTCTGCCAATACATTTCCGCAGGATCCGGCAAGCTATCATTAATACAAATATCAATATTTGCCGTCTGATAAATCGTGATCGCATCCAAGTTCCAAAGCTCACTTCCTGAAACAGTCCCAGTGTCAAAACTCATTCCTGACGAGCCATTGCCGCCATAAGCCGCACCGGCCGTTCCGCCAACCGCGCTACCAGCACCGGCTGCGCCGCCACCGCCTCTTGACACCGGCACCGCTTCTATCACTTCCGACACTGATTCTAAAAGATCCGCATCTGTCACCTCGTCCGCCACCTCATCACTCTTTTCATCTACCACCCTAAAATCACCACCAGAAAACCCAATCGCACTCGCAATCAAAATCCCCGCCACCAAAATCGCCACTGCGTTAATCGACAAAAGTATCGTCATCCTCGTCTGCTTAAGCATCGCGGCTGACATTTTTAGTCCTCAACTTTCTCAGCGGCTTCAACACACACCGTCACTGCTATACCTCCAACCTCTCTTGAGAATCCACAATTGATGCTACCAAATTTACAATCATCGAGATTTCATTCAAATCTCGTTTTTCAAAATCCACTTTCCCAAGCGGCTTGCCGATTACAATCTGCCCAAACGGCCGACCTTTTGCATTCCGCATCTCCGCCACCGCTTTCAAATCGTACTTTTCTAAAGTTTCCTTAGCTTTACCTTCAATTTTCTGCCAAATATCCTTACCGCTATTTTCAAGCAACGCAATCTGCGTAATCTCCTCGCTAGTTAACCGCAGCTTTTTAGACGAACTATAAAACTTATCATCTACTATAATCCCCACTACTTTAAAATGTAGATATTTTGCCAAAAACTCTGCTAGTTTCTTTGGATTAGCATCCTGCGTTGCTAGCCGGTTTAATCTTTTTATTACGTATGTCAAATCTACCCGCCCAGTCATCACGCGCGAATTTATCATCGTGTTCAGCTCGTTCACTATCGGTAAAAGTATCACTACAATGATAATCATTATCATATTAATTGCAATAATTTCCGCACTAGCCTGAATATGGAACAGGTATTTTGCGATGACATAAAACAACACCACATAAACTACCACCGCACCAGCCGCCAAAGTTAGATAATTCCAAATCTTAATAGTTAAGTTTCGCATATCAAACCAACGGTGTTTCAAAGTCTGAATATACACCACTAGAGCAATTACTGCTGCCGCTAAATACAACAAATAACTATACTCCCACCAATAAATAATCGTCAAGGCAATAATCACCGAAATCACTAAGAAGAATCCTAGCGCTTTAAATTTGTTACCTTTGCCAGCTCCCACCACTGCCAGAATACCCGACAGAAAAGAATAGCCAATCAGTACTAAACTAATAACTGGAATCAGTTCCATATACCTCCTTCTTATGCTTAATTTTACCATAAGAAAAACCATCCAGCAAGCTTTTTGTGCTAATTCTAACCATAAGCGTCTTAACTTTAACCATAGCCGCCTTAACACTAACCATAAATAGTCTTGACTTTAACCATAAAAGCCTTTACAATAACCATAAGAAGGACATATTATGGAAAAAACTGACGCTGATAATACCGCTGAAAGTGCCGCCAAAAATACCGCTATTGACACGCAAAAAAAGCAGACCAAAGCCGCCATTAAAAATCTCCGTCTCCATAAAGTTGCCTGTGTTGCTCGCGTCATTCTTATCATCTCACTACTTTCACTTATCGCCATCGGTGTCACCGGCGTCGTCCGTGCTTTTACACTCGTTCCGCTCGCTAACGACAACGGCTTGCCCGGTTCTTGGCAAGTTTCCTCCGTTGGCAATCCCGATACTATCACTATCAACATGACTTATTTTGACCAAAAAATGGATTCTTGCCGCGCCACCATCCGCCAATTTGAATGGTGCAGCTGCGGCAGCTGTGGCTCCTTCCAACAGGGAATCGTTAAAAATCAGCTCGGCGCAGACCATCTGCCAGTTCCAGCCTATACTACTCAAACTGCCGCTAAAGCCGCCGGTGTTGACAAGTCCAGTCAATGGGTCACCGGCAGTGACCCCGTCGGCAAAAATGATAATTTTTACCGCTGGTTCCATGAAGTTGAAGGCGTAAGTAAGCGCTATGACCGCGAAATCACCTTCACCCGCCAAGGCAACACTAACACTTACGTCTACGGCGGTAGCGGCATTTTTCCACTTGACAACATCTTAAATGATAAAGACAGTGTCAGCCGTGGCGACAGCAATACTTCGAAGCATAATTTCTCCTTTACCGCTCACATGACCGTCCCAATCAAAGTCGAAATGAACGGCAAAGAGACTTTCTCATTCTCCGGCGACGACGACGTCTGGGTGTTCTTGAACGGTCAACTCGTCCTAGATATCGGCGGTGTCCACTCTGCCACTCCAGGATACTTTACTGTCAACACTAACGGCACCGTCACCTCCTCCGTTAACGGCTCCACGCCTAAAACTTTTGACATTGGCCTCGAAAAAGGCCGCGTCTATAATCTTGACTTCTTCTACGCCGAACGCAGTACTTCTGAGTCCAACACTAAAATCACCATTACTAACATGAATTGGCCAATCACTGCCGATGCCGATCTAAAGAGCGAAATCACGGATAATAAACTCATTTCTTATACTTCCAGTCTTACTAATATTGACCCAGATAATACTCTTTACCTCACCCACATCGCTTCCTATATTGATGACCAAGGTCATAGCGAAGGTTTCCTCCCACTAAACGGCAAGTTAGTCTCCTACACCTACACACCGCAAATTGAAAGCTCCTGGATTCCGCTTGAAGTTTCTGACCCAGGTGTTTCCGCCAACGATTTTGCGCTTACTACTCCGCTCGTTTTAAGTCCTAGCGGCACTGGTGGCGACACGCTCTATCTCAAATTCAACGTTCAGCCAGACACTCAAGACAGCGATGGCCAAGTTATCAATAAAATCGCTTTCCTCTCCACTAATATCTACGGCGACGTCGGCATTTCTTACGATACTAACACTGCTACTTATGCCCACATCGAACCAGTTACGCCAGCGCCTGAACCAGAACCAGAGCCGGAAGAACCAGAACCGGAACCTGAGCCGGAACCAGAGCCTGAAGAGCCAGAACCGGAGCCAAAACCCGAGCCTCAGCCAACACCTGAGCCTACCACCCCAACCACCCCTGCCACTCCAGTCCCATCAAAGCCAACCGACACCACCATCCCATCCAACATCACTTACTATCTCGATATGAAAGATGCCACCTTTGATAGTGATGCTGATTTTGCCTACCTCGACCCACTCGGTGTTGTCTCCTACGTTCCCGACACCGGCGCCATCTCTAAAGTCGCTTCTGCTTTCTTTAAGCATAGCTCTTTTGCTAGCGCCATCCTCTCCCAAACCTTCGTACTCGCAAACCTTGCAATATTTGCCACCTCCTTTGCAGTTTACTACCCACTTCGCCACTACTAAAATCAAAAAAGCCCCTCGAAAAGGACTTCATACTTACATTATACCACACTTTATTAAAAAAGTCAATACCCCCGTCCTAAGACGGGGGTATTATAGGAGGGATTAAGCATATTTGCGCAAGGTCACCATTGTACTAGTGATGCCCCACGGCTCTACTAAATTTGTCTGAATCTTTTCGATATCAAAGCCGCCCTTTTCCATCGAATGACCCAAGTTTCCGTTGATAGCGTTCACTGCCTGTCTTGCGGCTACCACTGCATCGTCAGCGCTCCGCATGATGTACATTTCCTGCTCACCTTTCGGCCAACCCTGCGTAGTTACCACCCGCCGAATACTCGCCATGTCATGTAACAAGTCAAACATCACATAGCCGCCTGGCTTCAGTAACCTAAACGCCACAAACAGCGCCTTCGGCAAATTCTCCGAACCCAGATACATCGACAACCCAAACATATAAATCAAGTCGCGCGTATCAAACAACGTCGGACGCCGAAGCGCCGCAAACAGGTCCTCGTGATAATACATCACTTTGCCGCCCCACTTAGAAACATCAGGGAACAGCTCCTCCATCGGTGCCACACTGCCATTGTCGAAAATCGCCCAGTCCATTACTGGCGGGTTATACAGCCGCATTGGCTCATTCCCACCACCAAACGACGCTATCGACAAAAGCGGCGCATTGCCGCTATCGGCACCAGACTTGGCTTTCAGCTCACGATTCAGCTTCCCGACCGTCTCCAAAAGTTCTTTAACTTTCAGCCGCTCATTGATGTTCATGCCTTCATATCCAGACATCTGACTCCAAACGTCATCCGCCGGTATCTCACGATAATTCTCGCCAAGATCCCAGCCATAGCCATGAAGGTAAATCATCACCCGCGCCATCTGCCCAGACCACACCGCAATATAAAACTGCAGCATAAACTCCGAAGACGGGATTTTGAAATACAGAAAATTGTGCAAAAGCCCCGGATCCTCCAAGCGCGAATCAAATTCCGCCCTTAAATGCTCCTGATACTCCTGCTTCATTTTCTCACTTGCTCGCTCGGCAAAAATCTGGTCAATTTCCGCCATCACTTTTACCTTTGCGTCCCGCCCAGCTTCCTTTTTGGAAACACCCGGCAACTTGCCTGCATGATACTGATATGACAACATCGTTTCCTTATTTGCCCATTCTTCCAGCATCTCCGTTGGTAAATGTCCGTAGTTCCTACTTGGGTCAACTGCTCCCACATCATAGCAACTACCTTCCGGTTCCCAGCAATTTGAGCCCATAATTATTCCTCCTTTTAAACAACTAGCAGGCGCTTGTCGGCACCCACTTCCAATGAAAATTAGTGGGTCCCTCCAATGCCCACTCCTACCACTCATTATACTAAATCTTTCAAAAAAGCACAACCCTTTATCTAAAAACGCCCCCCAACGTATATTTTACTGCTTCAATAGCTGCAATCGCCCCGTCTGACACGGCTGTAACTAATTGCCTCACGTCTTTAGTACGATTGTCTCCAGCTACAAATATCCCATCAACATTCGTATGACATTTTTCGTTAGCTTCAATATATCCATCATCATCTAATTCTATTAAATTCGCAAAAACTTTGTTTTCTGGGATTCTACCAATTGCCACAAACAGGCCGTCAACCTTAATGGTTTGTGTCTCTCCGCTAGTATTAGTAACTTCAATACTTTCTAATTTATCCCTAGCGTTAAGCTTTGTAACGTTACTATTTAGAACGAATTGAATGTTCTTTTTATCCCTTAAGCGATTAACTGTAGAATCTTCGCCTCTAAATTCGCCTCTCCTATGGATTAGATAAACCTTTTCGGCTATGTCGACCAAATATAAAGCATCTTCTAGGGCCGTATTGCCGCCGCCAACGACCGCGACTTTCTTATTTTTATAGAAAGCCCCGTCACAAGTCGCACAATAAGAAACACCTCTACCAGTTAGTTGCTCTTCGTTAGATAGCCCAAGTTTTCTGTTTTTAGAGCCAGTCGCAATAATAACTGAGTCCGCCTCATAAACATTATCGGTAGTTATTACCTTTTTCTGCTTACCATTAATTTCAATACTAATAGCTTTCTCAAAAACTATTTCAGCACCCAAATTTTTTGCCTGATTATATAATTTTGTCGCAAAATCATATCCGGATATATGTTCTTCCGCAGGATAGTTCTCAATATCCAAGGTATTAACTATCTGGCCACCGTAAACTTTCGCTTCGAGCACTAGCACCTTTTTGGCAGCACGTCCGGCGTAAATTGCGGCTGTTAACCCCGCTGGCCCAGCGCCAATGATTATAATATCGTACATACGTTATTCTCCTATCATTTTTTCTATATCGTTTTTTGATATTAAACCAACCGTTCTTTTTATTTCTTCACCATTCTCAAACAGTACGAGGCACGGAATAGACGAGATATTATACTTTTCTGCCAGTTCTTCTTCATTCTCGATGTTGACAGACGCGATTCTTACATTGTTGTTATTTTCAGCAACATCTTCAATAATAGTCTTAATCATCTTGCAAGGTCCGCACCAATCGGCATAAAAATCAACAAGCACTTTCTTCTTGCCTTTTAATGCTTCTTCATTAAAATTGTCTTGATTTACTTCTATAATTTTCATTGTATTTCGTTCCTTTTAATATTATTTAAAGCCTTATTAACGAGATTATATAATACTTTTGCCTCGTCTTCTGGTAAGTCTATGCACCTCTGCATTACTTCGGGCACAGAGAGTGCTTTTTCTTCAAGCCTAGCTCCCTTATCTGTGATAGCAATATCTAAATTTCTTCTATCAAGCTTGGACTCTACTCTTGTAATATAGCCTTTCGCTTCCAACCTTCTAAGCAACGGGGTAAGCGTACTTGGGTCCAGTAGTAATGCTCTACCTAAGTCTCGCACATTGCTTTGTTTCTTTTCCCAAAAATACATCATCACGATATATTGTGTATGGGTCAAATCTAGTTCCTTTAAAAGTGGCGCATACCTACGAATTATTTCTTTAGAGCAAAGATAAATCGGGAAACAAAGCTGTTTTTTAAGACGCAATGGGTTTTCGTCAGCCTGCATATTAAACCTCTAGTATTTTCACCAAATCTTTTTCAATTTCATCAGGATTGAAAGTTGGATCATATCTTTTAATCGCGTTGCCATCTTTGTCGACTAGAAATTTAGTAAAATTCCAAACAATATCCCCTTTTTTCTTGCAGGTTTTACTCATTTTTTTAACTGCTCTCATCGCCACCTTGTTTTTAAGTCCAACTGGTTCTTCGTCCGGTTGCTGTTTTTTTAGAATAGTAAAGACTTGGCTTTCGTTGTCGCCATTTACTTCAATTTTGGCAAATTGATCAAACTGGGTTTTGTATTTTGCAGTACAAAAATTATGAATCTCGTCATCCGTTCCAGGAGCCTGGTGACCAAATTGGTCACAGGGAAAATCTAAAACTTCGAATCCCTTATCATGATATTTTTCGTAAAGCCTTTCTATTGCTTCATATTGTGGCGTGAATCCACATCCTGTAGCAGTGTTAACCACCAGTGACACTTTTCCCTTTAGGGAACTGAGTTCAAAATCATCACCTTTTCTTGTTTTAACTTTTAAATCATAGATATTCATTTTAAAGCTCCTAAATTAGTTTGTATACAAACTAATTATATCATATTCTCGCTGCGCTCGAAAATGCCATATCCCTGCGTCATAAAAATAGAAGCGCAAAGCGCTTCATTTTTATTCCTTGGGATTTGGCTGGGGATGAGGGATTCGAACCCCCGAATGCTGGGACCAGAACCCAGTGCCTTACCACTTGGCGAATCCCCAACGGTTCGCATATTCTATTATACCACCCATCGCACAAAATTGCAATTCTACAAAACATCCGAGCACTCACTTACGTGTCGCATTCCGCCACCGTCTTGCCATACACCGTCTGCGGCATTGCCCAATCCACCAGAAAATCTTCCTGCCCTAAATAAATATACGGCAAGTTCCGCGACTTCACGTCGGCTAACTTCACACAATACACCTCCCCATCAAAAGCCCTAATTTCCTCCAGTACTCTACCGGCCTTTCCAAGATATTCTGCTGCAAAACATCCACGCACCACTACTAACGTCACCATCGCACCAACCATCACCGTAGCTAACGCCGTCACGCCAGACTTACCCCGGAAAGTCGCATCAAACCAAAACCTTGCTACATACAATCCTACCGCCACCACCACTAAATATGCCGGCAACACCATCCGCGTAAAATAGTATATTTGCGACAATGCAAAAATATGCATAAATACAAACAGTAGAGCCGCCACCAAAAAGTTACGCTGGTCCCGAGAAAATCCCTTTAACCACCGCTTATTTTTAGCACGCCGCCCAGTCACCAAATATACCACTACCATCCCTGCCAAAACCACCACAAACGGCGCTAAAAATCTTCCAAAATTAAACGCATTATGCTGCACAATCCTCCATACACTACCAAAGAAATCTGCAAAAATCTCATCAAATGCTAAATAATCACATACGGTTCTGTATATTTCGCTTGTGTCATATTCCGCCAAACCCGGACCAATCACATAGATACAAAATAGCGAAAAAAGCACGCCAACGACGCTCGCGCCCCGCCATGATAGCACAAAATCTCGCATGCGTATCTTTTGATGGCTGATTTTCAAATACAACACAAAAAACGGCAGGGAAATCAAAAACGCCACCGCGGTCACACTTGACGTCATTCCAAACACAAATCCAAAAATCAGCATCAAAACCGCCAGCCAAAGCTTTCGCATTTTTGATATTTTCTCAAAAAGTTTCATTCCGCCAAGTAAATCTTTAAAGTATATCAGCAAAAATGCCACGCAAACCACACCAATGAACAAATAATTGTGTATTTTAGAAAACCCACCATATAAAGTCACGCCACTAGATGTCAGCATCAACGCCAAAAAAACCGCACCATATATTATAGCGTCTTTTAGAACTAACCGCGGCCGCCGCCCTAGCGCGATATAAGTCGAAAGCCACAGCAAAAAACCGGCCGCCAGCACATCGATAATTCTAAAAATCGTATCAACCCCAAATTGGTACGTATAATTAAAAAAGTTTATTACCGCCCACGCATACATATCCGCCAGCCGCGCCGAATGGTTAAAAGCGGCCGCCATATCACCAAAAATATCCGGCGAAGTATTCGCCCCCTGAAAGATATCCTCACCAGACGTTACTATTAGAAAATAACAAACTACAAAAAACACCACCGGCAGCGCATATAATAATACACATAATATCTTTTTTAACATACCTATAAACTCATTGTATCACATTGTGCTATAATAAATATATGGCAAAAAGGTCTGTTTCTATTCTACTGCCAGCCTACAATGAAGCATCTGGCATTAAACATTTTCTTGATCAAGAATTATCCCCAACTCTTAAAAATTTACCTTATAATTTTAATCTCATCATCGTAAATGACGGCTCTACTGATGATACTTTAGCAGAAATTAAGTCCAGTTCCGTTATTAAACAATTCCAAACCACCATTATTAGCTTTACTAAAAATTTTGGCAAAGAAATCTCCATGTCTGCCGGCCTTAAATATAGTGGCAAAACCGCCGCCGTTATCATGCTAGACTGCGATGGCCAGCATCCAGTTAGTGCCATTTCTAAAATGTTGGCAAAATGGGAAAACGGCGCCAAAATCGTCACCGCTATTGACCTACATAAACGCACTAAGCACAAACTCGGCTCCAAGCTCTTTTATAAAATGATGCGTCTCACTAACAGCCCTGGCATTCATGAAGGCGCTATGGATTTCCGCTTATTAGACCGCTCCGTTGTCACCGAATTTAATCGTTTTACCGAACACAATCGCATCACTCGCGGACTCATTGATTGGCTTGGTTTTCCGCAAGAATACATTAAAGTCTCCACTTTAAAACGCGCTTCTGGCACCCCTACTTACAGCACCAAAAAACTTGCCGCCCTCGCACTTGATAGTTTCGTTTCCATGTCCACCACTCCACTTATTTTCTTCGGCTACGTTGGCATTTTTATTACGCTTGTTTCTCTCCCGCTTGGTCTATTCATTCTTATCGAACAATACATCCTTGGCGATCCACTAGGTCTTGACTGGAGTGGCGCCGTAGCCATGAGTCTACTTATTTCTTTTCTCGTTGGCTTAGTCCTCATTTCCCAATCTATCACTGCCCTCTATATTTCTCACATTCACGCCGAAGCCAAAAACCGTCCACTTTACGTTATCGACCATTCCAAATCCAGCAATTTGAAAGGTGCTTAAATGAAACAAGGCACCATTTTGCTTAGTTTTGACACTGAAGAATTTGACCTCCCGCGTGAACATGGCACCGATATTTCAATAAAAGACGGTGTCAAAGTTTCAAAACAAGGCGTTCTAAAAATCCTAGCTATTCTTGACAAAACCAATGTAAAAGCCACCTTTTTCTGTACCGCCAATTTTGCTAAAGCCGAGCCGGCTCTCATTAAAAAAATCGCAAAATCCGGCCATGAAATTGCCTGTCACGGCGTTGACCATTTTTGTCCTAAGCCGTCAGATGTCGAAATTTCCAAATCTACCATCGAAAAACTCCTCGGCCATAAAATTACTGGTTATCGCCAACCTCGTATGCAACCTATAGATTATCAAAAAATGCAAGACCTAGGTTATCTCTACGATTCTAGCGTCAATCCCGCTCTCATTCCGGGCCGCTATAATCATTTAGATACACCTAGGAAACCTTTCAAAAAACAGGGAATTATCGAAATCCCTACATCTGTCGCCACGCCACTCCGCATCCCACTTTTTTGGCTAGCGCTCCATCTTTTCCCGCAAAAATTATATTTAATACTCGCTAAAAGTTCTCTCAAAAAAACTGGCTACTTTGCTACCTACTTCCATCCGTGGGAATTCACCGACTTATCAAAATATCCTTGCGTTCCTAAATACATTAAATTTGGCTCCAACCAAGTCCTAGTAAAAAAGCTAGAAAATACCATCAAGGCTCTCCAAAAATCCGGCTACACTTTTTCAACCTACACTGACTTTGCTTCTAATACAGCAAACCACACTCTAAGGAAACCAAATCTCAAAAAATCTTAAAAAGTATTCAAAAATCACCTGCAAAACCCTTGCCTAGCGTTCTAGCTTATGCTAAAATAAAGCATAAGAAGGAAACTCAAGTGTCACTCATTATCATTCTCTTAACTGCTGTTTCGATTTTAACCCTGCTATCCGGCATCGCAGTTCTTTCTGGCGCCAGGAAGGGTGAACGCGCCCAAGCTTTCCTATTCTTTTTCACCACACTTTTTTCTCTCGGCTGGGCCGTACTCATCGCTACTTTCCTCGGACTTCCTGAAACTACTGCAGATAGCACCGCCAAGCTTATCTTTACTGGCTACTATTTCTGCGCACCAATTATGTGCTGGGGCCTCATGTCTTACGCTTGCTACCGATATAAACTCGGCAAAATCGCCATGGTCTTTTTCGGACTATGTTGCGCCACTCTCATCGGCTTAATCTGCTACAATCCAAGCCTGCTATATGACGGCTTTACTCTATCAAGAGACGGCAACAGCGTCCAATTACACCAAGGTATCTTTTATTTAATCTACGGTGCTTACCACTGCGTTACTGTCTTACTTTATATGATTGGTTTGTTCCATACCGCCCACCATGCCAGAAACGCCCGCATCAAAAAAGCCAACCTCATGGTGCTTTACGGCTTCACCTTTACCGGTATTATCGCTCTTATTTTCAACTTCGTCTTACCATACTTCGGCAAATATGACACTATCTGGGTTGGCCCTCTCGCCATGTGCGTCGCTTGGGTATTACACTACTATGCTATCTTAAAATATCGCCTACTTGACTTGTCTGGCCGCTGGCTCCGCACCCTCTCACATATCATCATTATGTCACTCGCCGCTATCATTTTCCTAGCCATCTTTTTCATTGTCTTTATCGCACTCTTTAAAGTCCCTAGCCCATCCAGTTCCGTCATCATCCTTAATATTATTATGGTTACTACTGTCATCCTCCTATTCCCGGCTTTAAATGAGATTTCTACCTACGTCCGCTCACTTGCTTCCGTAAATGATATTGATATGGTTTACCTCGTCAGAAAGCTTGAACTCATTTCCAAATCTTACATCAATTATCACGAATTAGCTGATTTCCTTGCCGAGCATCTCCATTTCCAATATGTCGGGCTAATCGTCGATGGCCATCTCTATAGCTCCAAGCCCGCAAAAATCGCTACCACCGAAATTGCCAAAATCGCCAAAATGAAGCCTGAAAGCAAAGGTATTTGGCTAACCTTAACTGACGAAGCTAAAGAAGCTCTTAAATCTGCAAACGTTGAAGCTGCTGCCGAACTCCGCTCGGCAAACGGCGAAGTGGTCGGCAAAATCCTCCTCGGACGCCCACTTGGTAATCTCAATTTTAAAGGACGCGATCAAAGTACTCTCGAAACCGCACTAACCTTAACCGCTGCAGCTATCAGCTCAGAGAAAGGTCCAAGGAGCTAGCATGAACAAAACGGTGGGCAAACCAGAACCAGACGAGCTTTACACGCATCCGCTTGAGAACATCGAAGACGTCCAAGGTTTTTATGAGGCTATCAATCGTCAACACCTTACTAACTCATTATCAAAAGAACGCCCTTACACCTACTGGACCATTGAACTTTACGATAAGCAAAATGGTATCAGAGGTGGTGGTGGTCTCGGCGTGCTTGCCGCCGACACTCGTCGCGTTGCTGAGCAAAGTAATGTACCATTTGTTCTCGTCACCCCATTTTATCCCAGCGAACAACACCAACATTACGTTAAAGACGGCGACGGTTTCAAAAACTACACTACTCATGAACCAGTAGATTATGTTAAATACGGATTTAGCTTCTTAGACACAGTTAACATTAAATGTAACGGCACTATCGTCAGCCTCGATGTCATCGAAAAAGCCCTCGGCAGTACACGCATTGTCTGCGTTACTGAACCAGGCTTTGGTGAACTTTATTCTGGCGATTCCGGCGGCGACCATCGTCTCTATCAAGAAGTCGCCCTAGGTTTTGGTGGCTATCAAGCACTAAAACTCGCCGGGCTTCGCCCTGCCATTATGCAATTAAACGAAGTAGCTACTTTCTTCGCCGCCCTTGCTCGCCTCGATGAGCTTACCGCTAATGGTATGGATTTTTATGAAGCTGTTGTCTACACCAGAAAACACACTCTCTACACTAATCATACTCTTGTCCAAGCAGCCGAAGCTGACTTTGGTTATGACCAATTTGAACGTTTCGTTTTTCCAAACCTTAAATCTCTTGCTGTTAAAAAATGGCTTTCCGACAAATTTGAAAATGGGCGCATCCGCCTCTCCGCCGTCACTATTGAGATTGCCGAGCTTCGCTCCGGTGTCTCCAAACTTCACGCTCGCGTCGCCAATTACCACGACGTCGCTGGCAATAAAGTCAAGTTCAAAGCCATTACTAACGGCATCGATATTCCTACTTGGACCGCACCTAGCATTGTCTATTATTACAAAAAGCACAACATCCTTGATAATTTCTACCTCCCTACCAAAAACTATGCCGAAGGTATTGAAAAAATCACTGCCGAAGATATCAAAGAACTTAAAGCCAAAGGTCGCACCGAATTAAATACCGTACTCAGCAAAAGACCAGATCAATACGGCAATTTCGTCAAAATCCCAGATGATGCTATTCTATTCAACTTCAAGCGTCGCTTCGTTGATTATAAACGCCCGTGGCTGCCGTTTTCCGATCCAGAAATCCTAAAACTCATCCTAAAAAAGCATAACGGTTATTATATTCTTTGCGGTCGCGTCCATGAAGGCGATACTAATATGGCCAAAAAATTAGAAAAAATCTTAAAACTTGTTGATAAAGATGAGTTCTTAAAAGAACGCGTCCACTATCTTCCAGACTATGATGAGGAGCTCGGTCGCACCTTGTCTATCGGCTCCAATATTTCCATCAACAACCCTATTGTAGGTTTAGAAGCCTGTGGTACATCTTGGATGAAAGATATTATTAATCTTGGCCTTCTAATTAGCACTCACGATGGTGGCGTTGCCGACTGCTCCGCCGACAGCTACCTCTCCATCGATGGCGATACCGAAGCTGAAGAAATCGACAGCCTCTACGCTCGTATGGAGGAAGCCGCCTCCGCTTGGGAAAACGACTTCGACCTCGAATTCCTCGTCAAAAAAGAGCTCGACAACTTCCTCCCCGTCATCTCCGGCACTCGCATGCTTCGCGACTACCTAGACTACTTATTCTAAATGGGTGTCGAGACATGTGTTTTGCGCGGCATGAGCTTGGCCGAGCGGCCTTGAGCGTCCGCGCAAAACACATGTGAGACAGGACCCATTTAGAATAAATAACTTAGAAGAACCGAATGCCTGAGAATGGGAATAGCCGCATAATCGCCGGCCCAATAATCCGACAATACGGCACCGTCCCTAACCCATTCCTTGAATCAAACGAATGTGAACCTTCACGATTGTCACCAGATACAAAAATCTCACCCTCCGGCACCACTACATCGACTTCACCAGCCGTATACTTTTTCGGCCCATCCGTATCAGACTTACGCGTAGTCTCATCTGGATGGAAACCGTCCGGATATTCATCATTATAAACAGTCAATACTCCATCAACCACCGTCACTCGCTCACCAGGGAAAGCAATCACTCTTTTAATAATATATTGATCAGTCACCCCATTTTGAACACCACAAGTGAGCGGCCCATCCGCTTCACCATTAGCAAACACAATAATCTGTCCGCGCTCCGGAACGTACTCTTGGCCCAGAAAATGCGCAATCGTCACTGGTACACGATTAACGATAATTCGATCGTCACCATGTAAAGTATTCTCCATGGAAACACCCACTACATTATAAGAACGAAACACGAAAGCATTTAACGTCATTGTGCCAAGCACTACTAAAGCTACAAAAATCACTAGTGAGAGAATATCTCGAACTAGCGGATACTTCTGAAAAAACGTTGGAGTTTTAATTTCCATAAGGGTATTATAGCATAAAAAACCAAAATGGGGTATAATATACATTATGGCAGATTACGTACTGATTAGAAAAAGCCGCAATGTAATTAGCTCGGTATTACATATTATCCTGAACTTGTTTCTTGGTGTCGGCTCTATCGTTCTGACTTTTTTCACCGGTAGCTGGATAGTCGGTCTAATCTTAGTTCTCATCTCCAAGTGGCGCATCTTTGCCGTCCGTCCACGTTATTGGTGGGTCAATATCCTTTCTAGCCTCGTAGATTTGATCGTTGGTACTAGTTTTGTGCTAATAGCTTACTGTTCCGGCAGTACAGCATGGTTGCCAATTCATACCATCTTAGCAGTTGCTTACTGCGCATGGCTCATATTCCTTAAACCGAAATCTGAAGGCTACGCCACCGAAGCCCAATCTATTGTCGCTATATTCTTGGGTTCCACCGCTGCCTGCTTCCTCTTCGCTAGCTATGATGCTATATTTATAACATTGTCATGTTTCCTAATTGGCTTTGCTGCCGCTCGTCACATCCTCGTCCAGAGCGACGATAACAACTTTGGCTTACTCACTTACATGTGCGGTCTAATTTCCGCCGAAGTCGCCTGGATTCTAAATTCTTGGCTCATTATCTATACTTTCCCAGGTACCGGCATCGCCATCCCACAACTATCGATTATTCTCTCACTATTATTCTTTATTTCCAGCCGCGTCTATAAAGCAGGTCTATTGGAAGATGGAGATAACGGTAAAATTAATTTTTCCGAAGTCTCCACTCCCGTCGTCTTCGGCACGCTTGTAATTTCTATTCTCTTAATCTGGTTTTCTAATCCAATTTTCAACTATTAAACACCAGCGCAAATCCCCGCTCTTCTCGTAGGGAAAATCCTTCTTGTTTCGCAAAATCAATAATTCTATCATGCTGCGAAGGGTCTGCTTCCAAAATTAAGAACTTCGTCCTATTACTTGCTTGACGTATCAGTTCAAAAATCAACGCACATCCACCATTCTCAGCATAAAGCGCCAGCTCCGGCTCAATACTTAGTGCCTTAGTGTCCAACCACTCCCAATCTCTATCTACATATGGCAAATTTGCCACTACTACATCAAAATCTCCACACACATCCTCCATTAAATCCGACTTTAAAAACTGGACTTTGGCTCCCATCATTCTGGCATTTTCACGCGCCACCCTAAGGGCGGTATCAGAAATATCTACCGCCGTAATTTTAGCCCCAACAAGCTCCAAGCCAAGCGTTACTGCAATACATCCAGAACCAGTCCCCACATCTAAAATCCGCGGTACTTCATTCAATACTCTTCTAGACGGCTTCACTCCAGCGACAAATGGTTTACCTGCCAAATCTAGTACCGCATCCACCATCATCTCGGTTTCTGGGCGGGGAATTAAAACATCTGGCGTCACCATAAAATCTCGCCCATAGAAATCCATCACCCCATGTTTATAAATTTCTTGCGCCGACAGAGCCATATCGTCTAACTACGCAGCGTCTCCTGCCAGAAGCTCACGTTCGTGTTTAGTTAGCTCGGCAATAATATCAGCAATATCGCCGTCCATCGCCGCTCCTATATTAGACCGCGAATAATGTATGCGGTGATCCGTAATTCTATCTTGTGGAAAATTGTATGTCCGAATTTTTTCCGACCTATCACCAGTACCGATTAGAGACTTCCGCGCCGCCGAAGCGTTTTTCATATCTTCTTCTTTCTGCTTTTCAATCAGTCTTGAACGCAAAATCGTCATCGCTTTCACCCTATTCTGTTGCTGGCTCCGCTCATCTTGCATCGCCACTACGATTCCAGTCGGAATATGTGTAATTCGCACTGCAGAATCCGTCGTATTCACACCCTGTCCACCATGCCCACCAGAACGATAAATATCAATTCTCAAGTCCTCTGGTTTAATTTCAATCTCATTTTCTGAAGCTTCCGGTAGAACCGCCACCGTCGCCGTAGAGGTATGAATCCGCCCCTGGCTTTCCGTCACTGGCACCCGCTGAACCCTATGGACGCCACCCTCGAATTTCATCTGCCCATACGGACGTTCACCGGACACTCTAAAAATCACTTCTTTCATCCCACCAGCTTCATTCTCGTTCTGCGAAATCAATTCCGTTTTTAAGCCATTAGCCTCCGCAAAATGTAAATACATCCGGTATAATTCACCCGCAAATAGTGACGCCTCATCACCGCCAGCCCCAGCTCGAATCTCTACAATCGCCGGCTTATCATCATCTGGGTCGCGTGGCAGCAGCATCTCATCAAGTTCCGCCCGCTTTTTTTCTAATTCGCTTGTCAAATTCAAAACATCCTCGCGCGCCATCTCGCCAAGCTCCGGATCCGAAGAAAGTTCCTTCGCCTCCTCCAAATTCCGTTCGCATTGAGAAATTTCAAGGCCAAGTTCCAAAATCTTTTCTATCTCCGAAAGTCTCCGCGATTTTGTCGCAAACTCCGGATCAGCATAAGCATCCGGCCGCGCCAAAAACTCCTCAATTAACTTCTTTTCCTCTTTAAATTTTTCAAAATCCATGCTATTATTATACCATACTTTCCTTGGATCTTTAGCTCAGTTGGCTAGAGCGTACGATTCACATTCGTAAGGTCACTGGTTCGAGCCCAGTAAGATCCACCATTCGGGTTATAAAATAATTTTCAACTATTTCGTAACCTATAAATACCTGTTAAATCCCCAACAATTGAGCGAAATATTGCACATAGAAAATGCCGCCAGATATACTGGCGGCTTGAGACCCTTTCGGGTAGTGAAAACGTCATTATGTCTTTTTTCTATTTTTTTCCAGATTGAGCAGTACTGCTCTGCAAAGCTCTTTTGCAACCTGAATGATTGTATAGATAAGTACAAAACGACTTCGCATTTTCTTCCGATGATATGATCATAGTCATACGTTCATCCAAAAATGTTTTTTCACTTAAAGTGCTACTACCGACAAAGAATATGGCCAAAGCCACTAAAGATCCCTCTCGTTTTGCCAAGCATTCCCGCTTAGACGACTTCTAATATTTCCCGCTATGACGGGAGCAATAAGAAGTTGCACTCGTCTAACGAGCTACGGTTCAGCCTTAAGACTTGTTTTCTTTTCGACTACGCATAGATTTCAGGATTCCGTCCGGCTATGCCGTACGATCAACTGAGGTTATCGTATCGAGTTTTAACAATCAGTGCATGATTGTCAGAAAACGCCTCTTATAAACAAACGTATCAGAATCATTCTTTTAAGTTACGCGACTCTTCGTCTCCCATAACTCGGAGCATACTTTAATTATAGCACACTTCTGCAAAAAAGTCAATAGTTTTTATGCTTTGTACTTGCCATGTTCTTAAAAACGGCAAAGTATGTGGCGCCTAATCTCCTAGACGCGTTTTTTGCGCATCAAACATACCGCTACGATTATAGTGCACACAATCAACGAAAACACCAATACCGTAATGTCTACCTCCGCCGACGAACCATCCCCCTTCAAAAGCCTTCCTGTATCCGGCATGCGCAAATCTTCAGACGCCTCACCCGCTCCAGGATTATCTGGCATTTCTGGATCATCACCTCCCGGAGTATCACTGCCGGGAATTAAACTTTTCAAAATCGGCATAATACTCTCTGGGATATGACCAATTACGAGATTCTCAGCATTAGAAGCTAATGTATAAGTATAATACAGGGAATAGTCATCACCAAAAGTAGCTTGGGTGTACTGTGCATCTGCAATAATTAACGGTGATAACGCCTTAACTAGTTTTGGTAGATTATCCTTAAGAATACCAAACTCAGACTCAGTGATAGTTGGAACTTCACCCATTTTTGTCTCATAATCAGCATATTCTCCCATATACCCAGTAAGTATCGTAATAAGTTCATCAATTTCGGCATCACTAGCCGTACCTTTAAGTACTTTAACAAGGTCAAGATATGCCGGGAAAACTGAAAGATCGCCACCATAATTCGCCAACAAATCATAGAAGGCATTTCCAGCTACCATACCAGCTAAACCTTTGCTCGTATCTTTTATGAAGCCAGTAAACTCGCCTTGCTTATCTAATGTACGCAACTGATAAGCCTGCATTATAGCCGAAAGTGGCGGTTTGACGTTGGTATCAAAATACTCCCTCGTTAGTCCATTACTAATTACGAACTCTAACCATTCATCCATAAACACTTTACCATCTACATTGCCAACCTTTTCAGTCAACCCTTCATTATCCGCGAGTACATTCATCGCACGAGAGCTGTCAGCAATATCAGAAATATTCACAACTGACGTATCAATTTTTAAGTCGGCAGGATGAGTCTCCTCATAAGTCCCCGTATTATAAAATCCCCATTGGCCAGGGAATAAATAGCCGAGAATAAGGTCATTACCATCCTTAACGTCGTGAATATTAGCATACTTAACTTCCACCATACTAGCTTTTGGCGCACCAAAAGTGTAAACATAAAAATCATCTGCCACCATATTATAATCTGACAAGTTTTCATTTATCGCTTTGGCTGCAAGGTCAACCACTGCGCCACCACGAGAATAGCCAACCATCCAGATTTTATAATTCGACAAATGATTAACGTCAATATAGCTATCAAGTCTTTGCTTTATTAACTCGGCCGATTCAGAAAAACCCGCATGGTCACCGCTAGTGCCAACATTAAAATTCGAAAGCCATTCAGTCATATAATTATAGTTCCTCGGAGCAACCACGATCAGCGTCTGCCCATTCGGTAAAGTCTTTTGCGCTATGGTTGTACCCATAGAGTGTCCATCCTCGTCAGAACGAGTATCCCATTGCTGATAATCACTAAAACCCAGCTCATTTAAAAAGGTGCGGAGCTTTAGATTTGGAGTAGAACTTTCCGGAGAATACCCATCCGCTCCATTCTCGAATCCAGCAAGGGCTAAAGCATAAGAAACAGCCCGAAGTTCTGGATGATCGCCAGGAGAAGGTACATCAAAGTAGCCATCGCTATACTCTATAGTATCAGTTGCATCAAGAGCGTCCCAGACCGTCCCCCATGGCTCATCTGGATTTTCTACAAAAGCGTAGTATGGATAAGTAGCCGTGATAGAATCGTAATCAATCTCATAATCATCACTAGTAGCCCTGGAGTCTTGACTGACATATACATCAAAACCAACAATAGCCATCAATACGGATAAGAATATTCCAATCGTCCTCTTCATATTACCTTCCACTTAAAATCATAATAACTATAACCATTATATCATAAAAATAAAGCAAATAGTCAATGAATATTTTGCAAAATATACATTATGCTATAATTAAATTATCATTTAAGCTAAGAAAGGGTTAATTTATGAAGCGTGCAAAATCTATCATTTGGGGCTTGGCCTTATTAGCGCTCGGCGTTATATTTGGCGGAAAAGCTCTCGGTATTTTTAATTTTGATATATTCTTTGAGGGATGGTGGACATTATTTATTATCATTCCTAGCGTCGTTAGCTTTATTACTGAAAAAGAAAAGTTTAGCAGTCTCACTTTTCTAGCTTGCGGCATCATCCTACTACTCGCCGCCCAAAATGTATTCAGTTACGATGTCGCCTGGAAAGTTATGCTTGCTGCCGCCCTAGTATTCTTCGGCCTCTCGCTCGTCTTTAAAAATATTTTTCATAGCAAACATGACAAGGAAGTCGCAGAGCATGTCAAAAATCTCAAAGAAAAAGGCGGCAGCGATTCTCAAGTTGCAATTTTCTCAAGCAACGAAAGTGTTTATAATAAAGAAGAATTCACCAGTGATGACATCGTTGCAATATTTGGCGGCGCAAGCTTAGATCTTAGAAACGCCATATTAAAAAAAGATGCCGCCATTAAAGTATTCTGCTTATTCGGCGGAGTCGAAATCATAGTCCCAGAAGATGTCACCATTAAAACTAAGTCTGGTTTTATTTTTGGCGGTATCTCCGATGACCGTAAGAATAATACTGAAAAAAGCACTCATACTTTGTTCATTGAAGCTGCTGGCGGCTTTGGTGGCGTCACTATTAAGGATACTAAATCTAAAAAATAGTCAACTTAGCGTTTTAAGCTCAGCCCAGAGCGCTACATCCAACAAAAAATCGCTCCAAAAGGAGCGATTTTTATAAGATCTAAGCCTTGTCTTTTTCAGCTTTCTTAGCTGCCTCTTTTTCGGCTTTCTTAACTTTGTTGCCGATGTTAGCCTTGAGTGCGGCAGCTTTAGCGGCGCGCGCCTTAAAGCGATCGACGCGACCCTCGGTATCGATAATCTTTTCCTCACCAGTGAAGAAAGGATGAGAAGCCGAGGAAATCTGTACCTTGACTAATGGATATTCATTGCCATCAGTCCATTTAATGGTTTCCTCACTTTTTGCGGTCGACTTCGTTAAGAAAGAAAAACCGGCGGCCTCATCAGAAAACACGACAAAGCGATAATCTTTAGGGTGTAAATCTTTTTTACTCATAATTCCCATTATTATATCAGAGTCATAGGGAAAAGTAAATACTTTTTCTTGCTTTTTTCAAAAATCTTTGCTATAATATATCCATTATTAATCTAAAGAATCAGTTTTAGGCAATTTTCCTGCGCAAAGCGTAAGAGTCTAAAACAAAGGGAAAGGAAAATAAATGTCACAGAATATTGACATGAAGGCCCTATTTGAGTCTGGCGCTCATTTTGGTCATAAGACTAGTCGCTGGCACCCAAAAATGGCCCCATACATCCATAGCCGCAAAAACGGCGCCCACGTTATTAACCTAGAAAAAACCGTCGAAGGCTTAGAAAAGGCTTTACCGAAAATTACCGAGATTGTCAAATCCGGCAAAAAGGTACTCTTCGTTGGCACCAAAAAGCAAGTCAAGGATATCGTCAAAGCCGCCGCAGAGAGCGTAGAAATGCCTTACGTTACTATGCGTTGGGTTGGTGGCACTCTCACTAATGTTGAGACCGTCAATCGCCAAATCAAAAAAGTCAAGGACTTAGAAAAACGCATGGAGAGCGGTGAACTTGAAAATCGCTATTCCAAACTTGAAGTCCAGCGTTTCCAAGAAGAAATCGATCTTCTCAATGAACGCTACGGTGGCATCAAAGATATGTCTGAACAACCAGCCGCCATCATCGTAGTCGACGCCAAAGAAGATAAGAACGCCATCAAAGAAGCAAAAACTCTAAATATTCCAGTTTTTGCCATCGTCGATACTAACGTCGATCCAACCGGCATCGATTATGTTATTCCAGCTAACGACGACTCCGTCAAAGCTACTACTTTGATTTTGGACTATTTCAAAGACGCCATCAAAGAAGGCAAAAAATAATTAATTAAATAGGAGGCAAAATGTCAAACATTTCCATTGAAGATATTAAAAAGTTAAAAGAGCTCTCTGGCGTTGGCCTTACTGACGCCAAACAAGCTCTAGTTGAAGCCAAGGGTGATTTCGATAAAGCTCTTGAAGCCATGCGTAAAAAAGGCCTCACCAAGGCCGAAAAACGCGGCGATCGCGAAACTCGCGAAGGACTCATCGAATCCTATGTCCACGACGGCCGCATTGGCGCTATCATCGAAGTCAACTGCGAAACTAGCTTCGTCGCCAAAACCGATGAGTTCAAAGATTTGGCTCACAAACTTGCCATGCAGGTTGCTAGCATGAGCCCTCTCTACGTTTCCGCTGAAGACATTCCAGAAGATGCTATGAAAGCCAAAAAGAAAGAATTCGAGGAAAACTTCAAAGGCCCAGAAAAAATGAAAGACCAAATCTTGGGCGGTCAAGTTAAAAAAGCTTTTGCTGACAAAGTCCTCTTGGAGCAACCTTACATCTTAGACGATTCTAAAACTGTTGCGGAATTCATCAAAGATGCTATTGCTAAAACCGGTGAGAACATTACTGTTCGCCAATTCAAGCGCATTGAACTCGGCGTAACTGAATAAAATCAATAAAAAATACAGTCGATAAAACCGACTGTATTTTTTATTGATTTTAGATTCAAACCGTCTTTAGTTCCATCTTTTCAGGCTTCACCACGGCATTAGCACCATCAGCATTCTCGTCATAGCCAACTTGCATAATAGCTCCTTTGAGCGCATTGACCGACTTCTGAAATTTAATACCTTCTTGCTCCGTCATTTTGAGCTCTAGTCTCCGCACTATACCATTTCTCCCTACAATCGCCGGAAAACCATTATATACACCAGTAAAGCTGTCGTATGATGATACTGGCAAAACTCGCTTTTCGTCGCCCAGGATACAATTTATTAGTTTCGTTACACATGCTCCAATACCATAATATGTCGCACCTTTTTTATTAATAATATCGTACGCTTCGTTCCGCGCAAAATCCTCAATTTCATTCCTGTCGTTATCCGACAATAACTGAGTTAAAGGTTGCCCACCCAAATTAGCTGAAGACCACAATGCAAATTCCGTATCGCCATGCTCACCAATCTGAAATGCATGTACCGATTTCGGTGAAACCGATAGTCTCTCAGAAATTCGATATCTAAGTCTCGCTGAATCTAAAATCGTCCCAGAACCAATCACTTGTTCTGATGGTAGACCTGAATATTTCCAAGTCAGATATGTCATCACATCCATCGGATTAGAAACTACTATAAAAATCCCAGAAAATCCTGCGTCCATAATCTGACTAACCATATCTTTAAAAATCGCCGCATTTTTCTTTAGTAAATCCATCCGCGTTTCTCCAGGCTTTTGCGGCGCCCCCGCTGTAATCACAATAATATCACAATCCGAAGCATCTTCATACGTACCAGAACGAATCTTCATATATGCCGGCGAAACTGCTAAAGTATCACGAAGGTCCATCGCCTCCCCTTCAGCATCCTCCATATTAATATCCGTCAAAATTAATTCTGAAACCGCAGTCCTTTGGTTTACTAAACAATAGCCCACACTGGCGCCTACGTTTCCAGTCCCCACAATCATCACTTTATTTGCCATATCAAAATACTCCTTATGTTTATAATTGTACCATAGTTTATCACACAAAACCTCACTTTGTGATAATATATACATATGAAACGCGTATTGCTTAGCCTTTTTATATTTATCACTACTTTTATCAGCTTGACGCCTATAAATAACGTCAGCGCTAAAAACGTCAATAATTTTTATTTCAAAAATGCCGAATTTGATTACTATCTAGAGACCGCCACGGATGGCACTACTAGTATGCACGTCAAAGAAATTCTCACCGCAGTTTTCCCAGAAACTAACCAAAACCACGGCATTACTCGTTATATTCCTTACACCAATCAAGGTGGCAATAACCTCACTGCCGAGAGTTTATCTGCTCTTGATTTAAAAGTTGAAAGAAACGGCACCCGTGAAAAGTTTACCTCCGAGACCGAAAACGGCTACTTTCTTTTCAAAATCGGTGACGCCGACAGATACGTCCATGGCGAGCAAACTTACACCCTAGAATACAATTTTCAAAATATTATTACTTCCTTCGATGCGTCTGGCAACATCACCTACATTCCTAGCCAAACCACTTTCCAAGAATTATACTGGGATACCAACGGCACCGGCTGGAGCCAAAAGTTTGATAGCCTTACCGCCCGCGTCCACATCCCAGCCGAAGCCGCCAAAAACATCCAGTCTGGTACTAGCTGTTACGTCGGCAGTTTTGGTGCCTCCAATCAAAAACGTTGCCAAATTTCTTTAGGTGACGAAACCACTTATAATATCCACGCAGAAAACGCCACTTCTGAAAAAGCCGCTGAAACAGTCATAACTTTCGAAACGTCTAACCTTAGTCCAGGAGAAAACCTCACTTTTGCCATCGATTTTAGTCCTGATACTTTCTTAGTTAAAGAGCCAAAGAAAAGTATTCTCGCTATCGTGTTTCTCGGCGTTCAACTTATCTTAACTGGTGCTATCATCACTTTAGCAGTTATCTCTTATCGCAAACACTCCTCCAAAAAACGCAAACTAAACAAAACTTTATTTGTGAAACCAGAATACACCCCGCCAAAAGATCTCACTGTAGCCGAAGCCGCTCTCGTTAGCATCAAATCCACCAAATCGTCCAAAGTTGCCACTTTGCTAGAAATGGCCGTGAATAAACATATCGAAATTATTCAGGAGAAAAAATCTGGCACTTTAAGAGATAAAACCATCTGGAAAATTAAGGTCTTAAACACTGAAAATCTCACGACTCCAGAATTGGATATTTTAGAAATCTTAAACGGTGGCAACGCGCCAAAATCTGGCGAAACTTTCGAAGTCAAAAAACACCGCGCCACCTCGCATCTTGAAAGCGTCAATAGGGATTACACTAAAGCCACTGAACGCTTGCTAAAATCTAAGACGCTATTCGAAGAAAAAATCAAAGGCACATCAGCCATCGCCGCACTCATTATTTTAGCTATCATGGTATACTGCCCACTCCTACTCTTATTACTCAATTCTCCTCGCGTTAAATTTATGACCGGAATTAGCCTTATTATACCTATTTCCATTATCCTGTTCGTTGCTACCATCATCTTACTTATCATCCTTAGTTCATCTGTCAATAAATACGCTAAACGCACCGATGCTGGTATCCGCGCTTCCAAATATCTTGAGGGTCTAAAACTTTACATTGAAATGGCCGAAAAAGACCGTATCAAATTCTTACAATCCATCAAAGGTGTCGACACTTCTAATAAAGGCATTTGTAAATTATATGAAAAATTACTCCCCTACGCCTGCATTTTCGGTCTCGAAGAAAGCTGGATGAAAGAATTAAACCGCTATTACGAAATTACCCCAGAATACGATCATTATTGGTACTCTGGCACCGATATTATGACCTTTACTATGTTTCATAGCATGATGACCACCACCTCCTCCACCATCGTAAGTTCTACTTCTTATTCTTCGTCTAGTTCATCTGGCGGCGGTGGCGGCGGCTTCTCCGGCGGCGGCGGTGGTGGCGGCGGCGGTGGCGGTTGGTAAAGCCAAAATCCGCTAAATCCTCTCCGTTGTGGTATAATAATACTAATATGCTAGATTTAAATTTTATTCGGGAAAATCGTGAGCTAGTCGAAAAATCCGCTCGCGAAAAAGGCTATAAAAACGCCAATATTACCATTAAAGAGGTACTGGAAGCTGACGACTTTCGTAAAAAAATCCTAAGTCAGACAGAGGCTCTACGCAAAGAGCGCAATGAAATTGCCGCCAAAATGAAAGGTGGTAAACCAGATGAAAAACTCATCGCTCGCGGCAAAGCATTAAAAACTGAGCTCGCCGCTGAAGAAACGAAGTTAGAAGAATATGAAGCTACTATCAAAGCTGGCCTCGCAAGTATCCCAAATATCATCATGGATGATGTTCCGCTAGGTGGAGAAGAATGCAGTATAGAAGTTAAAAAATGGGGAGAAAATAAAAAACAGGGAACTGATCACCTGGATTACGCCACTTCTCGCGGCTGGCTCGATTTTGAACGCGGCGCCAAGGTAGCGGGCGCTAAATTTTACTACCTAAAAGGCGATCTTGCTCTTCTTGAAAATGCCCTACTTCAGTTCGGTCTCAAAAAAATCCGAGAACACGGCTTTACCTTCATGACCGTCCCAGACATGGTTTCTAGTCGAGTTTTAACTGGCACCGGATTCAATCCACGCACTTCCGACCAATCAGATGAATACTACATTGAAAATGAAGATCTTGCTATGATTGCCACTGCAGAGATACCACTTACTGGTTATCATATGGATGAAATTTTAGACGAAAGTGATTTACCACTATTCTATGCCGGTTACTCAGCCTGCTTCAGAAAAGAAGCTGGTGCTTACGGTAAATATACTCGCGGACTATTCCGCGTCCATCAATTCAATAAACTGGAAATGTATGCTTTTTGTCTCAAAGAACAATCTAAAGAAATTCACGAAAAAATCCTACAAATCGAAGAGGAAATTTGGCAAGAATTAAACATCCCTTACCATATCATCAATATCGCCGCTGGAGATCTTGGCGCCCCAGCCGCCAAAAAATACGATCTTGAATACTGGTCGCCAGTTAACCAAAAATACCAAGAACTCACCAGCTGCTCTAACTGTACCGATTTCCAATCTCGCTCTGTCAATTGCCGCGTCCGCAGAAAAGACGGTAGTGTGGAATTCGTCCACACTCTAAATGGTACCGCTATATCTATGGCGCGCACTCTTGTCGCTGTTTTAGAAAATTACGCCGATGAAAACGGCAAGCTCAAAGTTCCAAAAGTTTTGAAACCATATCTCGACAATAGAGATGAACTATAATATAATATATGTAAGAAGGAGTGTTTATGATTGATAAAATCGAAATTACTGGTAACAAGTACAAGGTGGAGGAAAGTTTCAAAAAATACGCTACTAAGCGTATTGGCAAACTAGATCGTTATTTACCACGTAGCAGCAAAAAAGATGTCGTCGCCAAAATAGTCATCACCGAAATCAATAAGGCTCATGGCAATAAATACGAACTTTCTGCCGCCATGGAAATCCCTGGCGGTAAAGTTCTAGCCGCTAAAGACGAGTCGTCCAATGTCTATGCCGGTATCGACATTATCGAAGCCAAGCTCATGGGACAGATCCGCCGCTTCAAACTAGAAACCACTCCTCATCTCAGAAAAAATAAGATTAAATCCATATTCAAGCGAGGTTAACTATGTCAAAAGTCAAAAAAGAAAAGAAACCTACTGACAAACTTGCCGATAAGTCCGCGATGACTAAATTTCTTCAAGGAGTCTTTGGCGACGCCCAGAAGAAAATTTTACGCCGTTACTATAAGCGTACCCTAGAGATTAATGCGCTTGAACCAAAATACCAAGCCATGAAAAAGAAGGAATTGGCTGAACAAACTGAAATCCTAAAGACTAAACTTAATAAACTACTCAAAAAAGAACATGGAAAAACTGCTCTTGCCAAAACTAAAAAGAAAGAAATCAAAAGCGACTCTCTTGAACGTGCTCTAGATGCTATTCTGCCGGATGCTTTTGCTCTCGTCCGCGAAGCTACTAATCGCGTCCTCAAGATGCGCCACTTTGACGTACAAATCATCGGTGGTATCGCCCTTCATGAAGGCAACGTCGCCGAGATGAAAACCGGTGAAGGCAAAACTCTCGTAGCTCTTCTCCCAGCATATCTCAACGCTTTATCTGGTCGCGGTGTCCATGTTGTTACTGTTAATGATTACTTAGCACAACGTGACGCTGGCTGGAATGGCCCAGTCTATGATTTTCTCGGGCTTTCTGTAGGAGTCATCATTAATCAAGCCTCATTTATCTACGACAAAGATTACACTAACGAAGACCACACTGATGAACGTTTAGTCCATCTCAAACCTTGCTCCAGGAAAGAAGCCTACGCTGCAGATGTTACTTATGGTACCAATAATGAATTCGGCTTTGATTACCTCCGTGACAACATGGTTGACGAGGTTAAGTTCCTCCGCCAACGCGAGTTGAACTATGCCATCGTAGACGAGGTAGATAGTATCCTCATCGATGAGGCTCGCACTCCGCTCATTATTTCCGCACCAGCCGGCGATAATCCAGAACAATATTATAATTTTGCTAAAATCGCCGCCAAACTAGGCGACGAAGATTACGTTCTAGACGAAAAGCATCGCTCTGTCACTCTCACCGATAAAGGCGTTGACAAAGTCCAAAAAATACTTGGTATTGAAAATCTTTACTCAGTAGAAAATACTCCACTAGTTTACCATATGGATCAAGCTTTGCGCGCCGAAGTAGTCTTTAAACGCGACAAAGATTACGTTGTTACTAATTCTGGCGAAGTCATTATCGTTGATGAGCATACTGGGCGCCTCATGCAAGGCCGTCGCTATAACGAAGGCTTGCATCAAGCCATCGAAGCCAAGGAAGGTGTACAGGTCCGCCAAGAATCTATGACTCTCGCGACCATCTCATTCCAAAACTTCTTCCGTCTTTATCGTAAGCTTTCCGGTATGACTGGTACCGCCTTTACAGAAGCAGAAGAATTCCAGCAAATTTACGCCCTGGATGTTATTCAAATTCCGCCTAATCGCCCAATTAAACGTATTGATAAAGATGATTTAATTTATCGTACTGAAGCCGGCAAGCTTCGCGCTATCGTTAATGAAGTTAAGAAATATCACGAAAAAGGTCAGCCAGTTCTAGTTGGCTCTGCTTCTATCGTCAAAAATGAACTCATCGCTAAATATCTAGATGAAGCTAAAATCCCATACGAAATCTTGAATGCCAAAAACAATGAACGTGAAGCCACCATCATCGAAAAAGCTGGGGAAAAAGGCGCCGTTACACTTGCTACCAACATGGCTGGTCGTGGTACCGACATTAAGCTCACCGATGAAGTCAAAAAGCTCGGCGGTCTCGTAGTTATCGGCTCAGAGCGCCATGATTCCCGCCGCGTCGACAATCAGCTACGTGGTCGTGGTGGCCGCCAAGGAGATCCCGGCACCACCCAATTCTTCGTCAGTTGCGAAGACGACTTAATGCGCATTTTCCAAGGCGATCGCATTGCCGCCTTAATGTCACGTCTCGGCGTCGACGAAGATACGCCAATCCAAACCCGTTCCGTCACTAAGACTCTTGAAACCGCCCAAAAACGCATTGAAGGTTTCAATTTCGATTCCCGCAAAAACGTTGTTCAATACGATAATGTTATTAATCGCCATCGCCGCGTAGTCTACACTATGCGTCGCAAAATTCTAGACGGCGAGAACATCGAAACTGAAATTCATCGCCTCATCAAGGATGCGTGTGAAGATTTAACGCAGTTCAGTTCTCGCGTTAATAAAGACTTCAAAGAGCAGTTCAAACGCGTCTTTGATCTTGATGACGACCTAGTTGAGACTATTGGTCTAATGCGCAAAGAGAAAGACCGCGCCAAATTGGCTATTACTGCCGTTACCGAAGCTTACAATGCTAAAGAAGCTGAGCTCGGCACGGATGTCATCCGCCGCATCGAACGTGAAGTCTATCTCAAAGTCCTCGATAACCTCTGGATGCAACATCTAGAAAATATGCAGCATCTCCGCGAAGGTATTCACTGGCGTAGCGTCGGCCAACGCGATCCTCTCGTCGAATATCGTTCCGAATCACAAAAGTTATTCGATAATCTAGAGCGCAACCTCCGCGAGGAAGTCTTGAAAGTTATTCTCAGCCTCACGGTCGAAGAAGCTATCGCCGCTGGTATCGTTGATGGCGAAGAATATGAATCGGAACTTACCAAGATGGCCGCCTCCAGCACCGAAAAAGGCGTTAATGAAATTTCTGCTGGCGAGAAAAACCTAGACAGTGAATTTAAAAAGTCATCCGGCGCCAAAGTTCCTAAAAAGACCACTAATAAAAAGAAGAAATCATCTTCCAAGAAAAAATCCACCAAAAAGAAGTCCAAGAAGAAAAAGAAGTGAAACATTCCGTAGAAGAAATCCGGCTAAAAAACGGTGCTAGCGGCTTACTTGTTAATGTCCCAGGAGCTAGCGTTATGAACATCCGTGTCCAATTTCGCGGTGGTATGCGCTATGCCAAAAAAACCGAACTTTACGAAATCGCTCACGTCGTAGAACATCTCAGCTTTGGCGCTAATGCAAAATATCGCGACGAACAAGCCTATGAAGCTGATTTCACTAAAAATGGTGCTTACCACAACGCTTGGACTTCTGATTTTTCAGTTTGCTACGAATCGGAATGTGCTGATTTTGAATGGGACCGCATTCTTGATTTAAATGGTTTCGCCATCGCCTCTCCGCGCTTCAACGACGAGGAATTAAAAAGCGAAAAGGGTACCGTACGTGCCGAACTAACCGGCTACCTCAATGATTATTCACGTCTCATTTGGCCGCGCCTCCAGACCGCCATTGGTGAAAAAACCCCGAATCTAAAAGAACGCCTCGGCACTTTACCTAGCATCGAACTAAAGGACATCCGCGAGCACTACCGCCGTACTCACACTGCTGAAAATATGCGATTTATTATCGCCGGGCGTGTCAAACACAGGAAACGTAAAATCATCAAAATGCTAGAAGGTTGGGATTTAAAAAGCGGAGAAAGGCTTGAAGTGCCAAAAGATGAACTTCATTATTCCGACGCCGTTTTAATTCGTAGAAAAGATGCTAGCAACATCACCTTTGGTTTTTCTTATGTTATTCCTGAACGTCTACCTATTAAAAAATTACACATCATGAACTGTCTTAATCACATCGTTACTGGTACTATGTCTAGTCGCATTTTTGGTAAAGCCAGAAAACGCGGCTTAGTTTACGGTATGGGCAGCTGTATCTCTAACAGCGTGCATAACTGTTCTTGGGATTTTGATGGCGAAGTTAGTATCGAAGATGCCGAAAGCCTTTTTGATCTCATTCATAAAGAACTTACTAGCATCGTCGACGGCGAAATTACCGATGAGGAAATCGAAGCCGCCAAGGCTTACGCCTTGGGTCGCTACCAAATTGACGCCCAAACAGTCGGACAAGTTTCAGATTACTACGCCGAAAACTACTTTGTTGGCGGCGAACTCGATGATTACGATCGTACGCCAGAAATCATCAACAGCATCAATAAGACCGACATTGTCAAACTAGCTCAAAAATTCCTTTCTTCTAGTATTTTTACCTTAGTAGCCGTTTCATCTTGCGAGAAATCAGTCATTACTGCTCTCTCGGAAAAACTTAAAATATAGTGTATAATATATATTATGAAACTTGCAATTTTAGGCTACGGCGTAGAAGGGAAATGTGTTGAAAAATATTTTAAAACACACCCTTATGAAAATATTCCAGCAAAAGATATCCAAATTACTATTTTTGAACATTTTAACGACGCAGAAATAAGCTCACTCGGTCTAGAAAAATACGACGTAGTTTTCCGCTCCCCATCGGTTCGTCCACATCCAGAAATCAAAACCAAATGGGATTCAATCACTAATTATTTCATGCGTAATTGCCCGGCTAAAATTATCGGCGTTACCGGCACCAAAGGCAAAGGTACTACTTGTACTATGGCCGCCGCATTACTACGGTCCATTGGTAAAACCGTTCACGTCGTAGGCAATATCGGCTACCCGGCCATCGAAACCTTAGATAAAATTAAAGCAAACGATGTCGTAATATATGAGCTCTCCAGCTTTCAACTTTGGGATTTACAAACTTCACCACACATTTCCGTAATCCTCAGGATTGAACCAGACCATTTAGATGTTCATAAAGATTTCGATGATTACCTCGCCGCTAAAGCCAACATAGTTAAAAATCAATCAGCAAATGACGCTTGTATCTACTATCTTGATAACCCCTATTCGGTCAATATTGCCAAAATTAGTCAAGGTAGAAAATTGTCATATCCATTAGACATCAGCGCAGAACTTCTAGAAATTTTAGATAGTCTAAACGTACCCGGCGCACACAATCGTGAAGACGCCGAAGCAGCACTACTCACTGCCTATGCTTACGAAAACGCACCTACCGATTTTGAGACTTTCCTAAAAAACAACCTCGCGAATTTTAAGGAAGCTATGTCACACTATTGCTCTTTGCCGCACCACCTAGAATTTGTTCGTGAGCTAAATTCCGTCAAATACTACGACGATAATTATTCTTCGGCTTACCCATCCCTCGATGTAGCCATCTCCGCTTTTGGCAATCAAAAAATCGTCTTAATCGCCGGCGGGAAAGATCGAGGCTTAGACTTAACTCGCGTCAAAGAGCGCCTCGCTTCTGCCGCTAATTTAGAAAAAATCATTTTAATCGGTGAAACCAAAACAAAATTAGCTGAAAAAATGCCAAAAGGGAAATGTATTTTAGCAGACAGCCTAAAAACCGCAGTGGAGACTGCTCGGGAAATCGCCGAAGAAAAAAACGCCTACGTCATCATGTCGCCCGGCGCTCCTTCGTTTGATATGTTCAAAGATTTTAAGGACCGTGGCGAAAAGTTCCAAAAACTCGTGAAAGGCTTAAAATAATGTTTAGATTTTCAGGATACGACTTTGATCAAGAATCTTTCTTAGCCTCTTTTCGCTATCAAGGCCCAGATGGTACACCTTTTTGTGAAAAAGTTCAATTCAAAAAAACCGACTACGATTTTTCCAAAAAAGAAATCTTAGACCGCGCTTTATTTTTAGCGCATATCATTATTGGCACATCTTATTACAAAGCCCACCCCACTCCCGATGTTTCTTTGGATGCGAAACTAGACGCTTTTCAAGCCAACTTTTTTAGCACAATTTATCAAGAAGGACTGTCTCAATTCGCTTACGAAAATAACTTAACGCGCGATAATCTTGCACATTTCATTACCAACAATGAAGTCACTACATCAACTAACTTAGATTATCATCAAACTGGTGGTATTCTTTGTGGACAATCTGGCGGCAAAGATTCTCTACTTGTCGCCAAGCTTTTAACAAATTCCGGCAAACCTTGGACCGCCATTATGGTATCTAATACGGAAAATTATCCAAAAGTTATAGACAAAACCGGTGCTAAAAATTTCGAACTCATCATTAGAAAAATCGACACGGAAAATCTCAAAAAATCCGCCGGACTAAACGGCCACGTTCCAGTTACCTATATCAATATGGCGATTATGCTTATTCAAGCTATTCTAAACGGTGATAATTACATTCTTACATCCATCGGTCATGAAGGCGCCGAACCTCATGCCTACATTGGCGACCTTCCTATCAACCATCAATGGAGCAAAACTTGGGAAGCTGAGCAGCTATTCTCTGAATACGTCCATAAATACATTTCTGAAAATATCCATATTGGTTCTCCACTACGGAAGTATTCCGAATTGAAAATCGCTGAACTTTTCGCCAAAAACTGCTGGGCAGACTACGGCCATGACTTTAGCTCTTGCAATGTCGCAAACTACAAACAAGGCGCTGATAATAGAACTCTTTCTTGGTGCAGCCTTTGCGCAAAATGTGCTAATTCCTATTTATTATTCGCACCATTCTTAGCACCAGAAGAACTAAACTTGCTATTCGACGAGCATAAATCGCTCTTTGAAAAACCAGAACTATTTGATGATTTTAAGGGATTGCTTGGTTTAGATGGAGTCATGAAACCATTTGAATGTATTGGTGAAATCGCAGAGTTAAGAGCCGCCTATCATCTTAAAAAACCCGGCTTTAGTGATTTACCATTTGATGTTCCAGTTTCTGATTTTGATTACCAAAAAACCTACCCAGCATCAGAAAATCTAACTGCCCTCATAGAGCAGGAAGGATAATATGGAAAACCGCATTAAAGAATTAAAGGCATCCTTTAATAAAGCCTACGACGGACTCCAAATAGAAGCGAAAATTACAGAACTAAAAGACCTAGGACGCGAAGTATCCAATCCAGAACTTTGGAAAAATCCCGACGACGCTCGTGAAAAAAACGAAAGGTTAGCCCGTCTCAAAGAGACTGTCGAGCCTTGGCAATTATTAAAAGTTCAAATTGACGACATTTCCGAGCTTTTATCGCTCGGCGAAGAAGACCTAAACGCCGAAATTGAAGAACAGCTAGACATTCTGGAAAAAGATTTAGAAAATCAGAAAAAAGCTCTTCGTTTCAATGGCCCTTACGACGAGAATAATGCTATTTTACGCATCACTTCTGGCGCCGGCGGTGTCGAAGCTATGGACTGGGCTAGCATGCTAGAACGTATGTATTTGCGCTACTTTGAAAAATCGGGATTCAAGGCAACTCTCGTGGAGAGAGTTACCGGCGAGGAAGCAGGCATTAAAACTGCCGTTTATGAAATTTCCGGCAACCACGCCTACGGCACTCTGAAAAGTGAGCACGGCACACACCGCCTCGTTCGTCTTAGTCCATTTAATGCCGACAATTTACGCCAGACTTCTTTTTCATTGGTAGAAGTTTTACCAGTTATTAAGAATTCATCGGACGTAGAAATCAACAACAAGGACCTTCGCATCGACGTTTATCGTTCTGGTGGACATGGCGGACAATCAGTCAACACTACAAACTCCGCAGTTCGCATTACTCACATCCCGACTAACACCGTTGTCGCCATCCAAAATGAACGCTCTAGGCTTCAAAACAAAGAAAAGGCAATGGAAATTCTCCGTGGCAAACTTGCCAAAATGCAACTAGACCAACACGCAGAATCCATCGACAAACTCCGCGCCGGTGAATCCGCCGCCTGGGGACAACAAATCCGTAATTATGTCTTACAACCATACAAATTAGTCAAAGACACTCGCACAAAATATGAAGAAACCGACGCCGATGCGGTCCTAGATGGTAAAATTGAAGGTTTTATCGACGCCTATCTTGAATCTCAGCTTCAAAACTAGAATACACTTGTGCTTTTTATTAGCTTATGCTAAAATAACCTCATGATATTGCTTGATCAAGTATCAAAAACCTACCGCGGCGATGCTCGTCCGGCTCTTGATCATGTCTCATTACATATTGAGCCTAATGAATTCGTATTCTTAGTTGGCAAATCTGGCGCCGGTAAATCTACTTTAATGAAAATGATCACTAAGGAAGAAATTCCCGATAGTGGTAAAATTATCATCGGTGGCATCGATTTAGACTATGTCAAAAAACGCTATATCCCACATTATCGCCGCAGGCTCGGTGTTGTTTTTCAAGATTTCAAACTTTTGCCAGGTCGTACCGTTTATGAAAATGTCGCTTTTGCTCTAGAAATTGCCGGCATGAGCAATAAAGAGATTAGTAAAACAGTCCCAAAGGTCCTAGACCTAGTTGGACTACTCGATAAATCCAAAAAATTCCCAAGACATCTCTCCGGTGGAGAACAACAGCGCGTTTCTATTGCTCGTTCCATCGTTCGCCAGCCAAAGATCCTTATCGCCGATGAGCCGACTGGTAACCTCGACAAACTTACTCGCAAAGAAATTATCGACTTGCTTCAAAAGATTAACGACTTCGGCACCACTATTCTTGTCACTACTCACGATGAAAATATCGTCAATAATCTCAAAAAACGCGTTGTTACATTGAAAGATGGTAAAATTATCGCTGATCAAAAAGTCCACGGTATTTACAAGCTTGACGACGAACCAGTTGCAACCATTGAACAAACTACACGTATCATCCGTACTCCAACAATTGAACACAAAGCTCCAACCATCATCAATCCGCTAAATAATTACAACATTTCTACTCGTGGCAGCCAAAAAACCATCAACACGCAACCTCAAATTACTACTCCAGTACCAGCAAAAAACAAACCCGCCAAAGTTACCACTACTATGCAACCTAATATTCGTCGCTCATCAAAACCTGCCACCACGCCAGTCAATATGCGCGACCCACGTCGTTATCGTTCAAGGAGGGTAATCTAAGATGGCTAACCAGACCAAACAAAATCTAAAAACCATGAGTAAAAACAGCGGCACCAAAAAACTCCGCAGCACTTCTCGTATTTTTAAATATGGGGCTATTAGCTTTTCTAGGAATATCTGGCTTTCCATCGCAGCTACATTAGTAATGAGTATCACCCTCATTATCCTATTCGTCACCGTCATCGCTAGCGCAATTTTAGCCTCCACTGCTGACGCTATGCGTGAAAAAATCGATATTACAATCTATTTTAAGCCTGGCACCACCGAAGCCGCTCTCTCCACCATGTCCAACGATATGGCTAGCGATGACAATGTTAAAAGCGTAGAAGTCTCCACTTCTGAGCAGGAATATGACAAATTCCTTAAAGAGAATGCCGAAAATGAAGACTTACTAAATGCTATCGGAGGAGAAGATGGTGAAATGCGTAAAATGATGATCGATCGTATGCAGTCCACTATGCGCATCAAAGTTTTCAACGTAGATGATCTTTCCAGCATTGAACACACTGTCAACACCAACCGCCTATTCCTAGTCAACGTTGATCCATCCAGTCCTCCAACTTATGATGCTAACCGCTCCGCCTTTGAAAGAATTACCTCGTGGGCTAACCTCGCTAGAAATGCCGGGATTGTTCTGTCTATTATATTCTTGATTATCTCTATCCTTGTCATCTTTAATACTATCCGGATGGCTATTTTCTCCAGACGTGAAGAAATTTATATGATGAAATTAGTTGGTGCCGATAATAGCTTTATCCGCGGACCATTCCTCATTGAAGCCCAAATCTGCGGTTTCATATCCGGTATCATTGCTGCCACTACTGGATTCCTAGGTTTTCATGCCTTAGCACCACATCTAGAAAACTATGGCATCGACGTCTCCACTATCAACAATGTCCTTGAAACTAATTGGCTCATCGTGGTTTATCTTGTTACCATTTTCGTAGGTATCTTTATTGGCACCGTTTCTTCATCTCTTGCTATTAGAAAATATCTCAATGCTACCGCTAAGCGTACTAAAAGACGCAAATAGCATAGGCGCTTACAAAGTTACCATAAGCATTTATAAGATTACTACAAGCGCTATCAAACTAAGCACAAACACCTTGACTTTTTTTACCGCTTATGCTAATATGAAGTCATGAAGGCTCTCAACACAAAAATAAAAACCTTTTTTATCTTGACGATTATATCAGCCATCACACTGAGCTTAGTTTTTGCACCAGTAAAATCTGCCTTTGCCGATTACCAAGTTTGCCGTAGTGATACTTGCAAAGCTAAGCAAGCTGAAGAAGAAGCTCTCCGTCAAAAAGCTGCCGAAGCTACCAATGAGGCTCAGACCGTAGAGGGTGAAATTGCTAAATTAAATGTCGAAATCGATGCTATCCAGGCCAACATTGATACTTCTGTCGCCATGGTCAATGACTTAAAGGAACAAATTAAGGAAACTGAAGCACGCCTAGAAGAACAACAAGCTGGCCTAGCTAGCTTACTCGTCGAAATGCACTTTAATAAGGATGAAGATTCTGTTTCTATCTTGGCTAGCTCTAAAACCCTCTCCGATTATGCTGAAAAACGCGCCCGCACCGAAAATATCAAAAACCAAATTGCTGCCGCTATTGATAGTATTAAAGAACTTAAAAAAGATTTAGAAGGTCAAAAGGCTGACGTTGAACGTCTAATCGAGGAGCAGGAAGGCCAACGCACTGCTATTGCCGAAAAACGTCAAGAACAACAAGAAATTGCTAACAAATATCATGAAAATGCTGCTGCCTTCTCTGCTGACGCTGATAAAAAACACCAGGAAATGCTCGCCGAGGTAGAGTGGATTCGTACGCAAGTTCAGTCCTCCGGTAATATCGGCGGCCCACGCTCTACTGCTGGCAATGATACCTACCCATGGCGTAATGCCTGCCTCTATGAAGGTAAAGGCCCTTGGGCTGTTATCAACTGGAAATCCGGTGGCTACGGCGGTCTCTACTGCCAATGCGTAGATTACGCCGGATGGAAAGTCTATGAATACACCCACGGCCAAGTTATCGCCGAAACTTGGGGTAATGCCAACATGTGGGCCTCATCCGCCCAAAGATATAGTCAAATTTGGGTAGACAATGTTCCAGCCGCCAACACTGTTGCCGTTAGTGGCTATGGTGGCTACGGCCACGTTATGTGGGTAGAATCCGTCAATCCAGACGGTTCACTTAATATTACCGAATACAACTGGTATCCGTATACCTTCTCTTCCGGCGTCGTTACTAATCCAACTGGTCTTTCCTACATTCATCTTGACGCTTACCATTAACATTACCAAAAATCACTAAATGTGATATAATAAGATAATGGCAAAACGCATAGAAAGAAAGACCACTCTAGCAACCACTATTACTATTGCAGTTCTAACACTAGTAATAGGTGTTTTTGTCGGCCTCAATTGGAACTCGGTCGCCAGTAAATTCCTTCCATACATCGGTATCAACTCCAAGACCGTTCAATCTATTGATTGGAGTGAACTCGACGAGGTTTATAATACTCTAACTTCTAAATATGACGGCGCGGTAGACAAAGACGCTGCTATAGAAGGCGCTAAAAAGGGAATTGCCGCCTCAGTGGGTGACACCTATACCTCTTATATGACCGCCGACGAAGCTAAAGATTTCAGCAAATCGCTTCATGGTGACGTCGGCTCCGGCATTGGCGTCGTTCTTGCTAAACGCGACGACTATGTTCGCATTGTCCGCACTTTACCGGATAACCCAGCCTCACGTGCTGGCATCCTCGCTGGTGATATCGTCTATAAGATTAACAACGAGGAAATTTATGACTTAGACACCACCGCCATCGCTAACCTCCTTCGTGGCGGCAAAGGCACTACCGTCGAACTCTCCGTCGTCAGAGATGGTGAAGAAAAAACTTTTGACCTCACCCGTGAAGAAATCAACAATGTTTCTGCTTACGTTGATTACCAAGACAATACCGCCATCATTCATGTTACGCGCTTTGATAATGACACTGGTGAAATTATTCGCGATTTCACTAAAGATTTCAAAGATAAAAACATCAATAAAGTTATCCTTGATCTCCGCGATAACGGCGGCGGCTATGTCTCCGCAGCTAAAGATTTACTCGGACTCTGGATAGATAGCAAAGCCGTCCTAATCCAAAAATCCGCCCGCTTAAAAGACGAAACTAGTTACGCCGATCATGGCAAAGCTACTCTTTCAGATATGAAGACTATCGTTCTAGTTAATGGCAGTACCGCCTCCGCTTCAGAAATCGTCGCTGGCGCACTCCAAGATTATGGCAAAGCCACCATCGTCGGTGAGACCACCTACGGTAAAGGTGTGGTCCAGGCTCTTGTTAATCTATCCGGCGGCTCCGTCTTAAAAGTCACCACCGCTCACTGGTACACACCAAACGGCAACACCATCAACGGCACCGGCATCAAGCCAGATCAAGAAGTAAAACGTACCTATGAAGACATCAATAAAGATATTGATCCACAACTTGACGCGGCCCTCAAAATGTAGTAAACTTATGACATGAATGTAAAGGTTTATTCAGCGGATTGGTGTGGATATTGTCACGCCGAAATGGAATGGCTCGATGAGCTTGGCGTCGAGTATGAAGAGATAAACGCCGATGGATTAAACCTTGAAGCTATCCCAGTCACCGAAATAGACGGGGAACAAATCGTTGGGTTTGACCGCCCAGCTATCTTAAAAGCCTTAAAAAAAGCGGGGTTCTCAAAAAAATGAAACCAACCCTACTATTTATCCATGGTTTTCGTGGTAATCAGCTCGGTCTCAGAGAAGTTGCCAATAATTTTTCCAAAAAATCCTACAATACTCTCTTGCTAGATTTACCGCCAACTAATAATAATACACTAAAGGAATACACTCCTAGACTTTATGCTCGTTTTGTCGCTAATTATATCAAAGATAACAATCTAGAAAAACCAATTCTCGTCGGCCATTCTATGGGGTCCATCGTTGCTGCCGCCGTAGCCGAACGCTATCCTGAACTTATCGCCGACAAAATTGTCTTCTTGTCTCCAATTTCTGTCCGTCCTAACAAACTTTTTTCACTAGCCTCACCTTTCTCTGCTACACTCCCAAATAAAGTTGTCAGCCGCGTCTCTACTAGATATCTTTTCGTCCCTAAAAATGATAAAGAACTACTTAAAAAGACCCTAAAAACTACTAACGCCTGTGGTGCAACGTATCATAACAAACGCGCACTTTATGCTTCTGCTAGATTTGCTGCTAATCATTCCATTAATGATTTCACTTTCGAAAAGCAGGCCCTCTTTCTATCCGGTGAAAAAGAACGTCTCGTCCCGCGTGAAAAAACTGAACAAGTCGCTAAAAAATTCAATGGCAAAACTAGCTACATCAAAAATACTGGACATCTACTAAACTACGAAGACCCAAAAACTGTTGCTAAAGAAATCAAAAATTTCATCAAGAGCACTACAAAGACCGTCGCTAAAAGCCGTACTAAAAAATCCTAAAAAGCCAAAAATAGAAAATTACGCTTTATTAAAAGTTTCTATCGCAGTCCGGTAAATTTCCTCAAAACGTTTTAAAGTATGATTTATGTCATGCTTTTTAGCAATTTCTATACTAGCCTTACTATATTCTTTTGCTATTTTTTTATCAGTTAAGATCTTCACCATCGCCCGCGAAATACCAGTCACATCACCAGGCTGACACAACGCCCCGTTTTTACGATTCTGACAAAGTTCACCTACTGCACCAGCATCTACTGCCACTAGCGGCAATCCCACTGCTGCCGCCTCAATCAATACAATCCCTTGCGTTTCCGTCTCACTCGCCGTCGCAAACAAAGTCCCGCATCGGTATATCTCCACTAAATCCGGAAGCATAATCTTGCCGAGAAATCTTATCTTTTTAGATAGCCCCATATCCGCCACTAAACTCTCCAAGTTGATTTTGTCTATCCCCTCACCCACTACCAGCATCTCTGCCTCCGGCACCTTAGGCAGCACTAGGGAAAAAGCCTTTATTACATTACCAATACTTTTCTCCGGATCCACCCTCCCCACATATACTACTCTTGGTTTCTTTGCATCAATTTTATACTTTGAGAGCACCGCCTCGGCCGGTTTTCCAGGCTTAAATTCCGACAAATCTACACCATTAGATAATGCTTCTACTGGCACCTGAAACTTCTTCCGATTTTTCGGCACTAAATCCGCGATCGCCATCTCAGTCGGCATTGTCGCATACGCACTTTTTTTCATAAAACTCGCCATGTAAGCTCTCACCGCCGCATCTGCCGGCTTCTTTATCGGTTTCAGTAACTTAAACTGGCTAGTATAATTATCCGGATAAGTATGCCCGGTAGAAACTAGTGGTACGTTATTCTTGCGCGCATAATGGACCGCCGCCACTCCGGTCGGACCTACCATCTGCATATGAATCACGTCCGGTTGAAACTCATCTAGGGCTTTTTTCATCTCAGACCAAGCATTAGTCGCCATCCATATCCCATTTTTATATCTGAATCTCGGCAACTTAACCCCTAAAAACTTTTTTCGCTCCGGTATCTTATGAATTTGATCCGGATAAAACGGAAAACGCTTCGAACTAAGATAAAAAACTGTCGGGCCATCCTTACGCGACACGTATTTTCGCCGCCTAAAACTCGGCACTAGTACTAAAACTTCATGTCCTCTCGCCGCTAAACCTTTTGCCAAATTATGAGTAAAAACCGCCACACCATTCGTCATCGGATAATAGGTATCTGAAGTAATCGCTATTCTCATATGGTATAATTATAGCATATGAGAAAGCCGAAAACTAAAGATTCCGTTACTGTTAATCGCCGCGCTAGCTTTGACTACATTCTCGGCGAAGAACTTGTTGTTGGCATGAGTCTCGCCGGCCCAGAAGTCCGCCAAATTCGTGACCACCATGTCCAATTAAAGGGCTCTTTTGTAACTGTTAGAAATAGCGAACTTTGGCTAAATAATCTCACCCTAGGTTCTGAAACTGCCAGAAATATTCGTCTACTCGCCACCAAGAAGCAAATCCGAGGTTTTGAACGCGCTAAGCAAGACGGTCTCACTATCGTACCAGTACGTCTGCTTGGCGGAGATCGTCACATTAAACTCGTTATCGCCACCGCCAAAGGTAAAAAGAAATACGACAAACGCGAAAGTATCAAAAACCGCGACATTAACAGAGGTAAATACTAATGAGATATTCTATCTTTTCTTGGAACGTTAATGGCCTACGCTCCGTCATTAGAAAAAACGCTTTAAAACCATTTATTAGTGCAGAGCAGCCAGATATTTTATGTATCCAAGAAACCAAAGCGAAAGAAGGCCAAGCTGAAATCGATTTACCAAAATACGAAGAACTCTGGAATTCAGCTCATCGTCCTGGTTATTCTGGGACAGCCATTTTTACTAAAGTCAAACCAATAGCTGCCTGGTCCGGCTTCACTGATGACGTCAACATCCGCCACGCCTGGGCCGACGATACTTATGGAGACCCACTTAGCGAAGGCCGCATCATCACTGCCGAATATGAACATTTTTACCTCGTCAACGTCTATACCCCTAACAGCAAACGAGATTTATCACGTCTAGGGCTTCGCGAAAAACTTTGGGACCCAGCTTTCCTAGAATATCTCCAAGAGCTTGAGAAGACTAAACCCGTTGTAGTTTGTGGCGATTTCAATGCCGCTCATACCGAGATCGACCTTGCGCGCCCTAAAGAAAATGAGTTAAATGCTGGCTATACTAAAGAGGAACGCCAGGGAATTAATAATCTAATTGCTGCTGATTTTATCGACACTTTTCGCTTCAAACATCCCGACGAGAAACGCTATACTTGGTGGACTTGGCGCGCCGGCGCCAGAATCCGCAACATCGGCTGGCGCATTGACTACTTTTTCATCAGTAAATCTCTAAAAGAAAACCTTAAATCCGCCGACATCTACGAAAATTACGATGGCTCCGACCATTGCCCGATTAGTATCACTCTGGAGTTTTAACACACACTATGGACAAGCTAGATTACTTCAAAAAAATCACTGACAAAAAATCTTTCTCCGACATCGAGTGGAATATCCCAGAACAAAAAACTGGCATCCTCACACTCGTTGGCGGCAACCGCGATAATTTTTCCTTCCTCATCCGCTCCGCCGAAAACCTTGAAAATACTAAAATAAAAACCCTAAAAATCCTCCTGCCGGACGCACTACAGAATAAACTTCCTCCACTTCCTAATCTTAGTTTTTTACCCTCTACCAGCTCCGGTTCCATCGCCAAATCAAAAATCTTAGACGACTATTTTACTTCCTCTGACTTTGTCGCCATCTTGGGTGACCTTTCCAAAAATTCCGAAACCGCCATCGCCATCGCGAACGCCATCAAAAATACCAAAACAGCAGTCCTACTCACTCGCGACGCCATCGATTTAACCTTACCAGAAATGCCAAATCTCATTGAGCGCGAAAATCTCTTTTTCGTTGGCTCCGCCGCCCAAATCCAAAAACTTTTTCGCGCCGTCTATTATCCCAAAGTTTTGCTTTTATCTATGCCACTTATCCCAGTCGTAGAAGCTCTTCATAAATTTACTTTGAGCTACCCCGCCACCATCTTAACTTTTCACCAAGAACAAATCTTAATCGCAAAAGATGGCAAAATTTTCAGTATCCCTCTAGAAAAAACCAACTATACTCCAATTTCACTCGTAAATAGCGATCTTGCCACTAAAATTGCTGCAAACAATCTACTTCTAAAAAACACCCCATTAGAAGCTACCGCTCTGTCTGTTTTCTAAAATCATAGACCTTGTATAATCCTACAATCTGCGCAGATTGTAGCACCTCTGCCCGTTTCGAAAGCATCACTCTGCTCATTTCGGAAATCTTTTCCGAATTTCGGCAAAGCGCATCTAGAGCCTTAGCCATGTCTGCTACACTCCCACTCTGGCTCATTACATAGCCACCTTTTGGCACCGATTCTTTCATGTCTGGGTCACAGAAAAAGACCGGCAGCCCAGTAGCTTCGGCTTCAAGCAAAGTTAGTCCCTGCGTATCAAACCCATCAGAAACCGTCACAGATAAATGCTGTTTAAGCATCAAAGACAACATTTTTTCATGTGGTACTCTCCCCAAAATTCGTGCATTCAAATGGTGCCTTTTGACATACCGCCGGGCCCTCCCTAACTGGTTGCCGTCACCACAAGCCGTAAATTCGTACGGCTCTTTTATTGTATTTAGTACTTTAAGAAATGGCATAATTCGTTTTTCTTTAGAAAGCCGCGAATTCCAAAAAATCCTCAACGGCATATCGTCGGCTTTGACGCGCACCAAATCAACCCCCTTTTTCTTTGCCTCTGCATCAAATTCTGAAACTAACCCATCTGCTACTCCGTTAGAAACCGGAAAAATCGGCCGATACACCCCGTAGTTTAGCAATTTATCTCGGAAATGTCGCGATGGCGTCACCACCCTATCAGCACTATTTGCCTGCGCCACCATAATTTCCCACATCTTAGCCCGCGTCAAAGTCGGCGCCAAGTAAGTATCTCTCCGAACCTTTTTCTCGTGCGGAATATACCGTCCGTGTAAGAAACAAAGCGCCGCCGCCGCCAAAAACTTAAACGGATGTGGCACATTAACTTGCACCGCCATATCCTCCCGCCCATGCATCGTCTGCACCAACGGTATATTATTTTTTCGCGCCAGCAAAATACCGGCAATTGAACAGCTTGCTTCATAATGCACATGCACCACATCAAAATCAAATTCACTATTATTATAATTCCGCTCAATCCATCGCACCACCTTGCCCGGACGCTTAGAAAGCGGTGCTCCGCCAAACCGCAAAATCCGATGCGTCGGCACAACCTCCACATTAGCAATGTCCTTCGGCTTTGCATATCCCGGACAAAATATCACCACTGTGTCACCCCGCGCCTCCAACGCTTTTTTCTGCGCCTTAATAGAAGAGGGAATCCCACCCGGTACTCTCAAGAACACATCGGTAAATACTGCGATTTTCATACTAAATTGCTGTGTACCCACCATCCACCGGCAAAATTGCTCCGGTTACATAACTAGCTTCCTTAGACGCCAAGAATACCGCTGCCGCATCCAACTCACCCTCACGTCCATAACGTTCCATCGGCACATGCGTCTTAGCGAATTCCTGAAATTCTTTTGTATCCAAAACTGGCTGCGTCAATTCCGTATAAAAATACCCAGGACAAATCGCATTACACGTAATCCCAAGTGTAGCCAGCTCCGCCGCCACTGCCCGCGTAAAGTTCACTACCGCACCCTTCGACGCGTGATATGCCACCGTATGAATTTCCGTATTACCAACCAAGCCATACATTGATGCGATATTAATAATTCTACCGTATTTCTGTTTTTTCATAATATTTGCAAACGCCCGCGTCATTTTAAATACACTAGTTTCATCAGTCGCAATCGTAAAATCCCACTCCTCATCATTCATCGTTAGAACGCCTTTGTCTTTCGATGATCCTGCACAGTTCAATAGAATATCTACTTTTCCATATTCTTTCTCTACAGCTTTCGCCGCCGCGTCAATACTATCCGTCGCCGTCACGTCGCACTTCACCGGCAAAACTTTCACACCGTACGAGTCCTTTAATTCCTTAGCAAATTCCTCAAGCCTCTCAAATCTCCGCGCCAAAACCGCAAGGTCAGCACCTTGTCTCGCAAATGCCCGCGCCATCTGTTTTCCCAGTCCGCTAGAGGCCCCAGTTACTACCGCCACCTGTCCACTCAAATCAAACATTTTCCTCCTTTTTTTACTTATCATTATCATTATACCACACTCATAGGCTATATATCTCAAAATCTTAGCACGCATCCTTAACCCCATTTGCCCAGACATCATAAAACCCCCGAACATGACGGGGGCAAAACTCAACTCTACAATTCCAGTTTATCATGCCAAAGTCCTAATGTCAATATATTTTTCCGAAAAAATCTTAAAAAATAAAAGCTTAACTATTTACTTTTTTTAAAAAAGTATGGTATAATGACCTTAATATTAAATAATAGGAGACTCATAAAAATGAGCGATTCTAAACCAACTACCAATAAAGCAGACTCCGTTAAGGGTCAGGCCATTGCATCCCTAGTTCTAGGCATCATTGGCGTTGTTACTTGCTTCTTTGGTTTCCTTAGCATCCTCGGCTTTATCTGCGCAATTATCGGTATCGTACTTGCTGTTAAAGCCCGCAAAGTTGCTAAGACTGGTCTATCCACCGCTGGCCTCGTGCTCTCTATCATCGGCACCTGTCTTGGTGGTATTGGGATCGTCTGTGCTATCTGCATCCTTTGTGCTGCTGGTAGCGCTGGCATTCTCGACGCTGCTTCTAGTGTTAAATACTACTAGAACTCGCCAAATTACCCCGGCACTCGCCGGGGTAATTTTATTATTTAGCTAATTTATATTGTAATCAAAACAATGCTTCCAGTAATCACCATTTTCGGACACGACTTCTCAATGTATGCCATTTGCGCTTGTGTTGGTATTTTACTAGCACTTTTTGTCGCCATGAAAACTGCCAAACGTCTCAAAGTTGACGACAATAACGTTTTAGTCCTCGGCCTTGTTTCCGCCATCGGCATTTTTCTCGGTGGCCATATATTATATGCTCTCACCAATTTTCATCTCATTATTGAATTTTTCCAAAAAATCGATCAGGTCAACTCTTTTGGTCTTTTTCTTAATTGTTTCCTCATCATTTTCGGCGGTCAAGTTTTTTATGGCGGTCTAATTGGTGGCCTTATCGCCGGCTATATTTATCTTAAGAAAACCAAAAAAGACGTCGCCCTCTACGCCTACATTGCCGCCCCCTCCATCCCACTATTTCACGCTTTTGGCCGCATCGGCTGCTTTTTAGGTGGCTGTTGTTATGGCATAGAATGGGAGCATGGCATCACTTATCATAACGACCCTATTGAAATCGCCAACGGCACCCCGCGCCTCCCGATTCAACTTATCGAAGCCGGCTGTAACTTTGCACTCTTTGGTGTACTCTACTATCTCCAGAGAAAAGGGAAGTGTAAAAACTCTCTCATATTCATCTACCTTGCCGCCTACTCCATCATCCGCTTCATCGATGAATTCTTCCGTGGCGATGCTTATCGCGGCTTCATCGGCCCACTCTCCACTTCTCAATTCATTAGTATCCTCATTTTCATTTTTGCCATTTGTGGTATAATACGGTTATGGATAAAGAACGGAAAAAGCGTCGCCAGACCATCCGCATCATCATCACGGAAATCATAATGGTCATCGCGGTGATTTTCACCGCCATCATTATTACTTTTCTCGCTATGGGCTATAACGTCGATCAAAACGGCGAAGTCAGCCAATTTGGACTCGCTCAAATCAACAGCCTCCCAACCGGTGCCACCATCACCATTGACGACGACACTCTACTATTCCACACTAACACCTCCAAGATGCTCAGCGCCGGCACTCATCATATTAAACTTGAAAGAAGCAACTACGACACTTGGGCAAAAGACGTCGAAATTAAACCCGGCATCCTCCTTCGGCTTGATTATCCACGCCTATTTCTTAAAGACCGCACTAAAGAAAACGCCGCAGATAATCTTGAAAATTTTGAAATATTCTCCGTCTCACCGGACCGCAATTACCTCCTATACACCGCAAGTGATGACATCATAGCTACACCATCACCAGAAGACCTTAAGGATCGCATCAAAAAGCGCGCCACTTGGACACTTTTAGACGTCAAAGGTGATAAGCCGGAAAAAACTGAATTCAACTTCACAGAAATCTTGGGGAATCGCACTATCACCGACATACTTTGGAGCAAAACTAACGACCGCATTCTTGCTAAAACCACTTCGGGGGACAAAACGGAATGGCTACTCATCAATCTCAAAAATCCGCAAAACAGCCTCAATCTTACCGCTAAATATAGTCTAGATTTCTCCACGCTCACTTTCCTAGACGGCAATAGTGATCATCTGCTCGGCATCGAAAACGGCAATCTCAGAAATATCACTCTTTCCAGCCAATCTGTCTCTGGTGTCCTTGCAAAAGATGTTCGAACTTTTTCCCACAGCGACTCCGCACTAGCCTACATCAATAGCGCTAACGAACTCAAGTTTTACGAAGAGGACGGAGATGATATTATCATTAAAACTCTTTCCAGCGACAATTCAAAGGTAATTTTAGCTAGCTATCTTGACAAGAAATATCTCAGCTTCATAGACGGTAATCATCTATACGTCTATCGCAGTGACTACGAAATGCTAGAAAAAGCATACTCTAAACAGACATCCTCATCCGCGGAAAACTCTACGGAATCAGAAAATTCAAACGCCAGCCCAAAAGGCCTAGAGCTCATCGTAGATCAAGATTTAGGCTACTCTCCTAATAATTTCTATACTAAAAATGATGGGGAATTCATCGTAACTACTAGCAGTGATAATAAAATCTCCGTCTTTGATGCCGAACTAGAACTCGTATCAAATTTCACAATCAGCGGCAATTCTATATTTTGGCTAGATCAATATCTTATCGGCACCATTGAAAACGATACTCTAACAATTTACGATTTCGATGGCACTAATCGACGCGAACTCGTTTCTAATTTTAAACCGCAAGACTCTACAAAATCACATTCCAATACTCCTGCCTTTATTACTAAAAGCAATCACTATCTATATTATCAAAATGACCATAGTATTATTTATGAAAAAATAGTTGACTGATCAAAATACTTATGCTAAAATAAAACTAGCCTAATTAATAAATAAACAAAAAGGAGTTTTATGGCTAAAAAAACATCAAGCGTCAGCAGAAAATATCTCAAAATCTTAGGTATCGTTGAGATCGTTTTTGCTGTTATTCTTGCCGCGCTCAGTATATTCGCGGTAACTCTCAACCCATCATTAACCGATCTTGGCTTCACTGCTGACCAAATTGCCAGCATGACCAACAGTGGCGCAACGGAAAATGTTATTAAGACAGTGTTCTACGTTACGACTTTCACCTGCATTGCCATCGCAATCCTAGTTGGCGCCTTACTTATTCGCGCCGCTAATAACCCTAAGAAATCGACTTTCGTCTTAGTACTAACCGTGCTCTCTACTGTTGGTTCCGTCGTTACGCTCTTTAGCACCGGTTTCAACAATATTGGCACCGTGATTAGCAACATCATCAGCCTTACCCTCTATATCCTCACCTTCATGGCACTTGTCAAAATCCGCGGCGAAATCAAAGAGTAATCCTAAGTTACTCACGAATAATCCCCCCTTCTAGAAGGGGGGATTTTTTACCAAAAATGTCGATACTTGGTGGGCGAGACGGTCTCGAATTGGAACGCAATCTATAAGGAGTTACTACGTTGGCAGGACCTGCTTGAGAACTCAACATTAGTAGATTATATTCCTTACTCCCGTGGAACTAGTAGAGTATATGACGATAGGCGATAACAGACAAAGACTAAACGCACATGCTAACGCTAACGCTAACACTAACACGATACATGCCAATGCCAACAAGATGTATGAATGTCTAAGCTAATGCTATTGACTACGCACGAACGGGAGATTTCAAGATACTCGCACCAAGTTTTCCTTAACTTAATGTTCCACTCTTATTATAGCACATTTTGCCATGATGATTTTTTTGGTTTTAGCTTTTTACATTAAGAGATAACTAATGCAAAACTAATACCCCCCCCCCCGGGTTGCTAAAATCTCCCATGCGAAGCAAAAAGCGTTTTTTGTGGAGTTGGAGAAAATTACATTAATGATAAGCGTAACGACCTACGAGCCTAGGGGCTAAGCCTTGGGTTTATCATCGGAGAACTGGGGTGGTTTTCTAGTTTTGGGGAGCTGAGGTTTGTCTTTGGCGCCATATGATTTTGGGGATTTTGGAGACAAAATGGAAATTGTAGTCTGTAATATAAAATTTTCCGACAATTTTAATATCAAAAAACCGGCGCAATTTTGGTGGTAAAGTGGGAGTATGGCAAGACCGAGCAAATTTAATCCACAAGTTGCCGAGAAGATTATCGATTTTCTTCTTGATGGCTTAAGTATCAAGGATGCTTGCTTTGGCACCGACATCAGCGAAAGCTCTTTTGCGAGATATCGTCAGCAAAATCCAAAATTTGAGCAAGCAGTGCAAGATGCTTTGGCAAGTAGGCAATGGGGTTGTGCTGAAGCAGTTAAAAAATATCATTCATCACAAAGGCACTATGGCAAGGAAACAAGCACGATAGGTATCAATACTCGCCTCGAAGCCAGGAAGCCCCTAGAAACGGCTCTCAGGAGCCCAGAGGGACAATTCGAGAAGCGAAAGCGACCGCAAACTTATATGGGGCTTCCTATCCGCTATGAGCCGTTAGAGACTTATGAACTTGACGTGAAACCATTTGTTAATCCCCATAATGAGAGCGTGGAATGGGTGAAAGATGGTATCTTGCATCGTTGTTATCTTGATAAGTGGCTCGAAATCCATCAACCAAAACCCGAACCATGGATGGAAATATACTAAAACAAAAGCCGTATCTGTGTTATAATTAAAATATTAACAATTAAAGTGGAGGATAAAAGCAATGCCCTTGAAAGTGGTATCACTATTTTCAGGAGCGGGAGGCTTGGACCTCGGATTTGAAAAAGCTGGTTTTAGCACTATATGGGCTAACGAGTTTGACAAGAAAATCTGGGCTACATTCGAGCGCAATTTCCCGCATGTAAAATTGGACCGAAGAAGTATCGTCGATGTTTCTGTTGATGAAATACCAGATTGTGACGGTATGATTGGCGGTCCCCCTTGCCAGAGCTGGAGTGAAGCTGGAGCTGGTCGTGGAATTAATGACAAGCGGGGTCAGCTCTTTTACGACTACATTCGCATTCTACAAGTAAAGCAACCTAAATTTTTCCTTGTTGAGAATGTCTCTGGTATTCTTAGTGCTCGACACAAAGAGGCTTTTACTGGCTTCCTCAAGGCTTTTGAGAGTGCTGGCTATACTATAAATTGGAAATTGGTCAATGCTAACGATTATGATGTTCCAGAAGACCGTGAGCGCGTTATTATCGTCGGCTATCGTAATGACTTGCAGAAGAAATTTGAGTTTCCGGAACCACATCGACATAAACCGAATTTGCGAGAGGCGATAGGCGACTTGCCTGAGGCTGTGCCTGCATTAGAGAAAAACAAAACAAACGGCAAGCTTGAGGTTCCAAATCATGAATATCTCATCGGTGGATATTCTCCCATATTCATGTCTCGCAATCGAGTTAGGGCTTGGGATGAGCCATCGTTTACCATTCAAGCCGGTGGACGGCAAGCTCCAATTCATCCGAAAGCACCAAAAATGGTTAAAATCGGACCCAATAAACAAGAATTTGCTAAGGGGCACGAAGATGAATATAGACGACTAAGTGTAAGAGAATGCGCTAGAGTGCAGACTTTTCCTGATGACTTCGAGTTCATTTATATCGATGTAGCCGATGGCTATAAAATGATTGGTAATGCTGTTCCCGTAAACTTGGCAAAAGCAATAGCGACAAAAATTAAGGAGGATTTAGATGAGCAATAAAAGCAATGACCAAGGACATGCTTATGAATATATTTGTCTTCTCATTCTTGAAGAGGTAATAAGCGAAAGGCGTCCAGCAAAAATCATTGAGAACAGTAGCCTTGTGGCTGCTAAACGCGCATGGGACAAAATTGGTCCAGAGTTACAAGAAAATCTAAAAGAGAGCGCGAATGCCGCCGTTAGAACGCTTTGCACACTTGAGCTGCGAATGCTTGAAGATGGAAACGACATGCTAGAACTTCTAATACAGCCAGATAATAAGGGCGAAGATGGCGATGTTAGGGATATTTTAGTTATTAGACGAGATATCAGATGGGAAATTGGTCTTAGCCTCAAGCATAATCATTTCGCCGTTAAGCATAGTAGGCTATCAAAAGATTTAGATTTTGGCGAAAAATGGTTTGGGATTGAATGCTCTCAAAAATATTGGGAGGAAGTAGGTCCAATTTTCGACTACCTTGATGAGGAAATAGCTAAGGGGACATTATGGCGTGAAATCCCCGATAAGAAAGACAATATCTATGTTCCACTCTTGAAAGCATTCATGAGCGAGATTAAAAGAAGTTATTCGGCTGACAAAACGATGGCAAAACGTCTTGGCGAATATCTGCTTGGTAAATACGATTTCTACAAAGTAATTAGTATAGACAGAAAACGAGAGACACAGGTTCAGCCTCTAAATGTGCGTGGCACGTTAAATAAGCCAACTAATGTTCAAAAGTCGATAATATCCGTCCCCCTAACATCCTTACCAGAGCGGATAATTGATATAGAGATGAAGCCAAACAGTAAAACAACCGTTGAATTATACATGGATAATGGTTGGCAATTCAGTTTCCGCATTCATAGCGCCGATGAGGAAGTCGAGACAAGCCTGAAATTTGACGTTCAAGCCGTCGGTATTCCAGCAACAGTTATTTCAATAAATACTTCTTGGGATGAAGATGAGAGCGAAGCGTAAAATGTGGGGAAAGATTAAAGTCTTTCCCCAAAAGCACCCCCTTGCATTATCCTTATTGCTTGGAGTTGTCGGTAATTTGGTTTGGTCCATCATCCAAATTGGACTTAATAAAGTTAATTTCTTTGAAGCATTTTGGCAAGTCCCAAATGCAGTGTTTAGCTTTGTTGTTTACCTGCTAACGCTCAATGTGCCAGTCTGGAGTGTTTTACTGGTAATAGCCGTGGTCATCTTGTTGTTTTGGTTTTATATAAAAATCACCGATAAGCCTCAAAAAAATGAGCCACCATATAAAGATTATTTAACTGATTTTTACAAAGGGCAAAAATATAGGTGGAGGTATTATGATAACGTCATCGAAAGACTAAGACCAGTTTGTAACGAGTGTGATGGCGAGCTCGCTCCAGATAGTCTCTCTGGCTACAATCTAATTTGCCCAAATTGTGATAAGCAATATCGAAAGCCAGATGTGGCTGAATTAAATCTAGCAATGACTTATTTCATAAATAAAGCCAATAAAAAATTAAAAAGCCCTAGTAAGTAGTAGACGCAAGGCGTATTATTTATCAAACTTCTTATTTTTGATATCAATAGTGAACCTAAACTAAAGCTATAACAACATATTTTATTAAAAAAGCAAAAAAATAATCTTGACACCCTAGTTCCACCCAGGGTATACTAGTGGTAACTCCAGTTTGTTAAGAAAGGACTAAAGTCTCGTCCCGAGGAAAGGAGAAAGGGAGACAAGACAAAAGCTTCTTAACCCGTAGCTATAAACGAATTATAGCGCAAAATTTTGAAAACGCCATGCAATACTTAAGCGACGGCAAGGAATTGCGGTCGCAGAAAGGAGGCTTATGATTGATGTCAGCCTCGAAATCGCCGAGCTCAGTCTCGGCAAAAACTACTGATGCTCCATTTATGAGTGTAAAAGAACTTCGCAAGGTTCTAGGTAACGATGCTAAGGAACTAAGCGACGAAAAGATTAGGGAGCTTAGTGTTGGGCTTGGCAAAATTGCCTTGCTTCTCGTGGGTAATCCCAAAACTTTCAATAACTTAATCGAGACCAAAGGAGGTCAAAAATGAGTAAGCAAAATAAAGAAATCAGAAATGCAGTAGGATACACGCGTGTATCTACCGACCGTCAAGTTGATGGTGTATCTCATGATGTGCAAGAGAAAGCTATCAGAGAATACGCAAAAAGGCACGATATCGTGCTCGAGAAGCTTTATTGGGATGGGGGATATTCCGCCAAAACGGCAAAGCGCCCAGAGCTTCAGCAAATGTTAGCAGATATCGAAAACGGCGATATCAATGTGGATGCCGTAATCGTGTATAACCTGTCGCGCATTTCTCGAGACCTAATGTCGTTCTCTGCGGAAATTGCCCCAACTTTAGTAAAACACGATGTAGAATTGAGGTCAACGTGTGAGGATATCAACTCGACACCTCAGGGTAAGTTTATGATGAACCTATCGATTGCTCTACATCAGCTCGATAATGATAATAAATCTAAAACCGTTATTGATAATATGCAAGGCGTAGCAGCGGATGGCTATTGGCAAAGCCACGCACCAGTAGGAATGCGACGCAAGCACGTTGCTACTGGCGAGCGCAAAAGAGATGGTAAATTTCGCTATCGCACAGTGCTAGAGCCAGACCCAGAAAATGACCGTGGAAAAAAGGCGAAAGATGTCCTGGACTATTTTGCTGAGGGCGATAAGACCATCGCTGATACCGTGCGCTTTGCTACAAAAATTGGCTTCACCAATAAGGCTAATAAGCCTTTTACCTGCAAACAAATGGGGCGCTTCTTAACGCATCCAGCTTTTGCCGGCTACATCTGTTCCGAAAATCTAACCAACGGAGAGTATGTCAAGGCTCAGTGGGATGGAATTATCCCACTTGAGCAACATTTACTCATCAAAGAGTTGCGTAAAAATAGCAAAAATGGAGAGAACGAGAGCAAAATGGAGCCACGCACTTATCGTAAAAACAATCCAGATTTCCCTTTAAAAGGAACTCTGAAATGTGCGAATTGCGGAGCAATCATCCGTGGCTCATCTCCTACTGGAGGTAGTGGTAAATCTAGCCCACGCTATCATTGTGCAGATTGCACCGGAGCTGGCTCAGTAATGCCAAGTAAGATACACGACAAGTTCCTTTTACTCTTGATGCAAGTTACACCCGTAAAAAGCCTTTTGAGAGCCTTCGGGATGGCTCTAGACCGTGCTATGAAAAATAGCACGGCAAAAGCCGAGAAGGCTATCACCGAAAAAGAGGCTCGTCTTGCAGTAATCAAGGAGGAGGATGATGCATCTTTCAAGAAAATGATGCAGGGCGAACGTAGTGAGGAGCAGCACGAGCGTTACATTAAGCTCCTACAAGAAGAAGCGGAGCAACTTAACTCCGAAATCGAGGAGCTTAAAAAATATAGGTCTCTGAGTGAAGCTAAAATCAAGGCTCTACTAGCCGTGATGGAAAACCCCGCCGCTATTTGGCGGGGGGCTTCCCTCGAAATAAGGCAAGTATTGCAACGAATGATTTTCCCAAATGGTATAGAAGTCGATTTGGGGGCTTGCGAATTTGGAACGCCTGCACTTAGTCCGCTCTACTCTGTTATTTCAACAAAAAAGGGCTCTGAAGAGCCTTTTTTAGGACTTCTGGTGGGCGAGAAGGGACTTGAACCCTTACGGTATTACTACCACAAGATTTTGAGTCTAGCGCGTCTACCAGTTCCGCCACTCGCCCAATACAATTATTATACCACAAAATCCGAAAAATCATGTTATAATTGAGTCATGGATAACGGTGGGCAACCTCTAAAAGATCGCAGCCGTCAAACCGCCACAGAAATCGCGCGCAAAAAATTGCTCGCGGCTTATCAAACGACCAGCGGTAAATCTTTTTTACGCAAGACTACCGGTTCTAAATTCCAAAAAGATTTAGGAAGCACTGCTACTAAAATGTCGTCCGGACAAATCACTCACGGCTTTAAAAAGGTCATAGCGCCATTAAATCCAATCGCTGTTCAAACTACTCAAGCTACCCAAGCTACCCAGTCCACTCAGACTACTTTCCAAAATAATTCCACTTACAAACAAACGCCTATCAACGCCACCACCGTTTCAAAAAACGAAAAAGAATTACAAAACTATCACTCAGCTTGGCAAAATTATTATCAAAAATACTACAGCGATTATTATTCTAAAGCAGCCAAATCATACATTGAAAATGAAAAGCTAAAAGCCGAGCGTCAAAAGCACGACAAAGAAATTTTAGAAACACCGCAACTAGCCACCAATCCTACCGACGAAGAAGAGCAATCCATTATGGACGCGCTTAAGCAGACCATTCGAAAAAAAGCTACTACTACCGCCAAACATTCCAGAAAATTAAAACGTCTTATGCCTATCATCGCTGGCCTCACTGTAGTGCTTATTGTTTTATTCTTACAATATAACCGCCTCATTTTTGCACCAATCGCCGCCTACGTTTCTCCAGGAAACACCACCGACACCGGCATCACCGCCCTAGACCCCACCATCACTACTGCCGTATCGGCCGACAATCGCCTAATGATTCCCAAGCTAAACGTCGATGTTCCAGTCCATTTCAATATCGCCAACGACACCGACACCGTCAATGAAGCTATGGAAAACGGCGTCGCTCAGTTTGCTATTCCTGGAGCCAGCGCCCTCCCTGGTGAAATTGGCAACCTGGTCATCACCGGCCACTCTGCTGGCGATATTTACAGTAATAATCAATACAAATTCATTTTCTCCGGGTTAGAGCGTCTCGTAAATGGCGATTTAATCTACATTGATTACAAAGGCACCCGCTATACCTACTCTGTTACCAAAATGGAAACTGTTGAACCAAGCGACGTCGCCTCCTTAGTTTATGAAACCACTAAACCTATGCTTACCCTAGTTACCTGCACCCCACTTGGCACTTCGCGCTACCGCCTTCTTGTCACCGCCGAACAAATCAGCCCAGCCCCATCCGGCGCCGTCCAAGCTGAACCACAAAATGATGCCGACAGCCCATATGAAGCTATGCCAGAAAACGAGCCTACCTTCTTTGAGCGCATCTGGAACTTCCTTACCGGCAGAAGCTAGCACCATATTCACAAAATTAGCATAAAATCTTTAAAAAAACTCTTGCTTATTTGTGCGCTAATGTTTATAATAAGAATAACCTATTTTTGTGGAGTGTAATACAATATGACTAAGATTAAGATTAGCGATGGTAAAACTAAAAAAATCCAGATTTCTGATGGCAAAAGCTCCGCTAAAACTACCCCTAAAAAACCTCTAAAAAAAGTTACCAAGATTCAAATCGGTTTAAATGCTAAAGAAAAGACCGCTAAGCCTGCCGCCGCCAAGCAAACTAACCCAGTCAAGCAGGCTAAACAAGTCAAAAAAGCTAACGCCGAAATCCTCCGCCAATCCAAACTTGCCGCTAGGCTTGCCACTAGGGAAAAGAACGAGCAAGAAAAACAAGCCCGCGCCGCCGCTAAACTCGCCGCCAAGCAAAAGGCTGAAGCTAAAAAACAAGCCCAACTTGCCGCTAGGCTCGCCGCCAAGCAAAAAGCCGAAAAAGAGCGCCAAGCCCTTATTGCTAAAAAGCGCGCCAAGAGCGCCAAGCCAATCACCCTCAAGAAAACTACCAGCGACGACAAAGTTCTAAAATCCGCTATGAGAAACGTCGCCACCATGGATGAGCCAGCCGAAATGCCTAAAAAGTTCAACAAAAAACGCCGCGGCCGCCGCATTTTCCTGGCACTTTTGTGCTCCGCTGCCACCGTTAGTGCCCTTGTTGCCTTCGTTCACTTCAATATGCCAGATTTATCCGTCAGAGTCGCCGCCATGCAGACCGGCATTGAAGCTACTTATCCTAACTTCATCCCTAGAAATTACACTCTAGCGAATGTCGCCTCCGAAAAAGATGGTGAAGTAACTATGTACTTCAACGGTCCAGACGGTGCCGGCTTCTCACTTTCAGAAGAAAACTCCACTTGGGACAGCACCGCTCTCCTTAACAATTACGTCAAGAAAAATTACCCATCTGATTTCACCACTCTCCGCGAACAAGGCATCACCATTTACGTCCGCGGCGAAAACGCCTCTTGGGTCAACGGCGGCATCCTCTACAAAATCCATACCACTGGCAAGGGCCTCACTAAAGAGCAGATTAGAAACATCGCCACTTCACTCTAACATTTCGCCATAAATATGGTATAATATCACCATGAATGTTACTCGTTTTGCGCCCAGTCCTACTGGCTATATTCATCTCGGCAATGTCAGAAGCGCCATCTACCCTTACTTAATTGCCAAACAGGGAAAAGACGGCCGCTTCATTTTGCGCATTGAAGATACCGACCAGTCCCGCTACGTCGAAGGCGCGACTGATTTGATTTTAGAAACCTTAACTTGGCTCGGCCTAGATTGGAACGAGGGTGTCAAAAAAGGCGGGGAGCATGGTCCGTATTACCAGTCTGAGCGCCGCGATATTTATCACGCTTACGCTCGCAAGCTAATCCGCGCTGGCCGCGCCTACGCCGACCCTACTCCACCAGCAGAAATTGACAAATATAGAAAAGCCGATGCTGCCAAAAAGATTCCATTTTTATATCGCAATCACCGTCCGGCTTCAGCCGATACTCCGACCACAACGGACGATACTGCCTGGCAACCTGGCATCCCTCTCCGCTTTAAGTCGGAACCAAAATCCGTCAAATGGCACGATGAAGTCATGGGCGATTTAGAAACCGGCCCTGAGGTCATGGACGATATTATCCTGATTAAAAAAGACGGCCTCCCTACTTACAACTTTGCTCACATCGTCGATGATTATGAAATGCGGGTTACCCACATCGTCCGTGGTGTCGAATACCTTTCCAGCATGCCAAATTACCTCGCCATCTATGAAGCTCTCGGCATCGAGCATCCTAAATTCGTTTCTCTGCCGCACGTCTTAGCTACACAAGGGAACAAAAAACTCTCCAAGCGCGACGGCGCCAAGTCAGTCATTGATTACAAAGATGAAGGCGTCCTAAAAGAAGCTATGCTAAATTACCTTGCTTGCCTTGGCTGGAACGATGGTACTGAGCAAGAAATCTATACCAAAGAAGAACTCATTGAAAAGTTCCAAATTTCCCGCATCCAAAGTAGCGGCGCCCGTTTTGATGAGGTTAAATTGCTCTGGCAAAACGGCCAGTGGATTCGCAAAATCTTTGACGAAAACGGTGTTGATGAACTTTATGACCGTACCGTTTCAAGAGATGAAGCCTCACTAAAGAGCCACGAAATGAATCCAGAAAGAGATAGTCTCATTAATTTCTGGCCCGCCTCCGCCGCAGATTACGACGAAACTTACCAGAAGCAAGTCTTATCTATTATCTATGATCGACTAAAAACTTTATCCGACCTTAAAAACTACACTACCTATTTCTTCGAAGATCCTCGTATTGATTTAGCCTTTTTGCAAAACAACAAATTTATCAAAAAGCTCTCCGAAACTGAGCAGCGCGACTTACTTTCTGCCGTTATCGAAAAACTCCAAGACGAGACCGATTGGTCCGCCGCGCACCTCCAAGATACTCTCAACGATTTATTAACGCAGACTAACAGAAAACCAGCCGAGCTATTCAGCCTTATCCGTATCGCCCTATCCTACGCCGACTTTTCACCAGCTTTACATCTCACCATGAACGTCCTCGGCAAAGATCGCACTCTAGCGCGCCTTAACGCTACTCGCTCCGCCATCGTCAACGATTTATAAACAAGATCAGCCTCCATTCTAGCATAGCCATTTTCCGTAATAGCATGAGCGCCTTGCTTTTCTATTTTGCTTTTGCTATAATTAAGCATATGAGAGAACAGAGCGTAGAGCAAGTAGCATCCACCGAAGAAATCGTCATTGTTTCTGAGGAGACTGCTACTAAACCATCAAAAAAATCCAATAAAAAATCTAGTAAGCCTTTCAAGAAGGCCAAGACCCCAAAGACCGAAGAAGAGCTTAAAAAATCGAAGCGCAAAAAACGCATCATTATCGTCGTTGTCATCATTCTCATTCTCGCCATCGCCGCAGGGGCAGTTTGGCTATTTTGCTTTTCTGATATTTTCAAGAAAAAGACTGATGACCAACCCGCAGAAGAAGTACCCACAGAAGAAGCACCTAAATATTACAGTCGTCTTTCCGGCCTTGAAATCGCAAATGAAGCCGAAAATACCAAACCTATTTACTGCGTCCAAATTCCAAACGGTGCCGACGGTGCTCGCCCGCAGGCCGGCCTGACCGAAGCTCCTGTCGTCTTTGAAGCCATCGCCGAAGCTGGTATTACTCGCTTTGCCGCCTTATTCCAAAATGCTAAGGCCGAAGCCATCGGTCCTATCCGTTCACTCAGAAGTTACTACCTAGATTGGGATACCCCATTTGATTGTACCGTTGTCCACGCTGGCGGGGCCACCGATGCTATCGCCGCCCTCCACGCCGGCGGTTACCGCGAAGTTGATGAATCTCTCGTTTATATGTGGCGCAACTATTCCTCTTACTGGGCGCCAAATAATCTCTTTACTTCCGCTGCCCTTCTTGAAAAGGCTGCCGCTGACGATGGCTACAGCTCATCCAATCCGCAGACCCTTCCGCGCCTCACCCCTAAAGAAACCGAAGATCTCGTCGCCGCCGCTCGCAAAAACGCTGGCCTAGACCAGCCAGAGAACTCTGAAGACAGCTCTGAAAATACCGCCACCGAATCCACTGATTCCGTCACTCCACTTGTTAAAGAATTTTCCGTCAACTTTGGCTCCGTCGCTACTTTCAATACGGTTTACCATTATGACGAAAATACCAACACTTATAACCGTTCTTATGCCTCCGGCGAAGATCACATCGTTTATGACTGTGTTGACACCGACAAAGCTCAGCCCGATCCAAAGACCGACTGCGGCCTCGCTCGCCAAGTCAGCCCAGCCGCCGTCGCCGTCATGAACGTTGACGAATACCTCGATACCGATAATTACCACCACGTCATCCAGACCATCGGCACCGGCACCGCTCACATTTTCCAAAACGGCACCGTCACCCGCGGCACCTGGAAAAAATCCAGCAAGTCCGCCCAAATCGAGTTCAAAGATGATAATGGTAATACTATCGCCTTCACTCCAGGCCAGCTCTGGATTGCCGCCATTCCAAACTCCGGTGGCTCCGTCCGCTATTAAAGTTAAGATATGAAAAAGGGGCTGTGATGAAACACAGCCCCTGCGGATTTGTGGCGTGCTCGATAACTTTGCTGGATGTTGGTAGTTGAATGTGGTCTTTTTAATTTCATTAAAGCAAGCTCTCACCTCCTTTGCTATTACTCTACTTGGAGGAGTTCATAATAGTTACGGATGAGATGATAAATCCAGCAAAACTGTCAAGCGGAGGGGTGCGCCAACGGGATTTCTCGAGTGAACCTCGTAAACGCTAGTCCAAAGACTAACCCTCATTTATGTAAACGAACTTACGACACAAACATAAGTTCGCAAAGCGGTGTACTAGATGATAAACTTGCCCCCAAGAGGGCAGTTCTCATTCTATGACTCTATTATAGCACACATACTGAAAATTGTCAATACTTTTATGTCTATTTTATTCAGCAGCTCGCCTCCACCCCTATAAAAATATTCCACTTATTTACCGCCGTCGCTTTACATTAGTAAAAAAATATGCTAAAATGAAACAAGTGGTTCCGTCGTCTAGTGGTCTAGGACGTCTGGTTCTCATCCAGAAAATCGCGGGTTCGACTCCCGCCGGAATCACCATACCAAATTCCGCTAAAGCCGCTTATGGCTATTTTTATTGCTTTTCTAGAGAAAAAATGTTATAATTAAGCACATGAAAAGCCTTCCCATCATCGCCCTTGTGGGCCAAACTAACGCCGGCAAATCCAGCCTGCTTAATCGTTTTGCGCACAAAAACATTGCCATCGTTGCCAGAGAGGAAGGCACCACTCGCGACAATGTCGTCGCAAACATCGATAATAAATTCCTACTAATCGACACTGCCGGTCTCAAAAAACCAGAGGATGATTTTGAAGCCAGCATTAAAGAACAGATTGACGACGCCATTGATTCTGCCGCAATCATCTTATTGACCCTAGACAGCACCAAACCTTTCAATCACTACGACAAAAACATTGCCAAATCCGCTTTGCGTTCCAAAAAGCCCGTATTCTTACTGCTTAACAAATCCGATTACGGCGATACCTTAGATATCAACGAATTCCGCGCCCTCGGTATTGATGAATCTCACATTTTCCGCACTTCTGCCACCACTGGCCAAGGCCTTGTGGAGGTCAAAAAGGCAATCTCGAAGGAGCTTTTTGCGTTTTCTCCGCGCTCTCTCTCGCACCAGGACGACACAGAAAGTCCAAAAAACACAGAAACCCCCTTAAAGATCGCCCTTATCGGCCGCCCAAACGTCGGCAAATCCAGCCTCTTTAATTCTCTTGCTAAAAAGCAACAGGCCATCGTTAGCAGTCGCCAGGGAACCACGCGCGATGTCAACCGTGTACAGGTTAAATACAAGGGTCGCACTCTAGAAATCTTAGATACTGCCGGCCTCAGAAAACCCGGTCGCCGCGAAGTCGGCATCGAAAAATTTTCCGCCATCCGCACCTTAGCCGCCATTGAAGAAGCCGACATCTGTGCGCTCCTCGTTGATGCTACCGAGCCTCACAGTAAATTAGATCAATCTCTAGCTGGCCAAATCGTAGAAGCCGGCAAGGGAATTATAGTCGTTGTTACTAAGTCTGACACCCTAGAAAATGCCGAACCTACTAATTATTTCGGTGAAGAAAACATCAAAAACCGCACCGCCGCCGATTTTCTGCTAGATAGTCTAGAGCGCGATTTTAACTTCCTGCCTTACGCTCCAGTACTTTTCACTAGCAGTAAGACCGGCAAAAACGTTACCCAGCTTTTTGAGTTAGCCGAGCAAATCGACGAAGCCCGCCATCACCAAATTGCTACCAAAGATTTGAATCGCATTTTACAAGAAGCCAAGTCTGAGCATCTCCCAGCTGGCCTCAAAAACACCCATCCCAAGCCAAAATACATTGTTCAGACCGACACCTGCCCACCTTGGTTTGTTATCCACGGGCATGATTTAAGCCTCCTTCACTGGTCTTATAAGCGCTTTTTGGAACGCAAAATTCGCGAATTTTACCCCTATATCGGTACTCCTATTATGCTTTCGCTAAGAAGCGACAGTGGCAAGTCAAAAACCACAAGCGAAGCTTCCGCCGCTCAAAACAGCACCTCAAAACAGCACCATCTTATCGCCAAAAACAACACAAAAGAAAGGAAATAGCAACGCATGAAACTAGTCGTCGGCTTCGGCAACCCAGAGACAAAATACAATTTCACCCGTCACAATTTCGGCTTCCTAGCTCTTGATTTTTACGCCAAAGTTAAAGGTTACGAATGGGAAAAAACCGAAAAATTCGATGCTATCTGGCTCAAAACCAAAGATGCCATATTTATTAAACCTCAAACCTACTACAATGAAGTCGGCCGCGCCATCCAAGCTTTTTCTCATTTTTACAAAATCGCACCAAAAGACATCCTCATCATCTGCGACGATTTCAACCTTGCTTTTGGCAAACTCCGCTTCAGAGAATCCGGCTCCGCCGGCGGCAATAATGGCTTAAAATCCACTATTAGGGAACTAAACACCGAAGAGTTCCCACGCCTCCGCCTCGGCACCGGCAACGCAGAACTCCGTCAAAAACTTGGCGACACTGACTTCGTCCTCGGCAAATTCACAGAATCGGAAAAATCCAAGTTACCAGCCATCCTCAAGGAGGTCGCGGACCATCTCGACAATCTATTCTAGCCATTTCGTCACTACCCCTATCATTTGATCATCCACCGATTTGCCCCCAGCGCCCGCACTATGCCTTTTATCTCTAGAATCGTCACTGTCTGATTGAACTCCGTCGGCGACAATTCACCCTTTGCGATAATTTCTTCACCGCTCAAGGCCCCAGTAGCCATCAATCCCAACACTTTAGCCTCCGTTTCATTTTCGGCCAACAGGGAAAGACGCTGTAATTCTTTCTCACGCGCCGTCAGATGTTCTGCACCACTACCACCATCGCCACGGCTGCCATCCCCACACCCCAGCCCAAACAACACTTCCAGCAGATCAGAAGGTTCCGTATACGGCAACGCCCCTTGAGTCAGCAATTTATTGCACCCAGCAGACGAAGCTCGCGTGATATCTCCCGGCACCACCATCAGATCTTTACCCTGAGAGAGCGCGTGCGTCGCCGTATTTAAAGTCCCACTCCTCTCTGCTGCCTCCGCTACTAGAACTACATCAGAAAGCCCAGCAATTATTCGGTTTCTCTGTAAAAATCGCGCCTTAGCCTCTTTACCCCCGCCAGCCTCATCTCCCGGACCATATTCTGATATTACCGCACCGCCAGCAGCCACAATTTCCCGCGCCAGCGCCGTATGTCCCTCTGGATAAATCCGGTCAATCGGCGTCCCTAAAACCGCCACCGTCACACCACCCGCATCTAGCGCCGCTCGGTGCGCCACCGAATCTATCCCCAGTGCCAACCCTGACACCACTACCGCCCCCGCTCGCGCCGCCGCATAGGCCGCCTTATACGCCACCTCATATCCATAAGCAGTGTTCCGCCGCGCACCCACTATCGCCACCGCTGGACACCGTCCAAACGGCCTCCCCGCTCCATTTAACCTCCCCTCTTTCAGCTTCCCAGCAGTCCAAAAATCCGCGAGTTCAGGCAGCTCGCCATAGCAATACAACATTTCAACATTAAGCGCAAGCGGTATCAACACCTTAGTAAATTCACACTCTTGGGGTCGCATTTTATTGATTTTCATAAAAAATGTGAAAAAAGTCTTGACTTTATTTTTTAAGTGTGCTATAATCAATACAGTTAGGGGTCAAAAAGACTCCAAACTGCACCTAAATAAATCATAATTTCTACTACTATTGTATCACGTTTTCGTGAAAAAATAGTAAAGAAGTTGCGTATTCTCGAACCCTTTCGAGCTTATGATTTCTCTTTATGGTCTTAAGCTTTATAAGTATTACCTCCACTTTGAAAGACCTTTCGAGGATATAGCAACCCCCACAACCGGCGGGCCCCAATTTGTGTGAGGTGGGTCGCGCTTCCGGGGCTTCCCCGGTATCTGGTAAAAGAAGCGTTGCGGGGATTACAAAGAGCCCCTTGACGGGATTAGGTGATGCCCACCCTTACCTAATCCCATCAAGGGGCTTTTTGTATGAGCTAAATCAAAACTCTCATGCTTGACAAGTGTGATACAATAAGAATATGTCAAAAAATCTAGTCATCGTCGAGTCGCCTGCCAAGGCTAAAACCATCGAAAAATACCTAGGAAAAGATTACAAAGTCCTATCTTCTGTTGGTCACGTCCGAAAAGACACCAAAGTCGACCCTACTAAAGATTTCGAAGTTACCTATGAAATCGACGAAGACCACCAAAAAATCGTCAGCAGCCTCAAAAAAGCCGCCAAAGCAGCCGACAAAATCTGGCTCGCTACCGATGAGGACCGCGAAGGAGAATCTATTTCATGGCATCTCATTGAAGTCTTAAACCTTCCAGCAAACACTAGCCGTATCACTTTCCACGAAATCACCGAGCCAGCCCTAAAAGAAGCTATCAAGAACCCTCGCACCGTCGATATGGATATGGTTAAAAGTCAACAAGCCCGCCAGACTCTAGATATGCTTGTCGGCTATGATTTATCAGGAGTAGTTCGCAAAAAAGTCCCCGGCGCCATTAGTGCCGGCCGGGTTCAATCGCCAGCGCTTAGGCTTGTCGTTGAAAAAGAACGCGAGATCGAGAAATTTGAAAGCAGTTCCACTTATAAAGTTACCGGCACCTTCAAGAAACTAGGTCAAAAAACTACTTTTGAGGCCACTCTGGACGGAAACGGCCCAGATACCACTACTAAAGCCAAACAGCTCTTAGAGAGCCTAAAAACCGCCAATTACAGCGTTTTTAGCGTTAGCGAAACTGAAGCCGAAAAAGCTAATCCTGTACCTCTCACCACCGCCGCTCTCCAAATTGAAGCCAACGCTAAACTCGGCTTTTCCGCTTCTACCACTATGCGCGCCGCTCAGGGGTTATACCAAGCCGGCCACATCACATACCACCGTACCGACAGCCTCAACCTCTCTAGCCAAGCCCTAGCCAGCATAGCAAAATACATCGAAAAATCTTACGGCAAAAATTATCTAAAAGTCCGTCATTTCAAGACTAAATCTGCCGGCGCCCAAGAGGCTCACGAAGCCATCCGCCCTACTCATATCGAAACAGAGGTGGCCGGCGCTAACGATTACGAAAAACGCCTCTATCACCTCATCCGCACTCGCACTCTGGCCACCCAGATGGCCAACGCCAAGGTAAATCGCACTATTATCAAGATAATAGCAGGGGCGACGGGTGACGCCGCTGGGGGGACCCCCAGCGCGCGCAGCCGTCAGGCGAGCACGATGGGGGAATCTGCGGCGGCAGGACCCGTCGCCCCCGTTTTTATCGCTAAGGGCGAAACCATTATCTTTGACGGTTTCCTCAAAGTTTACGGCAAGTCTAAAGAATTAGACTTACCAAAGTTAGCAAAAGGCGACGCTTTAGAAGCCGAAAAAATCATCGCTCATGAAACTTTCGCCAAACCTCCTGCTCGCTACACCGAAGGCTCCCTTGTCAAAAAACTCGAGGAACTCGGTATCGGCCGCCCATCCACCTACGCCTCTATTATGTCCGCCATCCAAGCTCGCGGCTACGTCATTAAGGGCGATTCCGAAGGCAAAGAGCGTGAAGTTATCGAATTTACATTAAAAAACACCAAAATCACCGAAGCAAAACTCACCGAAAAATCTGGCAGCAATAAGGGCAAGCTCATTCCTACCCCTGTTGGCGAGCTCGTTTCCGATTTCCTTACTGACCATTTTGACAAAATCGTAGATTATGGTTTTACTGCCGAAATCGAAGCCGATCTCGATAAAATCGCCGAGAAAAAGCTCGAAAAAGTTAAAATGCTAAGGGATTTCTACGGGCCTTTTGCTAAATTAGTCAAAAATTCCGACGACATCGCTCGTTATAATAATGCCACCGCCCTCGGCAAAGACCCTAAAACAGGGAAGAATATCTACGCCAAAATCGGTAAAAATGGCGGCTTTATCCAGCTCGGAGAGAACGAAAAAGAAGCCGGAGAAAAGCCTCGCTTTGCGCCGTTACCAAAAGGCGCCACCGTCAAGACTGTTACCCTAGAACAAGCCCTAAAACAGCTCGCTCTCCCGGTCCTCCCTCGCAGTCTTGGCCATGCCAAAGACGGCACTGAGTTAATTGCTGCCGCCGGCCCCTTCGGCCCGTATCTTAAGGGTGGCAAATATAATATCCCAATGAAAGGCTATGACCCTTACAAAATCACGCTCAGAGATGCCGAGCCTCTCTATCAAGCCAAAATCGACAGCATTATCGCCGATTGGGACGATATCATGATTATCAACGGCGCCTACGGCCCCTATGTTAAAGGCCCAGGCCGCCGCAATAATGTCAAAATTCCAAAAGATATCAACCCTAAAAAGCTTACTCGTGCCGACGCCGAGGAACTCTTAAAAAACAAGCCTAAATCCACCCGCCACGCCCCTCATAAAAAAGGGAAAAAGAAATAACATTCCGCTTATTTTAAAACTTTTTCAAAATAAATTATTGACTATGTAAAAAATGTGGTAAAATAGAATACAGAAAGTCAGAAAAAGTAAGTTGACAATCGCACAAAAATATGCTATCATAAGCTAAATGAATAATACTAACTGGGGTGGATAAAGAAAGGTTTTTATGGACCAAAATGCGGATGTGATTGCGAATGCAATCAAAGGCAGTCTCAAAATTATCGAGCAGGACCGCGAAAGAGAAATCATTTCTCGCCGTTTCGGCCTAAATGGCTCAAAAGAGACTCTTGAACAAATTGGCGAAATGTTATCTATTACACGTGAACGCGTTAGGCAACTAGAAAAAGCCATCTTAATTAGACTTAAAGTTTGTTCCGAGGATGGAGAGATTAAAGAATTAGCCGCCGCTGAAAAGATTATCATCCGCAATCTTACAGAAATGGGTCGCATCGCCAAAATCTCCGCTCTCGCCGACAAAATCTACGGCAAAAAGACCACTGACGCGGAACGCGCTTGCCTCAGCTTCCTCGGCAGCATCTCCAAAGGCCTTACCACTATTGACGAAAATGACAATTATTACGCTGCTATCGGCATCGCTGAATACGGCGACACTGCCAAAATCAAGCAAAAAGTCGATGAGATTGTCACCATCGTCAAAAAGAACAAAAAACCTATCACCCTCGACGAGCTAGATAATCAATTAAATTACGAGCATCCTTCTCATATTGAAGCTGTTGCCTCTATTTCTAAGCAATTAGCGACACTTGGCGGCCTCTGGGGTCTCACTAAGTGGCCAACTGTCAATCCCAAAAATATCCGCGACAAGATTTTCGTCATTCTAGAGAACAAAAAAGAACCGATGCATTTTAACGACATTGCCGCCGCCATTGAAAATTCCAATTTCAAACGCAAAAATGTCACCGTCCAGGCCATCCACAATGAATTGATTAAAGATAGCCGCTTTGTTTTAATCGGCCGTGGCATCTACGCCCTTGATAGTTGGGGTTATACTAAAGGCACTGTCTCCGAAATCATCTCTAGCATCCTAGAAAAATCCGATAAACCATTGACTCGTGAAGAAATCGTCCGCGAAGTCCTCCATAAACGCAAAGTCAAAGAAACTACTATCTTGCTAAACCTCCAGAACAAAAAACTCTTTGAAAAAGTCGGCAAAAACGCCTACAAACTCCAAAAATAGCACTCGTATTTTTATGTAGTTTATGGTAAAATAAAGTAGTAAAATATGCTAGCATCTATCATCAACTTTATTTTAATGCCGATTGTCTGGGTACCAATCGTTGGCATCCTCGGTTTTTTGACCTATAAAAATTACAAAAAAATCAACAAGCTAAAGGTCTTAAACGTCGATAGCGTCCTTTTGATGCTTGAAATCCCCCGTGAAAACGACAAAAAAGAGCTCGCTGCCGAACAGTTATTTGCCAGCCTTCATGGTATTTTGAGAGATAAACAAGAATTAAAAAACTCCGATGGCATCCAGGAACACTTAAGCTTTGAGATCGTCTCCACCGGCGGCCAAATCCGCTTTTTTGTCTGGACGCCAAAAGTTTTACAGAGCTTCGTAGAAGGCCAGATTTACGCCCAGTATCCTACTGTCCAGATTTACAAAGTCAAAGAAGATTACGTCGATAAAGCCATCAAAATCCACCCCGTCTGCTATTCCTCAGAAATCACTCTCACGGAAAACGAAGTCCTACCGATCAAAACCTTTGAAAACTTCGAAGTGGATCCTCTCGCTGGCATCACCGGTACATTAGCCAAACTAGATCCCGATAAAAAGGAAGAGCTCTGGATTCAAATTCTCGCCCGTCCTATCCCTGACGATTGGCATAAATCCACTACTGATAAATGGGTTGAGCGCGTCAAGTCCGGCCAAAAATCTTTCCGCCTCTTTGGCATCGACTGGGTCTGGCTCATCACCGCCCTTGGTGCGTTATTTAGGCCTCCAGAAGGCGGAACAGAATCCCCAGTCAAGGTAGAATTATCTGAGCGCGCCAAAACTCAGGTCGAAAAGGCCGAAGAAAAAGCCACCAAGCTAGGCTACGAAGTTAAAATCCGCCTCACCTACCTCGGTGACGACCAAATGGACGCCAAACTCAATATGCAGGCGCTAGTCGGCACCTTCAAACAATACAATTCCACCAACTTAAACGGTTTCAAATCCATCGGCGGCACCTTTGACAAATCCGCACTAAACGCCTACAAACTCCGCCAATTCAGCGGCCATGGCTTTATCTTAAATATTTCCGAGTTAGCCTCGGTTTATCACCTCCCGCACACCTCTGTTGAGACCCCTAACATCGTCTGGGCCACCTCTAAAACTGCCGAGCCGCCAGCCCAGCTCCCCCTTATCACCGGTAACGCCGCTAACGACGAAAACATCTCCGCCTTCGGCCTCACTAATTTCCGCGGCATCAACCACCAGTTCGGTATGTATCGTCGCGACCGCTCGCGCCACGTCTATATTATCGGCCAGACCGGAGCAGGGAAAAGCGGTATGCTTGAGCTCTTTGCTCTATCCGACATTTTCTATGACCAGGGTTACTGTATCATCGATCCGCACGGTGATTTTGCTATCAACAATCTCCGCTTCATCCCTGAAAAGCGTATCAAAGACGTCGTTTACTTCAACCCCGCTGACACTCAGTATCCAGTCGCATTCAACCCGCTGGAACTTTCCGACCCAGCCAGAAAACCTAACGTCACCTCAGAGGTTATCGGCGTCTTAAAGCGTATGTTCGGCGATTCTTGGGGCCCGCGCCTAGAACACATCCTCCGTTACACTTTACTCGCCCTCCTAGATCGCCCAGAGACCACCCTACTCGATATTTCTCGTATGCTCACTGACAAAGATTTCCGCAAAGAAACCCTTGATTATTGTAAAGACGTTACCGTGCTTCAATTCTGGAAACACGAATTTGGCCAATGGAATGAAAAGCAGGTCAACGAGTCTATCGCCCCAGTTCTAAACAAAGTCGGCGCCTTTACCGCCAACCCGATTATCAGGAACATCATTGGTCAGCCAAAGTCCAGTTTTGATGTTCGCCGCATTATGGATGAAGGCAAGATTTTAGTCGTCAATCTATCAAAAGGCCTCATCGGCGAAGATAACGCCGGTATTCTGGGTGCTTTCCTTGTTACTAAGGTCCAGCTTGCTGCTATGAGCCGCTCCGACATCCCCGACGTCGCCGACCGCCGCCCATTCTACCTCTATGTCGACGAGTTCCAGAACTTCGCCACCGACAGCTTTGCCGTCATTCTCTCCGAAGCTCGTAAATACGGCCTTAACCTCACCGTCGCCAACCAATACATTTCCCAGATGACCGACACTGTCAGAGATGCTGTTTTCGGCAATGTCGGCACCACCATCTCCTTCCGCGTTTCCGCCGATGATGCTCCTCTCCTCGTTAAGCAGTTCGAGCCGACCTTCGAAGCTCAAGATTTACTCCAGATGAACAACCGCAATTTCGTCATCTCTATGATTATCAACGGTGAAAAGGTCCCAGCCTTCTCTGCCACTACTTTATCTATCCCTAACACTCCTCAAGATAATTTTGAGGCTATTGTCTCCTCCTCACGCATGAAGTATTCCCGCCCTCGCGCCGAAGTTGAAGCTGAAATCAAAGACACCATTGAGCAATCAGAAAAATATAAAAGGGAATTATCAGATTCTGGCCGCGAAGCCGGCGCAAATGGCGCCAAAGAACAGGGGTACACCCCTGTTAAACAGGGAAATGTCATCGAGAAGAAGGGCTTTGCCTACCAATCCTCCCCTAAATCCGATTTCAAAAAGCTAAAACTTTCCCCTAATACCGCCGAGGATAAGACCGACCGCCCCGGTCTCAAAGACCTCGGCCGCCTTGCCGCTGAAAAAGCTGCTGAAACTTCCTCTAATAAACAACAGGGAAACCCCATCAATAAACAACAGGGGAGTAATAAAAAACCAAACCGCCACAAAAAATCTTTCAAAAAACACTAGGTGATTCCCTTACCCCTGTTGTTGCTATATCTACCTCTGTTTTGCTATTTTTTTTACCCCTGTTATTCCCCTTTTCCTTATCCTATCCACCCCTGTTAGGCCCTCTTTCCACCCCTATTCCACCCCTGTTAAACCCCTCAAAGCCCCTAAAATGCGCACTGAGGAGCTTTTAAGCATAAGTAGTATACTAAACCGTCTCACGGCACCAAACGGCCCAGAATCGCGTCTGGTGGGGAAATACGTAGAAAACTAAACCAGGAAACCAAAATCCAGTAAAAATCAGCTACCAAAAGACGCATACACAATCGTCTTTTTTCCATATTTCCAATGTCGCACAATGTATATTTTACGACGCTAAATCTACCGACGGTTGAAGGTAAGTATATTCTAAGCTGAAAGCAGCTTTAAGGTAGGATTTAGCATCGTAAAAGAGGCGAGCCAACATGGACTAGAAATATTTTAGATTTTTCGAGGATAGAAAATCGCCGAAGGCGATTTTGGATTCCGAGAAAAATCGTTAAAAAATATTTCTAGTTCATATTGCGCGAGCCGACCGATGCTAAATATGCCTTAAAGCTGCTTTTAGCTAGGATTTTTTTAAATTTGACATTTCCCTATTTTATTTCCCTTTTTCCCTTTTCCCTGTTATTCACCCCTCCCCCACGCCAAAATGCACCAAAAAACAAACTCGCATACCCTCTTTCTTTCCCTTCCCGAACAAAAACCGAACTAATTATTCCAGCACAGCTTTAATGCGCCGTACCCCAGCGGAGCTAGATTCTTCCTTTTTAATCCGGAAATGCCCTAGCACCCCTGTATGCTCAACGTGTGGACCACCGCAAATCTCGCGAGAAACCGGTGCATCAAAATCCCCAATAGTATAAACTTTCACAGAGTCATCGTATTTATCCCAGAATTGCCCCTCTGCACCCAACGTGTCGCGAGCATATTCCTTGTCATAAGTGTCAAAAACCACCGGCAAATCATCGGCAATCCACGCGTTCACCTGATCCTCCACAGCTTGCTTCTCTTCTGGGGTCAGTTTGCGGTCCAAGTTAAAATCTAGGCGCATCCGTTCTGGCGTAATATTGGAACCCTGCTGATGGATATCACCATCCACTAGCTTCTTCAGCGCCGCCAAAGTCAAATGCGTAGCAGTATGATACTTAGTGCTCATCTCGCCATGGTCTTCCAAACCACCTTTAAACATCCCCTTTGACGCAGTCTTAGAACGCTCACGTTGCTCGGCAAGTGCGGCATCAAACTCCGCTTTATAATCTTTAGACAGCGTAATATTCTGACGATAAGCCTCCTCCACCGAAACTTCAAACGGAAAGCCATAAGTGTCCTGAAGTTTGAACAAATCAGAACCGCTCAAAATACCATCAGCATCCTGCCGAATCATTTTTTGCATCTCTTTTAAGCCCTTGTTTAGAGTCTGACGGAAAGCACGCTCCTCCTTTTCAAGAACAGCCACCGCCGTCTCACGATGAGTCAAAATATTATCCGGCAAATCATCATAATTCCCTGCGATAATCGGCACCACTTCCGAGATAAAATCCTGCGCAATGCCAAGATCCAGCGCCTTCAGCACAGCGCGGCGAATCAACCGCCGAAGAGCATAACCTTGTTGCTTGTTAGACGGCGTCAACCCCTGGGCAGTCAAAAGATACGCGCCCCGCAAATGGTCCGCAATAATGCGCATCTCGTCGGTATTGTTATCATAAGACTTACCAGAAAGCTCCTCCAGTTTGTCAATAATCGGCTTCAGTAAACTAATCTTAAACACATCAAAACTATCAATCGAAGCCGCCGTAATCCGCTCCAAGCCACCACCAAAGTCCACGTTTTTCTTGGCCAACTCCTCAAAAGTACCATCCTCTTTGCGACGATACTGCATAAAAACTTGGTTGCCAATTTCCATAAACCGCGCGCCATCAGAAGCTGGATGAGACTGACCGTAACGTTCTACGTCCTGCTTGTCCTCACCAAAATCGTAAAATACCTCAGAATCTGGACCACAAGGATCACCTATCGGCGTACTTTCAATACCGCCCCCGCGTGACCACCAGTTTTCCTTGTCATCATAAAAGAAAATGTGCTCACCCGGCTTGATACCCCGCTTATCACCATCTGCGGCAGAGCCGATTTCGGCAATTTTAGCGTCCACGCCCGCCTTCTTAAACACCTCCTGCCAAATCTCTGCAGCCTCAGTGTCCTTTTTAATACCGTATTTTTCATTGCCAATAAAACAAGTAACGTAAATTTTGGCCGGGTCCAGGCCAATTTCCTTAGTCAAAAAGTCAAAGAATGCCGGAATCTGCTCCTTTTTAAAATAATCACCCAGCGACCAGTTCCCTAGCATCTCAAAAACAGTAGTATGGCGCGGGTCACCAACATCTTCAATGTCTTGCAATCTCAAAGAAGGCTGGGAATCAGCTAACTTATCGCCCAAAGGATGCGGCTGCCCCAAAAGATACGGCAAAAGCGGCTGCATACCAGAGCCGGTAAACAGCGTTGTAGGGTCATTCTCTAGCACCAGCGGCGCCGGAGCGATGATTTTATGCCCACGTTTTTTCTGAAAATCTAAAAATTTTTGACGAACTTCACTTGCTTTCATTGTTTCATTATACCACGATGCCGCCACCGAGGCAAACGTCACCGCTGTAAAATACAACGGATTGGCCAGCAGCCGGAGCTTTGATTTTTTCGGCAAATTTCACCACAGAATTATCAAGGTCAAAAGTCGCCGGAATCAACGGTGCGCGGTGATGCAAGCGCACTTCAAACGGAACCGCACAACCATCCCCAACTCGATTACGCCAATCATCGTTCCGCATGATGACATCTTTTAGCTTCAACTCATCCGTCCAAAGCTCCGCCGCATTCAAATCCCGCGAAACATAAACGATATTTTTCGCGATATCTTTTTTCACCACATAATACGGCAAACCACCGCCGATATTAAGCCCGTGCCGCTGACCCAACGTATAAAACACCGCACCCTCATGCGCGCCCAGCACGCGGTCGGTTTTAAGCTCGCGAATTTCGCCAGGCTTTTCGTCAATATACTCTTTCAAAAAATCTTTAATACCGACTTCCCCCACAAAACAAACCCCCATGGACTCTTTTTTATAGGCGTTATCTAAACCTTTTTTAGCAGCAAGCGCCTTCACGTCTTTTTTATACATATCGCCAATCGGAAAGATAGTGTGCTTTAAAGCGTCCTCAGAAATGCGATAAAGAAAATACGTCTGGTCCTTGTTTTCGTCAACGGCCTTTAATAGGGCTGGGGTGGCGGGTCCTGCCGCCATTCCAACTCTGGCATAATGCCCGGTGGCGATAAAATCAGCACCGCGCTCGCGCGCCACATCATAAAACAGCTTGAATTTAATCTCTTGATTGCACATAATATCAGGATTTGGCGTGTTTCCCTTTTTAAACTCATCCAGCATGTAATCAACCACTTTTTGCTTGTACTCTTTTTCAAAATCAAACACCTCAAAATCAATCCCCAGACGTACCGCCACGCGCTTGGCATCGGCCAAATCCTCAGCCCATGGGCATTTCATACCAGGAAGGTCGCGGCTCCAATTTTTCATGTAAACGCCCACCACGTGATAGCCCTGCTCTTTTAATAAGACAGCAGAAAGCGAACTATCAACGCCGCCAGACATACCAAGATAAACTGTAGCAGGTCCTGCCGCCGCAGCGCCACTTGCCACGCTTGCTACTTCTGACATCGCTCAAACTCCTCATTAACAGCAGCAACAATCAGCTGCCCAGCACGCCGCATATCATCTTCAGTATTAAGCGGCCCCAGCGTGATGCGGAGCGAACCAGCAATTTCGGCATCACTCAGCCCAGCCGCCGTCAAGACGTGCGATTTAGTTCCCTTATTTGCCGCGCAAGCAGCGCCAGTAGCAAGATAAACTTCCTGCTCCTCTAATTTATAAATCAACCGCTCAGCGTCTATCCCCGGAAAACTCACCGGCACAAAACTAGATAGATGGTGTTTTTTATCATGTAAAAATAGTGGTGACACCACAGCCTTTTCTAGCTCAGTACGCAGGATGCCGGCCAGATTTTCGTATTTTTTACGATTACCGTTGGTATGTTCCTTAGCTGAAACAGCCGCCACCGCAAAACCAATCACCCCAGGAACATTTTCCGTGCCAGAGCGCAGCCCCGCTTCTTGACCGCCACCAGCAATCAGCGGTTTCAATTTAATACCATGCCCAACATACAGCGCGCCCACACCCTTTGGGCCACCAATTTTAGCAGAGCTAATGGTAAGCAGGTCCACACCAAGCCGAGCCACGTTAACGTCAAGGCAATTTAGCGCCTGCGAAGCATCCGAGTGAAAATAAAGCGGAGTAGTATTCTGCGCACTAAGGCGCCGAGCGCGCTCAGCCCTGATAATTTCAGCAATCTCGGCAAGCGGCTGGATGGTGCCAAGCTCATTATTCACCAGCGCAACCGAAACAAAAACAGTGTTCCCTGTCAGTTTGCGTCGAAAATCATTAAGGTTAATCAGCCCCGTCCGGCCAACTTTGATTTCCACAACTTTAGCACCAGTAGCAATAGCAGCCGCACGGACAGAAGCATGTTCAGTAGCCAAAATCAGAATTTCAGGAGCAACAGCATGTTCCATGGCAGTAGTAGCAGCGGTAAAAGCAAGATTCGTCGCCTCCGTAGCTCCAGAAGTAATTACAAGGTCCGCCCCCTTTGCGCCAATAGTATGCGCAATTTGACCTTTAGCATATTCATAATGGTCACGAACGTGATTAGCCGGCAAATACGGCGATGACGGATTAAAAAACTGGTCCGCAAAATACGGCATCATCGAAAGTAGCGCCTTCTTATCAACCGGCGTAGCCGCAGCGTGGTCAAGATAAATCATACTTATATTTTACAATATCTAGTGCATTTTAGCAAGCGCAAGCACTGGCAATTCTAACCAAAAACAGCCATTTTTATGCTATAATACAATTATGGAAAATGAGGAATTAGCCAGCAAAAAACGCGCACTTGAACTTTTTGAAAGCGGAAAAATCAACGATTTTGAAGTTGGCACTTTCAAAGGGCTGGCCCAGATTCACCATTACCTCTTTCAGGATGTTTTTGATTTTGCCGGAAAAATGCGGGAAGTAGATTTAAGCAAAGGCAACTTCCGTTTTGCTCCAGCAATGTATTTGCAAAACACCTTAAAAACCATTGATAAACTCCCAGAAAACACCTTTGACGAAATCATCAAAAAATACGTAGAAATGAACGCCGCGCACCCCTTCCGCGAAGGCAACGGCCGCGCCACTCGCATTTGGCTAGATCAGATGCTCAAAAAACATCTAAAAAAATGCGTTGACTGGTCCAAAGTAGAAAAGACTGCCTACCTTTCCGCAATGGAACGCTCACCTATTAACGACTTAGAAATCAAAACCTTACTAAAGTCAGCTCTCACTCCAAACATCAAAGACCGTGAAGTCTATATGAAAGGTATCCAATCCTCCTACGCCTACGAAGATCAAACAGCCTACGACGTCCACTCCTTAATTTCAAAACCCGCCTAAAACTCAATAAAAAAAGATTTACTTTTTTACTATATTGTGATATTATGTAGGTAGAGGAAGCTAGCCCGAAAAGTGTCCGTATGGACGCCTGCTCAAAAGAGATAGGGCTAGTTTCATTTTTTTACCTTTGATCTATCCGTTTTATTTCTGAAATCTTGCCTCTAATAATATCAATGTAGGTTTTTGAATCAGTCTTATCCATATTCATAGAACGGTTAATTGAGCCAGCAATTAAATCCGCAAGTTGAATAAGATTGTCTTTTGTAGAGTTTTCAAATCGTATGTCTAATTTTCTGGTGCCATCAATGTTTATTTCATGCCTAAGATAACTAGCTGTTCTGTTCATATTCTGCCTACTAGAACGGCCGTCAATTTCAATTTTAGCGTTTTTGAGCGGCACTATAGATAAAAGCTCTTTAATAGTCCAATTGTAAAGTTTTTCTTTATCGATAGTGGCACCTATCTGACGGAAACTACTCTTATCGACATAAACCGCATAGATTTTAAAATCGTAGCCAACAGACATCCTAAGGACTTCCACGACAATATCCTTACGAATTTTTGCAAATTTGAACTCATAATCATCACGCCAACCAAGTGACTTGCGATATCTTGAAATCTGTTCAGAGAGGGCCTCAGCAGCTCTCGGATTAATAAAGAGGGCAGCTGCAATTACAAAATTGTTACTTGAGGTATTCTTAAGGCCAGGGTCGCCAGAATCATCAACAAAAACCAATTGTTTCCCCATGCATTTCGAGTATAGCATATCTATCGGATAGTGTAAACAAAAAATAAATTCTCCAAATAATTTTTCCCCCCCTTCCCGCTTAACCTTGCCACCTCTTTTTTTCCATCTTATCATTCCCTCATATACTAATTAAAATTTTCCATCAAAACGGAAAGAAAGGAATATATGAGAAAAGCACTTAAAGAAGCTACGCCTATCGTACCACCAACTAAACTATCAAAAACTACCGACGACACTCGCTACTACGCCGCCAAACAAAAGGTCAAGGATTACGAAAAGAACAACTATGATAAAATCTACCTCTTTCGCTCCCGCGGCCAAGACCCCCAAGACACCGAATGGTATAAAACCGGCGGCAACTCCGCTTTATTCTACAAATACCTCATTGCCGGCCGCCTAAAACGCGAGGTCCACATCCACCCAGATAATGAGTGGAAAGACCAATTCAAGCATGGCCTCGCTTCCGTTCGCTTTTTGGAAAAACTAAACGCCAGTCTCATAAAACTCGGCTACGCACCTTACGAAACCATAGATAAAGACCTCAGCATCGTAGCGTTCAAACTTAAAAAAACTTACACCAAACAAGAAGTCCAAGAGTTCAAAGATTTAGAAGCTAAATGTTTTGATAGTATTAGAACTATTGCGGTTCCCAGAAATATGAACCCCGTACTTTATAACACGATTTTGAATCTTAACCGCCAGCTCCCGTCCAAAATCCGCACTATGGACCCAACTTACAAAAACCTCTATGGTTTAGAAATCGCCGAGCAAGCCAAACAAGCCCTCCAGGTTTATGCCAAGCTCATCAGAAATCTCATCAAAAGCCCCACAGCCAAAAAACAGCTAAAAGAATCTGCCACTATAATGAGCATAAACATTCTCATTATAGCCGAAAATGGCTACTGGGGCGAGGAGCAAGTTAGTAAAATAGGTAATCTCATTGGGGAACTCAATATCGCTATCGATAAGGCTTTTGCCACCAAAACCACCAACGGAACCACCACAAACCAAACGCAGTCTAAGCAGACTTCCCTTTTCTAAGAGGAACACCCTATGGACTTAAATAACCCAGAATACATCAAAGAACTACAAAAACCTTTTAGCGACCGCCTCAGAGACAAACTCTACGAGGCCTACAAAAACGCCAGAAAAAACGGCAAGCGCAAAACTCACGACGAGCATCGTTTTGAAATCAATCAATTTGAGAACCTTGCTATTCTCCAAAAAGATTTAGAAAACAGAACTTATGTACCTAGCCGTAGTACAGCTCACATTATTTACAATCCGGTCATCCGCGAAATCTTTGCCGCCACTTTCCGGGACCGTATTGTCCACCATCTCATTTTCAGCACTGTCTATGATTGGTGGGACCGGCGTTTTATCTATGACTCATATTCTTGCCGCATTGGTAAAGGCACACTCTTTGGCGTCACGCGTCTAGACCACCATATCCGCGCCGTTTCGCAGAACTACAAAAAACGCGCGTGGGTGTACAAGTTTGACATCAAAGGCTACTTCATGTCACTTCCGCGTAAAGAACTACTCAAAATGGCTCTAGCGGGCTTAGACAAGCAATTCAAAGGCCACCAAAACACCGAGGAATACAGACTTATGCGTTTTCTGTGGCAACAAATCATTATGGATGACCCCGTAGAAGGCGTCAAGAAAAAAGGCAAACTCTCTGACTGGAACAAACTGCCAAAATCTAAAAGCCTTTTTGGCCAACCAGCTGGCAAAGGCATCGTTATTGGCAACCTCACTTCCCAACTCCTTTCCAATATGTACTTGGACAGTCTAGACAAGTTCATTATGTACGAACTTGGCTACAAGCATTACGGCCGCTACGTAGATGATTTTTACATAGTAGTTGACGATAGCAAGGTTGAACAGCTAAAACGCGATGTTAGAGTCATCCGCAACTTCCTAAAAAGAAAAGGGCTCACCCTCCATCCTAAAAAATGCACCCTCCAAGATAGTAAAAACGGCGTAGATTTTCTCGGCGCCGTCGTCTATCACAATCACATCGTTCCTGGCCGCCGCATTAAAAAGAACCTCCAAAAAGCTTGCCTTGATGTCAAAAAAGGCAGAAAGGACGGCGATTCCCTAGTTTCTTACCTAGGGCTTTGTCAACATATCAATAGCAGAAAAATGCTCAAAGAAGTATTTGACTATACCGATTTTGATCTAGACTATTGGTCATCCAAGCTACACTACAAAAATAAAAAATAAAACAAGCCCTTAAAAAAGGGCTTGTTCGGGAAACTAGCATCAACCTTGAACTTAGTGGTGCGGGCAAAAAGCGGAAAAATATAGAAAAAGAAAAACTACACGCTAGAAAGTAGCGGCGCGCCGTGGCGCGCCGCTACCCTACTCCTAAGAGGAGTACACGCAGCGTACAGAGTTCCCGTTCCTCTTGTTGTTGTTGTTGGCTGGGTTGACGTTGGTAGAGTTGAAGTTCAGGTTGTAGGCGTTGTTACTATTGTTCACGCTAGACGACCAGTAGTTCCCGTTCGTGCCGCGGTTGTTCGCATTAGCGCCATTCCAGTTCCCGGCGAAAACGAAAGCCAAAAACTTGGAAACTAGGCAGAGAGCCTAGACAAGACCAAAACCCCAAGATACCACCACGCCAAAGCAGCGAAGCAAACAGACAGAGATTGTTTTTAAGGGACACTTACCATCGCCGATGCCTAAGCGTCACCGGAAATGCTATACCAAGTAGTATAAATAGACTCCTTTCAAGAAGTGTGCTCCTTGAACCTAGAAACTTCAAGTTGCGCTATAGAGGAGGCGTTTTCAGAGAAACGTATATCCGTCGTATGCGGCTTATGTCTAGTTTCTTCCCAAATCTATTGTATCATACCCTAGGCTAAAATGTATTTTTTGCTTTGACTTTTTGGCTCACAAAAGTGAGCCAAAAAGTGGCCTTGCCCCTTCGGGGCAAAGCTGCGTCTAACCCCCTCTTTCAAGAGAGGGGGTTAGACAATTTTCTCTAAGGGACAAGGGTTCGGGCAAAAAGCGGAAAAATATAGAAAAAGAAAAACTACACGCTAGAAAGTAGCGGCGCGCCGCGGCGCGCCGCTACCCTACTCCTAAGAGGAGTACACGCAGCGTACAGAGTACCCGTACCTCTTGCTGCCGCTGTAGGCTGGGTTGACGCTGGTAGAGTAGAAGCGCAGGAGGTAGGCGTAGTTACTATTGTACACGCTAGACGACCAGTAGAACCCGAGCGTGCCGCGGTTGTACGCACTAGCGCCATTCCAGAACCCGGCGAAAACGAAATTATTAGGGTATTTGCGCCAGTTATTGGAGCCGGCAAAGGTAGAAGTAGTGCTATATGAACCGTTTAGTGCATTGTTGAGGTATGGGAAGTCAGAGTTGCTACCAGCATTAGCGTCTACGTAGCCATTATATGCTACTCTCGGCAGCCTCCAGCCGGCTGGGCAGATGTTAGCATTCTTAACAGCATCAGTGGCGGTTCTGGCGGCCATGGTGGTACCGGTGGTAGTATAGCTACTGGAGCTAGTGTTGTAATTGTAATATGCGCTGCCATTGTTAGTTGTGGTGCTAATGGAGGATAGCCAGGAGTATTGGCCGCCGTAACTGTACCATTGATAGTATGGTGAACCTTGGGAGGATACGGCTAGTGGATCTTTGGTGCGGTCAATGTTAGTAAGGCTGTATTGTTGGGAGCCAGGGTTGGTTGTACTGAAGCTGGTGGTTTCTGTACCGGCAGTTGGCTTGTAGCGCATATTCTCTATAGTCCAGCATTTATCGTCGGCTAACTTAGCTACCGCATAGGTTTGACTATCACGACTGTCAGTAAGGGCGGTGACGGAGCCTTGGGTTAGGTTGCCACAGCCGGTCCAGGTCTGTAAATCGCCAGCGGATGGAACCCAGATGGCGTGGAAGATCAGACCCTTACTGCCGAGGTCGGACTGCATAGTAGAAGTTAAGGTACTGTCAGAAGTAGTAAGGGTTTGGTTAGGGCCAAACATGGTGCCAGTGCCATCGGCCTTAGTGTTCCAGCCGGCAAAGCCGTAGCCAGT